>JAIXXA010000066.1 GCA_027490975.1 Rhodospirillaceae bacterium
GATCGTCGCAGGCCCGACTTTGAGGAAATTGTTGGCCGACCCGAACACGAGGGGTGCGTCGGCCGCGCGTTCGAAGACGGCGGGTGCGTCCTCCGGCGGGCCGTAGCATACGAAGCAGCCGTCGATATGCAGCAGCGTTTCGGTGTTTAAGGCCTCGGCAATGCCCGGCGGATCGGTGATCGCATCGACGAGCCGGAAATCGACGGCGCGCAAGCCCGTGGAATGCGGATAGCCGAGCCACGTCGCTTGGTAGGGGGCGAGCCGGCGCGCGAAGGCGGGCAGGCGATTGCCTTGCGTGTGCCCGGCCAGATCGACCAGCAGATCGATGCGGTCGGCGCGCAGCTTGGCGGCGAGATCGTCTTCGTCGAGATTGGCGACTGGATGCCACCCGGCTGCGCGCGCGGCGAGTGCTTCGCTGATCGCGTCGCCGCGGGGCGCATCGAAATAAAGATGGAACTGCGTTTCGTCCGGCACCGCCTCGAGCAGCGGGCGTACGAACCAGGCGACCGGATGGCGGCGCAGATCTGGCGACAGCAGGCCAATGCGCAGCCCGCGCGTGCCGCCGAGATTTACAGGGACGAATTTGCGCGTGCGTGCGCTCTGCGCAATCTGCGCACCCCACGCACGGTGGCGCTGCGCCAAGGCCGCCGGCGACAAGGCGTCGTCGTAATTGGCGTAGAACAGCGCGTCTTGCGCAAGTTCGTGCATTGCGCCGTGTTCGCGCACAAGTGTTTGCACCTGCGCGTTCTGCGCTTGCGCGACGCTGCACTCGATCAAACCCAGCACGGTATCGCGCTTAAATGTGGGATCGTCGAGGCAGCGCTGCCAATGGCCGCGCGCTTCGTCGATGTCGCCGCGCTGGAGCACGGCGCGCGCCAAATTCATACGCGCTTGGTTGAAGCCGGGGTCGAGCTCGACCGCACGGCGAAATGCATCGATATCCGACGTGCCATTTGCGGTTTTGCCGTCGCGCAAGGCGCGCACATTGCCGAGATTGTTCCACAGTTGCGGCACCGACGGCGCCTTGGTGACGGCGCGTTCGAGCGTCGCCACGGCTGCGTCATGCTGGCCGAGAGCGGACAAGGCCATGCCCAAGCGGCTCAACAGATCGAGATCGTCGGGCGCCAGAATGAGCGCGCGCTCAAACGCGTCACGCGCACGTTCGAAATCGCCGCATTCCATCGCAACAGCCCCAAGGGCATGCCAGGCGGCGGGCTGACCCGGATAGGCTGTACATAACTCGTGGGCGGCGCGCAGTGCCCGCCTGTTCGGCCCGATTTTCGCTATATCCTTGAGAAGCTTTTCAAATCGCTTCTCTGCCGAACCGGCATTCGACATTCAGCGCCCGGCAGTCCTGATCTGCCGCGCGCGCACCAGTATCGCGTTTTCGATATTGACCGGGCTTTGCGGATCGACGGCCGCGTCCACCCAATTGCTGCCCTCTTGGCGTTGCCGGAAGACCGAGACGCGCACGCCGTCGGCCCGCAATTCGCGGCCCAGAATGAAGATATTGAGCTTCAGGCGCTCGGTCGGCGTTTCGGTCGGCGTAAACCAATCGGTAATGATGACGCCGCCGAACGGGTCGGCCGACACGATCGGCATGAACGAGATCGTGTCCAATGTCGCACGCCACAAAAGCGCGTTGACGCCGATACCGGTACCCTGATCCTCGGTCCGGCGGGAATTGCCGAAGTTGAGTCCGTCGCCGCCGAAAAGGCTGGATTGGTTCAAAAGCTCAGGCGGCGCATATTGCCGGTCGCTCCCCGGCACGGGCTGGGGATACGTGTATTTCGTGTCGCCGGTGCAGGCACCCGCAAAAAGCGCCAGCCCGAGTGCGCCCAAGCGCAATATGTTTGACTTGTTCAACATCGGCAGCACCTTATAACAGCATGGAAATTTTGGCCAACGCTTTGTCGGCGCGGGGTGGGGTGCGTGGGGCACCACGCGGGGGTCGTGTCCGTAAACGCGATATAGGGATGCCAAAGTCCCAAGCCAAATCCTCTGTTCGAAGGCAAAATTACAAGAAAACCTGATTGAAATCGCGGTCACCCCGGTCAAACTGTGACATAAGCACCACATGCGGTCCCAATACAGCCCGCCCAATGACTTGATTGATTGACCTTAAAAGTTCGATTTGCGATTACTGTCGCGCTGCTCCGGCATGAAACCAGCCGCGCAGGCCGCTCTTATCGCGACCATCTAGGAGAAAAACGAATGAATAAGTTTCTTTTCGGCACCACGGCCCTTGCCGCTGTCGGTTTCGCTCTCGTAGCGACGCCCGCAGCCGCCCAGGGTTTCAAGTCGACCAACTTCGACTTCACGATCGGCGGCTACGCTCGCCAGTACGTGAACGTTGTTGGCAACCAGGGCAACAAGACCGTCAGCGGCGCCGGCGCATTCTCGCAGACGACGGACGTGCAGGGCTTCGACACGCAGTCGGACTTCCGCCTGATCATCACCGCAGCCACGACGCTGTCGAACGGCATCCGCGTCGGCCAGCGCCTGGATTGGGACGCCCTCGCCCCGACCTCGACGTCGTCGAGCCAAATCCGCCGCAACTGGTCGTTCGTTTCGGGCGGCTTCGGCGAATTCCGCATCGGCGCTTCGGATGCCGTGTCGCAGGTCATGTGGGTCGGCGCTCCGGATGCGTTCACGGGTCCGAGCTCGGTCAACGACGGCAAGATGTACGATAACATCATCCAGCCGACCAAGTCGGGCACGTCGGACTCGCCGTTCACGACGAACATCCGTCTGTTCGACCGTACGTCGAACAAGATCACCTACATCACGCCGCGTTTCGAAGGGTTCCAGCTGGGCGTGAACTACACGCCGGAAGCGGCCCAGAACACCAACGGTGCTCTGGCCACCAACGGTTCGTACCGCTACGGCTACGCCGGCGCCCTGAACTACACCAACACCCTCGCGGGCGTTGCGGTTCAGGCCTACGGCACGTACTTCGCTTGGGACAAGCCGTCCGACTTCAACTACACGATCGGTCAGACTGGCACCGAGAAGCCGAAGTCGCCGTTTGCTTACGGTCTCGGCCTCAACCTCGGCTACATGGGCTTCAACCTCGGCGGTTCGTGGGCCAACTACAATGACGCAGTGAACGTTCAGCGCGGCAACACGGGTGTTGCTTCGGCCTTCCTGAACCAGTTCACGATCGACGGTAACGCTTACGAATACGGCATCGGCTATACGTTTGGCCCGGCCGTTGTCTCGTTGAACGGCTTCTACGGCGAAAACGACGCCCAGCTGATCAACGCGACGACCGGCGCCAAGACCCTGATGACGAACAAGGAAAAGCGCACGGCCTACGCGTTCAACGCCAACTACACCCTGGCGCCGGGCGTGCTGGTCATGGGCTCGCTGTTCTGGGCCAAGCACGAAGGCAACCAGGCCGTCGGCGGTACCGCCACGAACCTGACGAACAAGGCGACGGGCGCTCTCGGCGCTCTGATCCTGAACTTCTAATCCTGCTGAAGACCGCAGGGTTCGGGTCGAGAAAGGGCGGCGCAAGCCGCCCTTTTTTCGTTTCGAACGCCTGGAAACTCTAATCATGTCTGCTGGCGAAACCGGGATTGCAGCGCGGCTCGCCGCCGTTCGCGCGCAAATCGCGCAAGCGGCCTTTGCGGCTGATCGCAAGGCCGACGATGTACGGCTCGTTGCCGTCGCCAAAACCCACGGAATTGCGGAAATCGCCGAGGCCTTGGCGTGCGGTCAAACCGATTTCGGCGAAAACCGCGTTCAGGAAGCGCAGGCCAAATACCCGACCTTGCGCGCCGCTGGCCATCTTCTGTCGCTGTCGCTGATCGGTCCATTGCAGACAAACAAAGTCAAAGAAGCTATAGCCCTCTTCGACGAGATCCAGACGCTCGATCGTCCGAAACTCGCCGCCGCACTGGCCGCCGAGATCGCGCGCACCGGCAAAGCGCCGCGCCTCTGGATCCAAGTCAATACCGGTGCCGAGCCGCAGAAAGCCGGCATCTTGCCGGATGCTGCCGACGCGTTCATTGCTGCGTGCCGCACGCAGCACGGTCTCGCGATCGCAGGCCTCATGTGCATCCCGCCCGCCGACGAGCCGCCGGCCCCGCATTTTGCGCTATTGGCGGCGATCGCTGCGCGCAATGGCTTGCACCTTCTGTCGATGGGCATGAGTTCGGACTACGCAACCGCCATCGCGCTTGGTGCGACGCATGTGCGGATCGGCAGCGCCATTTTCGGCGCGCGCGCGGTCCCACCGGTCTGATCCCGCGCGGAGAAACGTCGTGCGCTAGAGCTGCTGCGTACCAGTCTTGCGTTCGCGCTGCATGCGTGCGTAACGCTCCAAGCCCGACGCCATCTGTGCAGCAAAATAGCTGTCGGCCTCGCCCGGATCGCGCAGGTTCTGGGCTTGCAAGGGCGCGCTGAGCGCTGCTTCGGCCGCGTTCGTGCGGTTCGGCGGTTGCGCTTGAAGACTTGCCGGTTGCACCGGCGATGCGGGCATGCGCGATACGCCGACCGGCCCGGCGGGCGCCATCGCGCGGAAACCAGCCGAACTGTTGATCGCCGATGCGCGGTACTCGACGAGCGAACGCCCGGCGAAATTCCCTGTCGGCACGGCGCTCTGGGTTGCGGTCGGTTCGAGCGACGTCGCAGCCGCCATCTGCAGCGAAGCCGTCGGTGCACTGCGCGCCGGCGCTGCGGCAGCGGTCTGCGACGCCGATTGGGGGGCAGATGGGGGTGTCGATTGCGCCATCATGGTATCAAGCCGCTGTCCGGGTGCGGCGATCCAGCTTGTCAGCATGTTGCCGGATTCGCCGCCGAAGCTTGCGAGCTGAATGCCGCCCGCCATCGGCGGCGGCGGCGGAGCGCTTTGGGCGACAAGCGCCGAACTGTCGAGTGCCGGAAAACTACCCTGGCTGTTGCCAATGCCTACGGCCGCCATGACATGCCCGCTGACATCGCGACCGGTCGAGCCCTCGAGCATGACATTAAACGCTGCCGAGGCGAGGCCGATCGGCCCGCCATACAGCAGCCCGCCGACAATCTGGGCGGAGGAATCAACTTTCTTGCCGGTGATGGCGCGATAAACTCCACCGACAACCGGCAGATGCTGCAACGGGTTCACGAAATCGAAGAGATCCGAGAAACTGCGTTTCTTCCCGTCCGTCAGCACCACCTCGTCCGGAGCTTCCGGATTGGTGTTGCGATACGGACTCGGCCGCATCTCGAAACCGGCGGCTGTGGTGCGGGTAGATTGAACGATCTCGGTCATTGCCTGCTCAGCAAAGCAATCGACAGACCAAGTTATCTCCAAACAATATCAATATCTTAAAGAGCCAAAACAGTGCATCGTCCGGCAGAATCTACCGCCATCGGCAATTCCTGCCGTGCTAGGTCAGGGCCGATCCGTGCCACCGCGCGGCCGCGGATCGAAAAATGTGAAGTCCGACGCCAAAAACGCGACGTCGAATTTCGGGGCGACAAGCGTAAGGCGCGTCATGAGCCCTTGCGCATCGACCACGCTCCACCCGGCCAAACTCAAAGGCCGGTCGGCAAAGGTCAGCACCAACCGCCCGGCGCGCGGATCCTTGGTTTGGATCAAGGCCACGCGCAAAGCCGCCGGGCTGCGTTCGATCGAAGCCACGCTCACATCGCCGGAAAGCCGAATCGAATTTCGCACCAGAACGCCTGCGGGTGTGGCATCGATCGGCAGATATGCGATGGTCGAAAGTCGCTTGTCGATGTGCACAAACGCGCTGCCGTCCGATACGAACAGATTGGGATTCGGCGGATCATACTCGAGTCGCAGCTTTCCGGGTCGCGAAAGCAAAAACCGTCCCTCGGCCACGCTGCCGTCGGGACCGATCTGCAGGAAACGCGAATCGAGCGTGCGCACCGTATCGAGATAAGCCTCGACGCGAGCGATATCCGCTGCGTCGCGCGGATCGGCTGCTTGCGCAAAAGCGGCGATCGGTGCTGCAGCAACGGCTGCCGTCAAAAAAAGACGCCGCGACAAAAAACGGCCTTCGATGTTCAAACCTCTCGCCATCGCCCGCGTTAATGCCGCACAATTGCGGTCCAAACAAGGCGGAACATGCGATGCCGAAACGCTTTTCCTATCCTGCCAACCAAGACGCCCTCGATGCGCTGTTCAACAATCGCGCAGCCGTTCCAAACTTCGCCGATACCACGGCGGCGTGGGCCCGCGATGGTGCGGCTGCGTTGGCCGTGCCCGGATGGCACCGCGATGTTGCCTACGGCCCGGCCCTCAATGAAAATCTCGATCTCCTGGTGCCGCCACGCCGGGGGGCGGCGCGCGCGCCGTTGTTTGTGTTCATCCATGGCGGGTATTGGCAAGCGCTCGACAAGAGCGACGTGCGCGGCCTTGCCCCCGCTTTTGTCGCCAAAGGCATTGCCTATGCCACTTTGAACTATGCGCTGTGCCCTGCCGTCGGCGTCGATGCGATCGCGGCCCAAATGCGTGCGGCCTTGAATTTTCTCTGGTTCCATGCGCCCAAATTCGGCTGCGATCCGCAACGCATTTTTGTCGGGGGCCATTCGGCAGGCGGGCATTTGGCCGCGATGCTGTGCACCTTCCCCGACACGGCCGCCCGCATCGCGGGTTGCTTCAGCGTATCCGGCGTCTACGATCTTGCCCCTTTGATGCGCAGCTACCAGCAGCCGGTTCTGCGTCTAACCGACCGGGTCGTCGCCACCTGTTCGCCGCTCGCCTTGCGCCCGCAACCGGGCACAAAGTTGTGGCTCACGGTCGGTGCGGACGAAACGCCGGCCTTCTTGGGCCAACAAGCGGATTTCGCGGCTGTTTGGCGCCAAAAAGGTGCGGCCGTCACCGTGGTGCCAGCACCCGGGCTCAACCATTTTACGATCGTCGCGAAGGCCGCAGACTTTGCCCACCCGATCGGCCGGGCTGCCTTGACGATGATCGGCCCCGGACCTTGAATGGCCCAAAGGCCCTTTTGTTGCAGAACCGCAACATTCGCGTAAAGAACGTGTTCAATTCCAAAATCCAAATGGTTTTTGATTCGCGAATCGCCCGAACTGGGATAGTTCTTGCTGGAGCACACAGATAACTTGCTGAATGAGGGTCAAAATGTTGAAAATGCTTAAGACTTCGGCAGCTTTTGGGGCAGTTGCAGCTTTGTTTGGCATTTCAGTCGCCAGCACGCCTGCCCACGCACAAATCGAGACCTCGGTCGGCACTTTTGCTCCGACGATCACGGCCACGACGAACTACATCTTCCGCGGTTTGTCGCAGAGCAAGAAGGGCCCGGCGATCCAGGGCAACCTCGAATACACCTATGCCGTCGGCGACTTCACGCCCTATCTCGGCATCTTCGCCTCGACCGTCAGCTTCCCGGCCAACAACACCCCGGCCGGCCAGCAGACGATCCGCCAGTGGACCGAAGTCGACCTGTTCGGCGGCGTGCGCTACGCAACGCCGCTCGCGGGCCTCACGCTCGACGCGGGCTTCATCAGCTACACCTACCCGAACAACACGGCCGACAAGAACACGTCCGGCGGCGCCAACACCTACGGCAGCCCGCAATGGAACGAATTCTACGGCAAGTTCGGCTATGATTTCGGCCTCGCCGTTGCCGTCGGTTCGATCTTCTACGCGAACGACTTCTCGTATGCCGGCGGCAACGCTTGGTACTACGAGGGTGGCTTCGATGTGCCGCTGCCCTACTCCTTCTTGCTGTCGGGTCGCCTTGGCCGCCAGACAATCCAGAACAACTATTCGTTCGGTGCCCCCGACTACACGACCTGGAACGTGGGCCTCGCGCGCGATTTCGACTTCCCGATCACCTTCACGCTGTCGGCCGTCTACTCGGACACCAACATCAAGAAGGGCTCGTCGCTGGGTTTCGACAAGGTTGCCGGCACGGCCGGCACGTTGCAGCCCGACGCCTACGAGCAGACCAAGGGCCAGTTCTCCTTGTCGCTGATCAAGAAGTTCTAAATCCTTCGATATCGACGGATCGGGCCGCGCCGGGCAGAACACCGCGCGGCCCTTTTTCGTTTCGGGCCGGTTTCATTTTTGGGCGGCGGAGGGCTAGAATCGGCGCCTGATGAGCCGTCCGCGCATCCTGATCCTGGCCGACAATCCGCTTGCCGCAGCCCTTGCCGAAGGGTTGGAGGGGCACGGGTTTCGTGCCGAGGCGACGGCGGCGCGCGATGCGGCCCTTGCCCTTGCCGGCGCCATCGGCTTCGAGGCGGCCGTCGTCGACCGCGGCAATCTCGGGCGTCGGCCGCAGGCTGCACTTGGCGTTCTTGCGGCGGCTTTGCGCTGCCCGATCTGCTTGTTGGTGCCGCCGGCGCTGCGCGCGAAACCGAGCGGGATCGACGCCTTCTTGCCCAAACCGGTGCGCCTGCAGGCCTTGGCGGCAGCCTTGCGCACGGCGCTGCGGGCAGGTGCGCGGACGGGCAACCCGATGCCGGCAAAAAACCCTCGCAAAGCCATCTCCCGGCTGCGTTTGGGCAATGCGGACTTCGATTTCGATGCATCCGCGCGCCGCTTGCGCCACCGCAGCACCGGGGTCGAAACCGTGCTGACCGAAATCGAGACGCATCTCCTGTCGATGCTGCTGCGCACCGCCGGTCAGGCCGTGCCACGAGAAGACTTGCTCCGCGACGTCTGGGGCTATAATTCAAAGGTGAGCACCCGAACGTTGGAGACCCATATCTACCGATTGCGCCGCAAGCTCGAGCACGGTCAAGGCCGCGCCAAGATTCTCGAAACGGTGCCCGGCGGCTATCGTCTGGCGCTGCGCGGAAAGGACGTGCGCAAGTGACGACCGATCGCCTTGCCGTGACTTTCTGGGGCGTTCGCGGATCGATCGCGTGTCCGGGCCCGGCGACCGTGCGCTACGGCGGCAATACACCGTGCCTGGAAGTGCACGCCAACAGCCGCCATCTGATTTTCGACGCCGGCACCGGCCTTTTGCCGCTCGGCCGCGACATCGCCGCGCGCGCGGCCGTATGCGAGGCCGACTGGTACTTCACGCACAGCCATTTCGACCATATCCAGGGCATTCCGTTTTTCGATCCGCTCTACAACCCGCGCAATCGCTTCCGCATGTGGGCGGGCCACCTCGCCCCCGAAACGAGCCTGCGCGCCGTGCTCTCGACGATGATGCAGGCCCCTTTGTTTCCGATCCCGCTCGAGATCTTCACGGCCGACGTGACGTTCAACGATTTCAAGATCGGCGACACGCTGCGCCCCGGCCCCGGCATCGTGATCAAAACGGCGCCGCTCAACCATCCCAACCGCGCAACCGGCTATCGGATCGAAGTGGCGGGCAAATCGCTGTGCTACGTGACCGACACCGAACATGTGCCGGGCAAGCCGGACGCGAACATCCTGCGCCTCATCGACGGCGCCGATCTCGTGATCTACGACAGCACCTATACCGACGCCGAGTTTCCGAGCCATGTCGGCTGGGGCCATTCGACCTGGCAGGAAGGCGTGCGGCTGGCAACCCAGGCGAACGTCAAACGCCTGGCGATCTTCCACCATGACCCGTCGCACGACGACGATTTCATGGACAAGGTCGCGGCCGAAGCCGCGGCGATGCGCCCAGGCACGTTCGTCGCCAAAGAAGGCCAAACGGTCGAACTCTGATGCCTATTTGTAGGGGTCGGCTGCGTCGCGCAAGCCGTCGCCCAAGAAGTTGAAGGCAAGCACTGTGGCGATGACCGGCAGCACGGGCAGCAGCAGCCACGGATAGAGCGCCACCACGTTGATGTTCTGCGCTTCCGTGAGCAACACGCCCCATGAGGTGATGGGCGGGCGCAGACCGAGACCCAAAAAGCTCAACGCCGTTTCGCCCAAGATCATGGTCGGGATCGCGAGCGTCGCCGACGCGATCAGATGGCTCATGAAGCTCGGAACCAGATGGCGGAAGATGATGCGCCGGGGCGAGGCTCCCATCAGATTGGCGGCCGTGCAGAAATCTTCTTCGCGCAGCGACAGCAACTTCGAACGGACGGCGCGTCCCAGGCCTGTCCAACCGATCATGCCCAGGAT
Organism: Rhodospirillaceae bacterium; assembly: GCA_027490975.1. GTDB lineage: Bacteria > Pseudomonadota > Alphaproteobacteria > CACIAM-22H2 > CACIAM-22H2 > Tagaea. The sequence continues at coordinate 10,034 of JAIXXA010000066.1, forward strand.
GAGCGTGATGCCGAAATAGATGTAGAGCGGGCTCCACGACACCGGCAGCGACGCCGACAGCGCCATCCACAAAGGAAGCTCGGGGAAGGAACGGATGATCTCGATGAGGCGTTGGATCGTCATATCGACCCAGCCGCCGTAATAGCCCGCAAGCCCGCCCAGCACGATGCCGAGAATGAATTTGATCGTCACGCCGATGAGGCCGATCGTCAGCGAAATGCGCGTGCCGTAGGCGAGCCTGCTGAACACGTCGCGCCCGAGCCGGTCGGTGCCGAAGAAAAAGAACGTTCCGCCCTCGGCCGGGCACACGAAATGGAAATTGCCGGCGACCAGACCCATCCATTCGTAGGCGTCGCCGCGGCAGAAAAAGCGCAGGGGCTGCACCTTGTCGGGATTGGGCGTGTAGTTGCGCTTGAGCGTGTCGAGATCGAGAGAATAGTCGAGCCCGTAGACGAACGGGCCGACGAACTTGCCGTCGTGGAACAGGTGCACGGCCTGCGGAGGTGCGTAGATGAAATCCGTGTTGCGCGTGCCGCTCGCGTAGGGCGCGATCATCTCGCTCACGAGGATCGAGGCGTACATCAGAAGCAGGAAAACGCCCGACCACACGGCCAAACGATGGCGCTTGAGCTTCCACCACATCAGCCGCCATTGCGTGGCCATGTAGTAGGATTCGAGCTTCGGATCGAGCTTCTCGCCGTCGTAGGGGTCGAACGGCTCGCGGCGCACATAGTGCGGAAGCTTTTCGTCGTTCGTCACGGGGCTGCCGCTCATTTCGTGGCCCCCCCGTGCAGACGGATGCGCGGATCGAGGGCGGCGAGAGCCAAGTCCGACAAGAACACGCCGACCACGATCAGCACTGCCTCGATCATCAGGAACGAGCCCGCCAGATACATGTCCTGGCTTCGCAGGGCCGACAGCAGCATCGGCCCGTTGGTCGGCAGCGACATCACGACCGAGACGATGGCTGCCCCGGAAATCATATGCGGCAGCAGGTCGCCGATGTCCGAGATGAAGGGATTGAGCGACATGCGCAGCGGATATTTGAGCAGGGCGCGGCGCGGCGGCAGCCCTTTGGCTTTGGCGGTGGTGAAGTACTGCTTCTGCAGCTCGTCGAGCAGATTGGCGCGCAGGCGCCGGATCATGGCAGCCGTCCCCGAGGTGCCGATCACGATGACCGGAATCCAAAGATGCTCGAGCACCGACAAGAACTTGCCCCACGACATGGGCGCGTCGACATATTCGGGGTCCATGAGCCCGCCGACCGACGTGCCGAACCACACGTTGGCGAGATACAGCATCACGAGGGCAAGCAGGAAAGACGGTGTGGCGAGGCCCAGGAACCCGAGCAGCGTGAGGCCGTAATCGCCCCACGAATATTGGTGCGTGGCCGAGTAGATGCCGATCGGAAACGCGACCGCATAGGTGAACAGCACCGTTACGAACGCGATCAGGAAGCTCAAGGCGAGCCGATCGCCGATCACTTGGCTGACCGGCAGATTGTACTCGAACGACCAGCCGAGATCGCCCTGCAGCAGGCCAAACAGCCAGTGGAAATACTGTTCGACCGGCGTGCGGTCGAGCCCGTATTGCTCGCGCAGGAACGCGATGCGCTCGAGATTGGCGGTCTCGCCCTGCGACTGCAGCTCGGCAATCAGCGTCGACAGATAGTCGCCGGGCGGCAACTGGATGATCGTGAACACGATGGCGCTGATCGCCAACAGCGTCGGCACCATCACCAGCAGGCGGCGGATCAGATACTGGAACATGCCGCTATTTCCGCGCCTCGCCGTCGAACCAGAACGTGTCCATGCGGTGCATGCCGAAGAAAGCGCCCGGGTCCCAGTTCCACACCGCTTCGCTCGGCACGTTGCGCAACCGGCGCGACACGACGACGGGCTGGCGCACATTGGCGACGATGCCGATCGACCACACGTTCTCGGCATGGTTGGCGAGCATGCGCTGCCAAATACGCGTGCGCTCGGCAGCGTCGCCCGCTTTGCGCCAGGCTTCGTTGAGTTCGAGGAGTTCCTTGGCGGCCGCCATGTCCACCGCCTCGCCGGCCGTCCCGCCGGTTTCGGCGTATTGCCCCCATTTGGGCCATTGCAGATGGTTCTGCGAGACGGGGGCGAGTTCTTCGGGCGAAAAGTCGGCACTCGGCAGGCCGTTCTCGAGGCCGACCCACACGCTCATCTTGGTTTCGCCCGCAAAGATGCGGTTGCGGAAAATCTCCCGCTGCTGCGGGCGCGAGAAGAGTTTGACGCCGACTTGCATCCACGAATCGTGGATGAGTTCGAGCACGTCGACCTGCTCGCTGTCTTCGCCGGCCGTTTCGACCACGACTTCGAGCGGGCGGCCATCGGGCAGTTTGCGCACGCCGCGCGAGTCGCGCTGGGTCAGGCCAATTTCGTCGAGAAGCCGGTTGGCGACCGCCACGTCGAAGCTGCTCCATTGATTGCGGTAGAGCGGCGCATAGAGCGGGCTTGCCGGCAGAACGCTGTTGGCGCCTTCCACGCCAAGTCCGAAATACACGACCTGGTTAATCTCGCGCCGATTGATCGCAAGCGAGAGTGCGCGGCGGAAGCGCGCATCGCGCAGCAGAGCGCGCCACACCGGGTCGTTGGCGTTGAGATTGGGATAGAGGGCGATATGGGCGCCCTTGGCCGTGTTCCACAGGCGCGTTTCGAAATCGTTGCGCTTGCCGGCCTGGCGCAGGAACGTGTAGTTCGCAAAACTGAGGCCCCGCGCTTGCAGATCCGCTTCGCCCGCCCCCGTTTTTGCGGCGAGGATCTTGCCGTCGGCCACGTTCATCACGAGCCGGTCGATATAGGGCAGCTGGCGGCCGTTTTCGTCGATGCGGTGATAGTAGGGATTGCGCTCGAACACGAAACGCTCCGAAGGTGCACGCGTGCGCACCATCCACGGATCGAGTGTGGGCAGATCCGGATTCTCGTTGCGGCCGATATTGTCGAGTCGATTGTGCATCTGCGCCCAATTGCGGGCATTGGTGCGGCGGGCGGCTTGCGTCAACGCCGCCGGATCGTTGTAGCGCGCATGGAAGGCGCGCAAATAATGCGCCGGGCGATAGAGCGTGAGCGGTGCCGGGCCCGCTATCGCCGACAGCAAGCCCGGATTGGGTGCGTGCCATTCGTAGACCACGGTCGCGGCGTCGGGATAGGTGACCTTCGGCGGCTTGCCGTCCACCAGCAGCGCCTTGACGGGCCCGCCCGGCGACAATTCCTTGTTGTTGGCGACGTCTTCCCAGAAATAGCGGAAATCCTCGGACGTGAAGGGCGTGCCGTCCGACCAGCGATGGCCGGGGCGCAATCGCATCGTGAAGATGCGGCCTTCGACGATTTCGAGCGATTCAAGCAGATCGGGGGCGAGCCGCAGCTCGGAATCGTAGCCCACGAGCCGCGCATAGCTGAAGGTCGAGATGATGCGCACATCTTGGGCGCGGCCTGCGAGCGTGCGAATCTCGCCCCCGTGGCGTCCGGGTTCCCAATCTTCGCGCGACAGCTTTGTCGTGAGGGGTGTTTTGGGCAGCCGCTCGGCGATCGCCGGCAAGCGCCCTGCCGCGACGTCGGCGGCCAGTGCCGGCGTTTCGATATACGTGGCGGCCCCAGCCGGCGCAGTCCCGACAGGTGCGGCGACAAGGGCAAGGACGAGCGCGAGTTTGCGGATCATGCGCTCACCCTGGGCCGCGCACAGCTGCGCAGCAGACTATGGTCGCTGCCGCGGGCAGCACGCACCAAATGCCCGCCGCCCAGATCGATCAAGGTCGCGTCGGTCTTTGAGTCCACCGTGAACGGCGCCGGCCACAAGTCCGGCATCGAAGCGCGGCCCTCCATGAGGGCACGCAGATCGAGCGGCTTGTCGATATTGGGCTCAGGGACCGCCGACAGCAGCGCTTGCGTATAGGGATGGATCGGTTCCTGAAAAAGCTGCGCGCGCGGGGCCACTTCGACGAGACGGCCCGCGCACATCACCGCGATGCGGTCGGCCATGTAGTCGACGACCGCGAGATTGTGGCTCACGAACACGTAGGTGAGGCCGAGCGCCTTTTTGAGATCCTGCAGAAGATTCAGCACCTGCGCTTGGATCGACACGTCGAGGGCGGACACCGGCTCGTCGAGCAGCAGCAGCTTCGGCCCGAGTGCCAGCGCACGCGCGATCCCGATGCGCTGGCGCTGCCCGCCCGAAAAGGAATGCGGATAGCGGTTGAGCGCGCGGTCGTCGAGCCCCACGACGCGCAGCAATTCGCTGACGGTGGCGCGCCTGCCCGCATCGTCGCCGATTTCGTGGATTACGAGCGGCTCGGCGACGATGTCGGCCACCGTCATGCGCGGATTGAGCGAGCCGAACGGATCCTGGAACACGAACTGCACCTGGCGGCGATATTCGAACAGGGCCGCATCCTGCAGCTCGTGCACGTTGCGCCCTTCGAACAGCACGGCGCCGGAATCGGGTGTCAGCGCCCGCATGACCATTTTCGACACGGTCGTTTTGCCGCAGCCCGATTCGCCGACAAGACCCAAGCATTCGCCGCGCAGCACGTCGAAGCTGACATCGTCCACCGCCAGCACCGATTGCGGCGCGCCGGCGCCAAGAAAGCCCGATTTGCGGATCGTGTAGGTCTTGCGCAGGTTTTTGACCTGCAGCAGGGCGCCGCGCTGTTCGGCAGTACCTTCGGCAGGCCCTTGGTTGACCTGGCGGCGCTCGGGCGGGGCGTTGCGCCGGCGCACCATTTCGCCGAGGTCGCTTTTGATCGCGCGCAGGGGCACGAGTTTTTCGCCGGGCTTCATGTCGAAGCGCGGCACGGCGTGCAGCAGCGCTTTGAGATACGGATGTTCGGGCCGCCGGAAAATGTCTTCGCGAGTGCCCGCTTCCATCACGCGGCCGCGATACATGACCACGACCTCATCGGCCATGTTGGCGACCACGCCCAGATCGTGCGTGATCAGCAGGATCGCCATGCCGAGATCGCTCTGCAGATCCTTGAGGAGTTTCAGAATCTGGGCCTGGATCGTCACGTCGAGCGCCGTCGTGGGCTCGTCGGCGATCAGCAGGGCTGGGCGGCACACAAGCGCCATTGCGATCATCGCGCGCTGGCGCAAACCGCCCGAAAGTTCGAACGGATAGGTCTGCAGCGCCTTTTTGGGATTGGGAAAGCCGACGCGTACGAGCATGTCCTCGGCGAGGTCGAGGGCCGTCTTTTCGTCGCGCGTCTGGTGCAGGCGCACGGCCTCGGAGATCTGGTTGCCGACCGTGTGCAGCGGCGACAGCGACGTCATCGGCTCCTGGAAGATGATCGAGATGCGCCCACCGCGCACTTGGCGATAGGGCGCACCGTCCGGATCGAGTTTGGCAAGATCGATCGTCGTACCGCGGTCGTTGAACAGCACCGAGCCGCGCGCGATGCGCCCGACCTTCGGCAGAATGCCCATCACGCATTGGCTGATCACGGTCTTGCCCGAGCCCGATTCGCCGACCACGGCGACCGTGGTGCCGGGCCGTACGCGAAAATCCACGCCGTCGACCGCTTTCACATGCGAATTGTGCACGCGAAAATCGATCGCCAGATCGCGGATTTCGAGAAGGTTCACGCGTTCGCCCCGCTGCTTTTCGTGGCGTCGATTGCGGCGGCATCGTCCATGGGCGGCGCCAGATGGATGCCAAGGGCGCTGAAATTGGCGCGGCTGATTTCGTCGATCGTAAGGTCGAGGGCTTGGGCGGCAGCGGCCGCGCGCGCGGCAAAAGCCGGGAAATTGTCGGCGGCCGAGTCGGCGACGATTTTCGCCGTCTCGGATTTGAGCGTCAGTTGCATCCAACCCCCCGTACGGTCGCGCCCCGTCGCATAAAATGCAAGCTTCAGCGACCGAACTTGATCCCAGCGAACACTAGCTTGCGCCGATCCCGAAAGCGAGAGACCCGTGTCGTCCCAAACGATCTGCGTCTTCTGGCGTATCCGGGTGCGCCACCCGAATACCAGAAACAAAACGCACAGCGGCACCAGCAGCCAGTGCGCGAACGTCCATTGCCCCAGCGACAGGGCCGGAACGCCGGTGAAGACGATGCCGACCGCGGCGCGCGCATAGTCGCCCATCACGGCTTTGGCGGGGTAGGAGAGTCGTTCTGTCATTTTTGTGCCGCGAAAATTTCAACAGGGTCGGCAAAGCGCGCCGCACGATGCGTGCCAAGAGCGGTGAAGACGCGCTGCAAGAAGGCCCACGCATCTTCGTCGTGCGCGAGATGATGCGTGAGGATGCCGCTCGGCTCGTCCGCATCGACGCGGGCCTCGAGCCTTGCGCGCAAATGCCCGACGAGTGCGCCCAAGCAGACGCCTTCGCCCGCGAACCGGCGCGTGGACCAATCCATGAGATCGACATGCGTGTTGGTTTGGGCAATACCGGGCGGTGTCTTTTTGCGTGCGTTGAAGGTCGATAGCCCGGTGAGGCCGGCGCCGCGCAAGGCGGCCGCCACGGCGGGTGCGATGCGGTTGTGCGGCGGGACGAGCATCGCCAGCATGTTCGGGAAGAGCGCGCGCAGCGTCATATGTCCGCGCGCCAATTCGCCGACGACATAGGCCGTCGGCCGCTCGGGCCCCAACTCGGCTTTGGGCGCGCCGAGCGGCGCGTGGTTCCAATGGTTCCAGCCGTGCTGGCAGACGCGCACATTGCGCGCCCGCGCGATGCGGGCCGCCAACGCGGGAACCGCGCGCGCCGGAATCACGGCCAAAGCCAGCGGGATTTCGGGCGCGACCGTCAAAAGCCGATCGAGAGCGGCGGTCGGATGCGTGGCATCGTCGTCGCGCCACCACAGCGTCGCCGTTTTGCCGACGGCGGCAAAAGCATCGAGTGTGGCGGTCAGATCGGACCAGTCGGCAGGGGGATAGGCGAGAGCCATTGTTCGAAGAGTTTGGCCGTTTGGGCTGCCCCTTCGCAAGCGATGTTGTGCGCGCGCGGTACCGGCACGCGGTCGATATGGCGGGCAAGTTCGTCGGCGGCGCAAACCCGCGCCAAACCCGCTTCGGCGAAAGCTCGTGCGCGGATCGTCTGTTCGCGCTCGTTGCCCGCATCGAAGGGCACCAACAGCGCAGGGCAGCGTGCTTGCAAAAGATCGACGCACGTATTGTAGCCGGCCTGGCTGATCGACAGGCGCGCCTGGCGCAAAAGGCCGCGAAAATCCGGCCGGTTCGGCTCGCACACGACAGCGGGATTGGCGCATGTCGGCACGTTGGCCGCGTTGCCGATGCGGATGCGCCATTTCTCGCCCGCATGCGCACGCGCTTGCGCCAGCGGCAGGGCGGCCGCGAGCAGTGCTTGACCCGCCGCCCCGCCGCCGACCGACACCACGATTTCGTCATGCGCCGCACTTGCCGCCCCTTCGGCCGGGCCGACGTAGCCCGTGTAAACCAGCTTCGTTCCCAGGGTCGCCGTCTCGGGCCAGCTTGCTTCGAGCGGCAGAAAAGTGCTGTCGCCGTGCACGAGCACGGCATCGAAGCGGGCGGCGGCGGCGATGCGTGCAGCGGCTTTGGCCGTATCGGCCGGGCGCTGCAGCACGTCGCGCACCGAGCACAGAACCGGGATGCCGCGCGCGGCCGCAAGCAACGCTTCAAGCTCGAACGCGAGCATGCTGCGCCCGAAAGGATAGAGCTCGACGACCAGTAGATCGGGCTGGCACCGCGCGAAAACTTCGTGCGTGGCGGCCACGCGGCGGTTTCGCCAAGCCGCATCGATGGGCCGGTCTTGGTCGTCGCGCAGATCTTTGAAGTGCGCGTCGGCCGCAACAAGGCTCGGCAATTGTTCGAGCTTGGCGTTGCCCAGCTCAAGCCTCAGCGGCCGGCCGCCCGAGGCGAGTGCAACGTCGTGTCCGCGCGCGGATGCGGCGGCGGCGATCGCCGCCATGCGGTGTGCGTGGCCCGAGCCCAGCAGATGCTGGACGTGGATCAGGATTTTTGCCATCGCCGCTTCAGCGCCAGATTGAGCGCTTCGACATGCGGCGTGCCGTCCGCATCGAGGGCGAAAACGTGCAGCGAATAGAGATCGAGCTTGTCGGGCGGCTCGCCGATCATGTTCCAGTTGCGCGCACGCGCATAGACGGCGCGGAAAATGCCGCGATGCGTGACGCACAGCGTGTCGAGGCCCTCGAGGGCGATTTCGCGCAGCAAGGGAGTCACGCGTTCCTGCACCATGCGCGGCGACTCGCCGCCCGGCGGCTGGAAATCGAGGCCGCGTTTTTCGTTCTCGCCGAAATCGAAATTGTGCGACACGCGCAACTCTTCGATCGTATGGCCCTCGAATTCGCCCCAGTCCATTTCGATCAGGCGCGGCTCGATTTCGACCTTGAGGCCGAGGATCTCGGCCGTCTGCCGGCAGCGCCGCAGGGGCGAGCACAGCACGCGGAAATGCCCGAACTCGCGCGGCAGGCGGCGCTCTTCGAGGAAATGCTGCGAGCGCGGCGTGATCTCGATGTCGGCGCGCCCCTGCAGCCGGCGCGCGCCGTTCCAGGCGGTCGGACCGTGGCGCATGAAGGCCACGTAGGTGCGCCCGTCCTTCGTGCTTGCGCCGCTCATGTTTGCCGCCGAAGGATTCGGTCGAACAGGTCGGCGGCCCCCGCAATGTCGTGCTCGGCGCGCGCCTTGGCAAACGCGGCTCGGCCCATCTTGGCGCGCAAGCCCGTGTCGAGGCATAAGGTCGCCAGCGCTTGCGCAAATTCGGCCGCATCGCCGATCGTGGCAAGCAAGCCGGTCCGGCCGTCGGCGACGATCGCGGCAACGCCGGGCGTCGCCCCGGCCACGGCCGGCAGGCCGCTTGCCTGAGCTTCGAGCAGCGCCATGCCGAACGCCTCGCCGATCGCGGGCCACACGTAGATGTCGCTGGCCGCACGCAAGGCGGCCATCTCGGCGTCGTTGCATTCGCCGTGGAAGCGCACGCGCGCGCCGAAGGGCGCAAAATCGGCCTCTATTTCCGCCCGCATCGGCCCATCGCCGACGATGGCAAGCTGCCACGGCGTTTTGAGCCGTGCCAACGCTTGCGCCAGCACGGCATAGGAGCGGCGCTTGTCGCCCTTGCGCATCATGCCCACCGCCAGCAGGCGTGCCGGCGGCGCGCTGCGCGGCAGGCTTTGCGCGTAGTCGTCGGCGGCCAGAAACGGCGGCAGCAGATAATGGGGTACGCGCGGATTGCGGAACGCGTCGATCGCCGGCACGTCGCCCGGATTGAGCGACACGATGGCCGAGGCTTGGCCAAGGGCCGCCACAGTGGCGCGATGGCCCATATCCCATCTGCCGCCCAATTGTTTGGCGGCCAGCGAAGCCTCGACGACGATGTAGGGAATGCCGAGCCCGCGCGCGACGGTCGGCCCCAGATGGTCGGGCGCTTTGTAGTAGAGATGGTAGGTGATCCAGGCTTGCGGGCGCTGACCGGTCGGCCGGGCGGCAAGCCGGCGCAACAGCCGGTCGGCCAAGCGCCCGCCCAGCAACGCCAAGCGCAGCTGGCGCAGCCGATTGCCGGCCCCGTCGCGGCTGCGAAAACGCGACGGCCATTCCACACGATGGCCCGCGCGCACGAGGGCGGCATCGAGCAGCCGCGCCACACGGCGGTCCCCGGAAGGAATGGGATGGTCGGGCGGTTTCAACGGGGCGTAGGCGGCGACAAGCATGGGTGCAGCAATTGGTAGAGGGCTTCGCGTCCGCGCGCGAACGGAAAATCGCGCTGCACGCGGCTTTGGGCTGCGGTCCCCAGTCGCGCGCGCGCGGTCGGGTCGCCGATCAGGCTTTGCAAAGCGGTTGCCAAAGAAGCCGGGTCGCCGGGCGGAACGAGCACGCCGCAAGCTTCGGCCACGAATTCGGGGATCGCGGCGACGTCCGTCGCGACCAGGGCAAGGCCTTGGCTTGCCGCCTCCATCAGCACATTGGGCAGCCCGTCGCGGTCGCCGTCGGCGGCCACACGGCTTGCCAGCACGAACAGGTCGCCCGCGGCGAGCGCTGCGCGCACGTGGCTCTGGTCCTGGGCCCCGCGCCAATCGATGCGGTCCGCAATGCCGGCGGCAGCGGCTTGCGCCTGCAGGCTCGCCTTGAGCGGTCCGCCGCCGATATGGACGAGGCGCCAGGCCGTGTTCTTGTCGAGGCGGCCCAGGGCCGCGATCAGATCGTCGTAGCCTTTTTTGGCAACGAGCCGGCCGACCGAGACGATCTGCACGGGATCTTGCGCATCGGTGCCGTCGCGAGGAGCCCGCGTCTCGGGGGGGGCGGGCCAGCGGGAAAGATCGAGCCCGTGATAGACGAGATGCGTTTTGCCGGGCACGAGCGCATTCAGATGATCGGCTCCGGCGGCTGTGCAGGTCGTGCACCACGCCATGTCGGCGAGTTTTTCGGCCTTTTCCCAGGCGGGCGTCGTCCAGATGTCTTTGGCGTGTGCCGAGGCAGACCAGCCGAGCCCGCGCAAGATCGCCGCATAACGCGCGACCGAGCCCGGCGTATGGATGAAATGCGCATAGAGATGGGCCGTGGCCGGATCCATTTCGGCTGCAAGCACGCACGCCTGGCCGAAGCGGCGACCGCGGTTGGGCGTGGGATCGCGCCGCCAGTCTCTGAGGAAGGCGGCAAAAGCCGCGCGCCAGCCCGGCAGGCGAAAGGCCGCGCCAATTCCGCGCGCCACGCGGCCCGGCTCCTGCCACAGATATTCCGGCAGATAGCGCACGCGGGCTTTGAGCTGCAGATGCAGCGCATGGCGGCGCGTGTCGGTCGGGTGGCGCAGCGACCACAGATCGAGCTCGAGGCCGAGCGCCTCGAGCCCAACCAGCTCCTGCGCCACGAAGGTTTCCGACAGGCGCGGCCAGCCTTTGACGATGACGGTAAGCCGTTTCACGCTCGCCTTGTCTCCGATTCGCAGGCTAAGGCTTCGCCATCAGGCCGCCCGCCTGCCCCGCCGCCAGCACGCTGTCGGACAGAACCGGATAGCGTCTCGAATCGAAGAGCTGATAGTGCCACCATTCGCGCCTGTAGAAATCCCAGCCGGCCGCCGACATGAGGCCCAGCAGAACAAGGCGGTTGCGCTGCGCTTCGCGGCCGATCGAGGTGTCGCCATGGTAGGATTGCGTCGTGAAAGCATCGAACGCCGTTCCCATGTCGAGTTCGGCGCCCGAAACCTCGTCGATCAGCGTGAGATCGACCGCCACCCCGCGCGAATGCGGCGAGCCGCGGCGCGGATCGGCGATGAAATCGGGATCGGGGCGAAAATTCCACAGCGCCCATTGCGCTTCGGACGGGCGGAACGCGTCGAAAATCTTGAAGCGCAAGCCAAGTGCCGCCGCCAATCCGATCGCGCGGGCGAGTGCTTCGGCGGCATCTGCGTGCAGCCACGCTTGGGCGTTGGCATAGACCGGTTTGCCCGTAAAATTGTCGGACGTCGCGTAGCGCAGATCGACATCGACGTCGAATTTCGGAGCGGCGATCGGCACCAAAGTCATGACGCGGTTCTAGCATGAAAATTCTGGCCTTCGATACGAGCTTTGCGGCCGTTTCCGTCTGCGTATGGGTGGATGGCCAAGTGCAGGCTTGGCGCCATGTGACCACATCGCGCGGCCATGCCGAGATCCTGCTGCCGATGGTGGCGGAGGTGCTGACCGAGGCTGGCGTTTCCGCCGCCGCCATCGACTGCGTTGCGACCGTGCGCGGACCCGGCCATTTCACGGGCCTGCGTGCCGGCATCGCCGCCGCCCAAGGTTTTGCCCAAGCCAGCGGGGCGCGCCTCATAGGCTTCGATGCGTTTGCCGTGGTCGCCGCCCAAATGGGGGCATGCGCAGGTGCCGAGCAGCGCCTGATCGTGTTCGATTCCAAACGTGCCGAGGCTTTTTTCCAACTCGACGGGCAGGCGCCAGGTGCCGTCAAGCCCGCCGATTTTGCACCCACTGGTGCTGCGTTCTTGCTTGGCGGCGATTTGGCGTCGGTTTTTGCCGAACGCCTCGAAGCGCAAGGCAAGGCCGTGCGCGTCGATCCGGGTGCAGCCCTTCCCGATGCGCGCACGGTCGCGTCCCTTGCCGAATCGAGCGAGACGTTCGGCGGGCCGCTGCTGCCGCTCTATATCCATCCGCCCGCCACGACGACGCAAAAAGCCCAATGATCGAAATCCATCCGGTCGACCGTGCCTACAGCGCCGTCTTGTCGGCCCTGCATTGCGCGTGTCTGGACGAAGGCTGGGGTCCGAGCGCGATGGTCGACGTGATGCGCTCGCCGGGCGTCTATGCGTTGATGGCGTTCGACGGCGAAGCGCCGGTCGGGTTCGCGTTGGGTCGCTTGGCGGGCGATGCGGCCGAGCTTTTGAGCCTCGGCGTGCTGGCCCCCTATCGCCGCAAAGGGGTGGGTCAGGCCTTGGTGCGCGCAGCCGCAGCCTGCGTGCCGCGCGTGACAGCCGTGTTCCTTGAAGTCGCTGAAGACAATCGCGGCGCCCAGCGCCTTTATTTCGGGCTTGGTTTTGCCGAAGTGGGCCGCCGGGCAAACTATTATTCGCGCGGCGGCGGGCGTTTTGTTGCTGCTTTGACGATGTCGGCAGCCCCAACGACGCTTGGCTAACTGGCAATACTTGCGATTTGGCGCGCAGATACCTACATGAACCAAGTAAATGCGCTAAAACAACGGGATTCTAGTGGCAATCGAGACGAAACCGGAAGCGCCGCGCAACGCCGATCTGTTGACGTTGACGGCCAATATCGTGGCCGCCCATGTGGCCAAAAACTCGCTTGACGGCGAGGCCCTGCAAAACCTGATTCGCCAGACATATCAAACGCTTGCGGGTATCGAGACGGGATCGCCGCCGGTCGAGCGACCGCAGCCCGCCGTGGCGATCAAAAAGTCGGTAACCAACGATTTCATCGTCTGCCTCGAAGACGGGAAGAAACTCAAGATGCTGAAAAGGCATCTGAAATCGGCCTACAACATGTCGCCCGAACAATATCGCGAGCGCTGGGGCCTGCCGCCCGAATATCCGATGGTTGCCCCCAATTATGCCAAGAAACGCAGCCAGTTGGCGCGCGATCTCGGCTTGGGCACCAAGGCCAAACGGCGGCGCGGCGGCAATGGGGACTAACCGCCGTCATCGCGACGCAATATAATTCGGGTACATCGTCGTCTTCGATTCACGACACCCCTCGAGTCGCAAGCGCAGATCCAGGCGCTTGACGGCAAGCGGGGCGAGAAGGAAAGGAGCGGCGCTTTAACGATGCCTGACGGCTACGGGAGCTACGTTGCGATGCCACAGCGAATCGAGCAGCTTTGCGTCGAAAAAGGTCTGAAGATGACCGGCCAGCGACGCGTGATCGCGCGGGTTCTGGCCGAATCGACGGACCACCCGGATGTCGAACAGGTCTATCGCCGCGCCTCGGCCATCGATCCGCGCATTTCCATCGCCACCGTCTACCGCACGGTCAAGCTGTTCGAAGAAGCCAATATCCTGGCGCGCCTCGATTTCGGCGACGGCCGTTCGCGCTACGAAGAGGCGCCCGAAGAACACCACGACCACCTGATCGACATCAAGAGCGGCACGGTGATCGAGTTCCACAACGAAGAAATCGAAAGACTGCAGCGGGAAGTGGCGCGCCAGCACGGCTACGAGCTGGTCGGCCATCGTCTCGAACTCTACGGCGTGCCGTTGGCGGCACACGATTCAGCGCTTGCGAAGAAAAAGGAAATTCCGCAATGACCGCTCATGCCGCGATGTTCGATGCGCTGATGCCCGGCGCCGGGTTTCCCGCCCCCAGTCTTGCGGATGCGGGGTTGCGTTTGGGCTCGCTCGAAGTGCGCCTGGCCGAAACGGCCGCCGAAATCGATGCGGCACAAGCGCTGCGCTACAAAGTTTTCGTCGAGGAAATGGGCGCACGACCGACCGGGCCTGCGGCCGACCGCAAGCGCGACGTCGATCGCTACGACGAATACTGCGACCATCTGCTCGTGCTCGACCACGCCAAGGCCACGGGCCCGGCCGCGATCGTCGGCACCTACCGGCTGCTGCGCCGTTCGGTCGCCGACCGCCATCACGGTTTCTATTCGGCCGGCGAATTCGACATTTCGCGCATGCTGGAAGCCGAGGGCGAATTGCTCGAGCTCGGCCGCTCGTGCGTCGATCTTGCCCACCGCAACCGCCCGACGATGCAGTTGCTGTGGAAGGGTATTGCCGCCTACGTCTTCGCGCACGACGTCAAAATCCTGTTCGGCTGCGCAAGCTTGCCGGGCACGGATGTTGCCGCGCATGCCGGCGCTCTCGGCTATCTGCACCACAATCATCTCGCACCCGAAGGCATTCGCGCGCGCGCGTTGCCCGACCGCTACGTATCGATGGATTTGATGTCCGCCGATCAGGCCGTGCATGCCGACGCGGCGCGCGCCTTCGACGCGCGCACCGTGATTGCGGCCCTGCCGCCGCTGATCAAAGGTTATCTGCGTGTCGGCGGTTTCGTCGGCGACGGGGCCGTGATCGACCATGAATTCAACACGATCGATGTCTGCATCCAGGTCGTGACCGATGCGGTCACGTCCAAATATCTCAAGCACTACAGCCGCGAAGTCGGCGCTTTGAGCGCGGACTGACCGGCTTGGACCAAATCGCCTCGCGCATGCTGGCCGGTTTCCGGGCAGCCGCTTACGTTGCGTTGACGTTGCCGTTGATGCCGGTGCAGGCGCTGTTCGTGGCGCTGGATTGTCGCGCGGCGCGTGCGTTGCCGCGTTGGTACCATGCGCGCTGTGCACGCCTTTTCGGCATCGTCATAAAAACCACGGGCCTGCCGGTTGCCGATCGGCCGGTGCTGTTTGTGGCGAACCATGTGTCGTATATCGACATCGTCGCGTTGTCGGCGATCGCGGAGCTGAGTTTCGTCGCCAAAACCGAAATTGCCGGCTGGCCGTTTTTCGGCTGGCTTGCCAAGCTCCAGCGGACTGTTTTTGTCGGCCGCCAGCGCAACCGCGTTGCCGACGAAAAATCCGCGTTGGAAACGCGCCTGGCTGAGGGCGGGGCGCTCGTGCTGTTCGCCGAGGGCACCACCGGCGACGGCAACCGCACACGCCCCTTCAAGAGCGCTTTGTTCGCCGCCGCCGACCGTTCGGGTGTGGTCGTGCAGCCGGTTACGATCGCCTATACGCGACTCGACGGCATGCCGCTGTGCCGTGCCTTGCGTCCGGCGGTGGCCTGGTACGGCGACATGGAATTGCTGCCGCATCTGTGGCGGCTCATCGGACTGGGCCAACTCGGCGTCGAAATCGTGTTCCATCCGGCCACCAGTCTTGCCGCTGCGGGATCGCGCAAGGCCTTGTCCCAGCATTGCGAATCGACCATTTCGCAAACGCTGGCGGCCATCAATGCCGGCCGCCCGGTGGCCGCTTGAAGCGCCTTGTCCGGCAATGATAGGCTTGGATATGAATTTGCGACGCGCGTGAAAAAGCTCCACATCAAAACATATGGCTGCCAGATGAACGTCTACGACTCCGCCCGCATGGCGGATGTCCTGGCGCCGCTTGGCTATCGGCCGGTCGATCAAGCCGAGGGCGCCGACCTCGTCATCTTGAATACCTGTCATATCCGCGAGAAGGCTTCCGAGAAAGTGTTCTCGGAACTCGGCCGCCTCAAGCCGCTCAAAGACCGCGACGGCACGCTGCTGGCGGTCGCGGGCTGCGTTGCCCAGGCCGAGGGCGAAGCCATTTTGGCGCGCGCCCCCTATGTCGATGTGGTTCTGGGCCCGCAAGCCTACCACCGCCTGCCCGAGCTCGTGGCGCGGGCGGCGCGCGGAGCCGGCGCGGCGCTGGACACCGATTTTCCGGTCGATGTCAAATTCGACCATCTGCCCGCCCCTGCGACCGCACAAGGTGTGTCGGCATTTCTCACGGTGCAGGAAGGCTGCGACAAATTCTGCACCTTCTGCGTGGTGCCTTACACGCGCGGCGCGGAGTATTCGCGCGCGCCCGCCTCGATCGAAGCCGAGGCGCGCGCGCTCGTCGCCAACGGCGCGGTCGAACTCACGCTGCTCGGCCAGAATGTGAACGCCTATCACGGAAGCGACGAATCGGGGGCCGAGATCGGGCTCGGCGCTTTGATGCGCCGGCTTGCGCGCATCGACGGGCTCAAGCGACTGCGCTACACCACCTCGCATCCGCGCGACATGGACGCCGATCTGATCGCCGCCCACGCCGACACGCCCGCGGTGATGCCCTACGTGCATCTGCCCGTGCAGTCGGGCTCGGACCGCATCCTCGACGCGATGAATCGCGGCCACACGGCCGACGCGTACCGCGATCTCGTGCGCCGTCTGCGCGCCGCACGCCCCGACATTGCGCTGTCGAGCGACTTCATCGTCGGTTTCCCCGGCGAAACCGACGCCGATTTCGAAGCCACTTTGGCGCTCGTTGCCGAGATCGGTTTTGCCGCCGCCTATTCGTTCAAATATTCGCCGCGCCCGGGCACGCCTGCCGCCCTCATCGCCGCGCAAGTGCCCGAGCCCGTGCAGGACGAACGGCTGCAGCGCCTGCAGGCGCTGCTGCGCGACCAGCAGGATGCGTTCAATCGCGCGCTGGTCGGCAAAACCGTGCCGGTGCTCTATGCCCGCGAAGGCCGCCATGCGGGCCAGCTCGTCGGCAAAACGCCGTGGCTGCAGCCCGTGCACGCGCACGCGTCCGTTGCGGCAGCGGGCCAGGTTCTGGAAACGCGCATCTTGGCGCTGGCGCCGAATTCGTTGGCCGGCGAAATCTGCGATACGCAATTCGATTCGGCGGAAAGGCGGTCGGCGTGAGCGCACCCATCGTGCTGGCATTCGACGATACGTCGCTGCTTTCGCCTCTGTTCGGCGAACACGACCGGCATCTGGCCCGCATCGAACAGATGCTCGGCGTCGCCATCGTGTCGCGCGGCAACCAGGTTCGCATCCAAGGTCCGCATTCGGCGACCGAGGCCGCGCGCGACGCGCTCAATGCCGTCTACGCCAAACTGCGCAAGGGGATGAACGTGGATCTGGGCGAAGTCGAGGCGGCCGTGCGTTTGTCGCAACCGCGCAGCAGCGAAGGCGGGCTCGATCTTTTCGGCGCCGAGGGCCTCGCGATCACCACGCGCAAGCGCCGCGTGGCCCCGCGCACGGCGAATCAAGGCGCGTATCTCAAAGCCCTCAAGCTCAACGAGCTTGTGTTCGGCGTGGGGCCGGCCGGTACGGGCAAAACCTATCTTGCGGTCGCCATGGCAGTCGATGCGCTGACCTCGGGCAAGGTCGATCGCATCATCCTGTCGCGCCCGGCGGTCGAGGCGGGCGAGCGGCTGGGCTTCTTGCCCGGCGACATGCGCGAGAAGGTCGATCCCTATCTGCGCCCGCTCTACGACGCGCTTTACGACATGCTGCCCGGCGAGCAGGTGACCAAGCGGCTGGCCACCGGCGAAATCGAAATCGCACCGCTGGCCTTCATGCGCGGCCGCACGCTTGCCAACGCGTTTGCGATTCTCGACGAGGCGCAGAACACCACCGCCATGCAGATGAAGATGTTTCTGACGCGCCTCGGCGAAGGCAGCCGCATGGTCGTGACCGGCGATCTGAGCCAGGTCGATCTGCCGCCGGGCACGCGCTCGGGTCTTGCCGACGCGCTCGAAGCGCTCGAAGGCGTGCAGGGGATCGGCACCGTGCGTTTCCTCAACCAAGACGTCGTGCGCCATCCGTTGGTCGGGCGCATCGTCGATGCGTACGACGCGCGCGACGGCGCCAAAAAATGAACGCGGATATTCGCATTGCCGTCCTCGATCCGCGCTGGCGGCGATCGCTTGCCCGCACCGAAGCCGTGGTGCGCCAGGCGGCGGTCGCAGCCCTCGAAAGTTCCGCGGGCGGCCCCATCGCGATAGCGCTCGGCGACGACGCGATGCTGCGCGAACTCAACCGCGATTTTCGCGGGCTCGACAAGCCCACCAACGTGCTGTCCTTCGCGGCCGGCCCAGGCGCGGGCGACGTCGCACTCGCATTTGAGACCTGTCGCCGCGAAGCGCGCCGGCAGCGCAAATCCTTCGCGCGCCATGTGCGCCACCTTGTGGTTCATGGAACCCTCCATCTGCGCGGCTTCGACCATGAAACCGCAGGCGATGCGTTTGCGATGGAAGCGCGCGAGCGCCGCGTGCTGCGCCGCTTGGGCCTGCCCGATCCCTACGTCATTCGGTCCTCCGCCGATAGGCCTGCTGCATGAACGACGACACCCATAGTTTCGCCGACCGTCTGCGCGAACGCCTGCGCGACATGCTGCGCCCGCGCGGCCGCGCGGCCGAAGAGCAGCTGCGCGACACGATCGAGGAAATCATCGAGGAGGGCGAAGCGCCCGCCGAACCGATGGGGGCGGCCGAGCGCGCCATTCTCGCCAACGTGCTGCGCCTGCGCGAGGTGACCGCCGAAGACGTGATGGTGCCGCGCGCGGACATCGTCGCGGTCGATTACAGCATCGCACTCGAAGAACTCGTCGCCTTCCTGGTGCGCGAGGCGCACAGCCGCGTGCCGGTGTTTCGCGGCTCGCTCGACGAGGTGCAGGGTTTCGTGCACGTGAAAGACGTGCTGCGCGTCAAACAGTCGGGCGAAGCGTTCAACCTCGCCGACGTGCTGCGCAAGGTGCTGTTCGTCGCGCCGTCGATGCGCGTGCTCGATCTTCTGCTCGAGATGCGCAAGAGCCGCACGCATCTGGCCCTCGTCGTCGACGAGTATGGCGGCATCGACGGGCTCGTGACGATCGAAGACGTGGTCGAGGCGATCGTCGGCGACATCGAGGACGAACACGACGTCGAAGACGGTCCCTTGCTCGCCAAAACCGCCGACGGGCTGTGGCAGGTCGATGCGCGCCTGCCGATCGACGAATTCCAGACGCAGACCGGCATTGCGCTCGACGATGCCGAGCGTGCGGCCGACGTCGACACGGTCGGCGGGGCGGTCGTGTCGGTTGCGGGCCGCGTGCCGGGCCGCGGCGAAATCATCCGCCATCCGGCGGGTTGCGAATTCGAGATCATCGACGCCGATCCGCGGCGCATCCGAAAACTCAAGGCGCGGCGCATCGAACCGCGCGGTGCGTCCGACGAGCCGGCCGGCTGAAGCGATGCGTGTCTTGAATTTGGGTTCGGCGGCGGCATATCTCGGCGCGCTTTCCGGGCGCCGCCGTGCCGCTGCGGCGATCGGACTCGGCGTCGCGGGGGCGGGCATTCTGCCGCCGCTTTATCTGTTCCCGCTCGGCTTCGCGGCGTTTGTCGGCCTTCTGTGGATGATCGAAGGTGCGCGCGTGCGCAGCGCCTTCTGGATCGGCTGGCTGTTCGGACTCGGGCATTTTGCGGCCGGCCTCTATTGGATTGCCAACGCGTTGATGATCGAATGGTGGCGCGTGGGTTGGATGATCCCGTTCGCCGTTCTGGGTTTGGGTGCGGTACTCGGCGTGTTTGTGGGCGCCGCCACGGCGTGCGTGCGTGCGGCCAAGCTGCCGGCTGCGGCAGCGCCCTTCGGGCTCGCCCTTTTCTGGATGCTCGCCGAGGTCGCGCGCGGCCATGTGCTGACGGGCTTTCCGTGGAACCTCGTCGCAACCGCGTGGCTTGCGAGCGACGCGTTGGCGCAAAGCGCCGCCCTGTTCGGCGCCTATGCGCTGTCGGGCGTTGGCGTGCTCGTGTTTGCCTTGCCCGCATCCTTGGCGCGCGGCAATTGGCGGCCGGCGGCGGCAAGTGCGGCGATCCTCGCCGTCGCGTGGGGCGCCGGTGCGTACCGCCTCGCGCAAAGCGACGCGGGCCTGCTGCCCGACATTCGCCTGCGCATCGTGCAGCCCAACGTGCCGCAAGCGCTCAAATGGGATCCGGAAGCGCGCGAGCGCAATCTCGAAGAGCTGATCGCCCTCACGCGCAGCGACGGCTTCGCCGACGCAACGCACGTGATCTGGTCGGAGACCGCGACCGCTTTTCCGATCTGGGGCGATACGCCCGCCCTTGCCGCGCGGCGCGCGCAAGTGGCCGAAGCCGTGCCGCCGGGCGGCATGCTGGTGACGGGCGCGCCGCGTTTCGCGCGCGACGCCGACGGGATCATTTACGCATGGAATTCCCTGCATGCGATGGCGCCGGACGGCACACTGACCGCCACCTTCGACAAATTCCATTTGGTGCCGTTCGGCGAATACGTGCCGCTGCGCGAGTGGCTGCCGTTCGAGCGCATCGTGCCCGGCGGCATCGATTTCAGCGCCGGGCCCGGGCCGCAGCTGCTGGCTGTCCGCGGCCTGCCGATTGCGAGCCCGCTGATCTGCTACGAGATCATTTTTCCGGGCAACGTCGTGCCTGCGGGCCCGCGCCCGGATCTTCTGCTCAATGTCACGAACGATTCGTGGTTCGGGCAATCGAGCGGCCCGCACCAGCATTTTGCCGCGACGAGGCTGCGCGCCGTCGAAGAGGGCTTGCCCGCCATCCGCGCGGCAGGCGGCGGCATCTCGGCGGTCATCGACGGCTATGGCCGGCCGGTGGCGAAGCTCGGCCTGGGCGCGCGCGGCGTGCTCGATTCGGGCTTGCCGCCTTCTCTCGCCGCCACGCCCTACGCGCGCGCGCGCAGCGCGCCGGTTTTTGTCTTGGCGGTGCTTCTCGGCGCGTTGGCGGGATGGCTTCGACGGTACAACGTGGCGACGTAGTGAATTTCCATTTTGCCGAGCATTTGATTGCGCGGTACGTCGGTTTTGCCTACAAATGTAACCCATGCGAAATTCGGTTCCGATACGGGGAGAGTTGATCAATGGCCGAGAAGAAAAAACCGACATCTGCAGCGGCCCGCGGCCGCCGCGGGCGCGCTTCGCCGGGCCCCAACCCGATCGATGTGCATGTCGGGCATCGGCTGCGCGAGCGGCGCACGATCCTCGGTCTGTCGCAGCAGGAAGTCGGCCGCCTTCTCGGCGTGACGTTCCAGCAGATCCAGAAGAACGAACGCGGCGCCAACCGCATGTCGGCCTCGCGCCTCTACGAAGCCGCGCGCGCCCTCGACACGACCGTGCAGTATTTTTTCGACGACATGCCGAACGACGTTGCCGCCTACGGCCGCAAACACATCCAGGGCCTCGCCGAAGGGCCCGTGCCCACCTACCAGATCGACCCGCTCGTGCGGCGCGAAACGATCGAACTGGTGCGCGCCTACTACGACATCGAAGACCGCAAGCTGCGCCAGAACATGGTCAGCGCCATCCGCGCCATCGGCAGCAACAGCCCGACCGCACTGGCCCGCCCGCGCCGCGGCCGCCCGGTCGGTTCGACCAACAAACCCAAGAAAAACGCCAAATAGCGGCGATTTGGCGGGCGATCTTGCGGGCGAACGCGGTCGGCAGGCCGCTTGTCTGTTGACGCGCCCTGCGTTCCTTGCCAAAAGACCGCAGTTTTCGCGCACGACGCGGGAAATAGCTCCCGAGTCGCGCGCGTTGTGTGCTGTTCGAACGTTCTGATCCCTGATCCCATTTCGGAGGAAAGCCCATGCGCAAGGGCGAGTTTGTTTTCACCAGCGAATCCGTTTCCGAAGGCCACCCGGACAAGGTGTCCGACCGCATTTCCGACGCGGTGGTCGATGCGTTTCTGGGCCTCGACCCCTATGCGCGCGTGGCGTGCGAAACGCTGGTGACGACCAACCGCATCGTGATCGCGGGCGAAGTCCGCCTCGATGCGAAGAAGTGCGGTCCCAAGGCGCCGATGCTCAAGGGCGGCAAGGTCAATGCCGACGTGATCGAGAAGCTCGCGCGCGGTGCGGTGCGCGAGATCGGCTACGAGCAGAAGGGCTTCCACTGGAAGAAGGCCAAGGTGCAGGTCCATCTGCACGGCCAGTCGGCCGACATCGCCATGGGCGTGGACGCCAAAGGCAACAAGGACGAAGGCGCCGGCGACCAGGGCATCATGTTCGGGTACGCGACGAACGAAACGCCCGAGCTGATGCCCGCGCCCTTGCAGTATTCGCACAACATTCTGCGCTTGATGGCCGAAGCGCGCCATTCGGGCAAAGAGAAATATCTCGAGCCCGACGCCAAGAGCCAGGTCACGCTGCGCTACGTGAACGGCAAGCCGGTCGAAGCGACCGCGATCGTCGTCTCGACGCAGCATTCGGCCAAAGTCGACCAGGACGACGTGCGCGAAATCGTTCGCCCCTACGTGCAGGCCGTTCTGCCCAAGGGCTGGAAGATTCCGGAGAACGAGTTCTACGTGAACCCGACCGGCAATTTCGTGATCGGCGGTCCGGACGGCGATTGCGGCCTCACGGGCCGCAAGATCATCGTCGACACCTACGGCGGTGCGGCCCCGCACGGCGGCGGCGCCTTCTCGGGCAAGGACCCGACGAAAGTCGACCGCTCGGCCGCGTATGTCGCGCGCTATCTTGCCAAGAACGTCGTCGCGGCCGGCCTTGCCGATCGCTGCACGATCCAGCTCTCCTACGCGATCGGCGTGGCGAAGCCCCTGTCGGTCTACGTCGATACCGACGGTACCGGCGCGGTGGACGAAGCCAAGCTCTCGAAGGTGCTGCAGGAGCTCGTGAACCTCACGCCGCGCGGCATCCGCGAGCATCTGGGCCTCAACAAGGCGATCTATCGCCGCACCTCGTCCTACGGCCATTTCGGCCGCGCGCCCGAAAAGGACGGCGGCTTCTCGTGGGAGAAAACCGACCTCGTCAAGGATCTGCGCAAGGCATTCGGCGCGCGTTGATCGACGAAACGGATCGCGACGGAAACGACAAGGCGCCGGGCGAACCCCGGCGCCTTGTGCATTCCTACGGCCGGCGGCGCGGACGCAAACTCAAGCCCACCCAGACCGTTCTCGTCGGCGAAAAACTGCCGGCCTACGCGCTCGCCAAACCAGCTGCGGGAACGCTGCTCGACATTCCCGCCCTGTTCGGGTTCGTGCCGCGCGCGCTGTGGTTCGAAGTGGGCTTCGGCGGCGGCGAACATCTCGCCCACCAGGCCGCCAGCAATCCCGATGTGGCGCTGATCGGCGCCGAGCCGTTCGTGAACGGCGTCGTGTCGGCCGTGCGCCATCTCGAGCAACGCCGTCTCAAAAACGTGCGGCTTTACGCGGGCGACGCGCGCGAGCTGCTCGGCCATCTGCCCGCTGCGTCGCTCGAAAAAATGTTCGTGCTGCATCCCGATCCGTGGCCCAAGCAGCGCCACCACAAGCGCC
>JAIXXA010000098.1 GCA_027490975.1 Rhodospirillaceae bacterium
ACGAGGTCGAAGCCACCGAGGCGAACCTGCAGCGCTGGATGTTCGGGCCCGACGCGGTCGCCGAGGCGATCCTTGCCGAAACGCCGAACGGGCCCGTCGGCTTCGCGCTTTTCTATCGCAGCTTTTCGACTTTCATGGGCAGGCCCGGCCTCTATCTCGAAGATCTCTTCGTCGACGAAGCCGCGCGCGGTCTCGGCATCGGCAAGGCTTTGATCGTCGAAGGGGCCAAGCGCGCCGTCGCGCGCGGCTACGGCAAGTACCATTGGCAGGTGCTCGACTGGAACCAGCCGGCGCGCGATTTCTACGCGGCGATGGGGGCCGGCGAATCCGCCGCGTGGCTCAATGTGCGCATCGACGGTGCGGCACTTGCCGCACTCGCCGCGCGCGGCGCGGCGCGCTAGCCGGGCAGGCGTATCTCGAGCGTGCTGCCCTCGTCGCAACCGGCGAGCGCAGCGAGCAGGTCCGGCAGTGCGAGCGCCACGCAGCCCGCCGTCGGCGATAAATCGCTGCGCGCCACGTGCAGGAAAATGGCGCTGCCCAGTCCTGCCAGTGGCGGGTCGTCGTTGTAGCCGAGCGGCACCACGACGTCGTAGACGCCGTCGGCGCGCGCCAGACGTTCGGGATGGCCGTCGACGCGCGTGCGGATCAGGCGATTGTAGCTGGCCGAGGCCGCATCGTCGTCCCACGCCATGTCGGCTTCGATCGGCTGGAACCAGTCTTTGAGCGATGCGGGCAGCGTCAGGCGGTCGGCCCGGTAGAAGCCGCGGCGCAACGGCCAAGCACCCGCCGGCGTCGCCCCGTCGCCCTCGCGCTTGGCCGCGGCCGCAACGATGCCGCTGCGGCCCAAGGCGCAGTCGAAACTCCGCCCGCCGATCGCAAGCGTGCCGCGCGCGCCCTTTCCCGTCACGATCATGGAGACGAGACTAGCCGACGATATTGTAGCCCGCATCGACATAATGCACGCCGCCGGTCATGCCGGCGGCGGCGTCGCTTGCCAGGAACGCTGCGAGCGCGCCGATCTCGGCGGTCGTCACCAGGCGCTTGCCCGGGCTCTGCGCCTTGGCGCGCTCGACGAGTTCGTCGAACCTGTCGATGCCCGACGCCGCGCGCGTGAGCAGCGGCCCCGGCGACAGCGCGTGCGCGCGAATGGCTTTGGGCCCGAGCTCGGCCGCGATGCTGCGCATGCTGGCTTCGAGGGCGGCCTTCACGGGGCCCATCATGTTGTAGTTCGCGACCGCTTTTTCGGCCCCGTAGAAGCTCACGGTCAGCAGCGTGCCGCCCGCCGCCATCAAGGGTTCGGCCAATCGCGCCATCTGGATGAAGCTGTGGCACGACACGGCCATCGCCTGCAGGAACCCCGCTTCGCTGCAATCGACCACACGCGCATGCAGATCTTCGCGCGGTGCGAACGCGATCGAATGCAGCACGATGTCGAGCTTGCCCCAGCGCTTCTGCGCATCGGCAAACGCCGCTTCGAGGGCCCCAGGCACGCGCACGTCGCACGGACCCACGAGGGCCGCGCCGAGCGGATCGGCCACGGATGCCACATGCGGTCGCGCTTTTTCGTTCAAGTAGGTAAGCGCGACATCCGCGCCCGCTGTTCTGAAGGCGGCGGCACAGCCGGCCGCGATGGAGTCGGCGTTGGCCACGCCGAAGATCAGTGCTTTTTTGCCGGCCAGCGGCGCTGTCGTTTGCATGCGCGTATCCTAACACCGGAATGTTGCCGATTTTAAGCGGGCCGATTTTTGGCATGCCGATTTTATCGGTTGCAACGCCGAGGCCAACGGATTAACAAGACCTCGGGCCAGGACCTCCCAACGGGTCCCGGCTCTTCTGAAAGGAAGAGCTTAAAATGACAAAGAGCAAACCAAGCGTACGCCCCGCGTGCGCGAACTTCTCCTCCGGCCCCTGCGCCAAGCGCCCCGGCTGGTCCCTCGACACTCTCAAAGACGCGGCCCTCGGCCGTTCGCATCGCTCGAAGCTCGGCAAAGCCAAGCTTGCCGACACGATCGAGCGCACCCGCAAAGTGCTCGGCATTCCGGCCGACTACCGCATCGGCATCGTGCCGGCGTCGGACACGGGTGCCTACGAAATGGCGATGTGGTCGCTGCTGGGCGCGCGCGGCGCGGATCTGCTGACCTGGGAATCGTTCGGGGCGGGCTGGGTCGCGGATGCCGTGAAGCAGCTCAAGCTCAAGAACACGCGCACCTTCGAAGCGCCCTACGGGCAGCTTCCCGATCTCAAAGCCGTCGATTTCGACAACGACGTCGTCTTCACCTGGAACGGCACCACTTCGGGCGTGCGCGTGCCGAACGGCGACTGGATCCCGTCCGACCGCAAGGGCCTCACGATCTGCGACGCCACCTCGGCCGCGTTCGCGATGCGCCTGCCGTGGGACAAGCTCGATGTGGTCACGTGGTCGTGGCAGAAAGTGCTCGGCGGCGAAGGCCAGCACGGCATGCTTGTGCTGAGCCCCCGCGCGGTCGAGCGGCTCACGACCTATACGCCGCCCTGGCCGATGCCCAAGATCTTCCGCCTCACGCAAGGCGGCAAGCTCATCGAAGGCGTGTTCAAGGGCGAGACGATCAACACGCCCTCGATGCTCGCGGTCGAAGACGCGCTCGACGGCCTGATCTGGGCCGAAAAGATCGGCGGGCTCGACGCCCTCGTCGCGCGTTCGGAGAAAAACCTCGCCGCGATCGAAGCCTGGGCCGCCAAGACGCCGTGGGTGGGATTCCTCGCCGCCGACAAGGCGATCCGCTCCTGCACGTCGGTGTGCTTGGTGATCCAAGACCCGGACGTCGCCAAGCTCGACGCCGAAGCGAAAGCCGCCTTCTCGAAAAAGATGGTGGCGTTGCTCGAGGCCGAGAAGGTCGCGTTCGACATCGACGCCTATCGCGACGCCCCGCCGGGCTTGCGCATCTGGGCCGGTGCGACCGTCGAAACCGCCGATCTCGAAGCCTTGTTCGGCTGGCTCGACTGGGCCTTCGCGACCGTGAAGGCCGGCTGAAGCAGCTCGCTTTTTTCTTCAAATTTTGTGCGTCCTGAAACGCAAGGAATCCGCCATGGCCAAAGTTCTGATCTCCGATGCCCTGAGCCCGCGCGCCGTCGACATCTTCAAGGAGCGCGGCATCGAAACCGACATGAAAGTCGGCCTCAAACCCGACGAGCTCAAAGCCATCATCGGCAACTACGACGGGCTCGCCATCCGCTCGGCCACGAAAGTGACCAAGGAAATCCTGGCCGCCGCCCCGCATCTCAAAGTGATCGGCCGGGCGGGCATCGGCGTCGACAATGTCGACGTGCCGGCCGCCACCGCGCGCGGCGTGGTCGTGATGAACACGCCGTTCGGCAATTCGATCACGACGGCCGAACACGCGATCGCGATGATGATGGCGCTCGCCCGCCAGCTCCCGAGCGCCGACCGCTCGACCCAGGCCGGCAAGTGGGAGAAGAACCGCTTCATGGGCGTGGAAATCTCGGGCAAGACGCTCGGCCTCATCGGGGCCGGCAATATCGGCTCGATCGTCGCCGACCGCGCTTTGGGCCTCAAGATGAAGGTCGTGGCCTACGACCCGTTCCTGGCGCCCGAACGCGCGCAGGCGATGGGTGTGGAAAAAGTCGATCTCGACACGCTTCTGGCGCGCGCCGATTTCATCACGCTGCACACGCCGATGACCGAGCAGACCAAGAACCTGCTCGACGCCAAGGCGCTCGCCAAGACCAAGAAGGGCGTGCGCATCGTCAATTGCGCGC
The DNA here is from genome assembly GCA_027490975.1 of Rhodospirillaceae bacterium. Lineage (GTDB taxonomy): Bacteria > Pseudomonadota > Alphaproteobacteria > CACIAM-22H2 > CACIAM-22H2 > Tagaea. The sequence continues at coordinate 3,757 of JAIXXA010000098.1, forward strand.
GCGGCGGCCTCATCGTCGAGGAAGATCTCAAAGCGGCGTTGGACAGCGGCCAGGTGGCGGGTGCCGCCCTCGACGTTTTCTTGACCGAACCCGCCAAGGAAAACCCGCTCTTCGGCCGCGACGACGTTATCTGCACGCCGCATCTGGGCGCTTCGACCAACGAAGCGCAGGAGAACGTGGCGCTGCAGGTGGCCGAACAGATGTCGGATTTCCTGCTCACGGGCGCGGTCACCAACGCCGTCAACATGCCGTCGGTTTCGGCCGAAGACGCGCCCAAGCTCAAGCCCTACATGCAGCTTGCGACCAATCTCGGCTCGTATCTGGGCCAGCTGCAGGACGAAAACGTCGTCTCGGTCGCGATCGAATACGAGGGGGCGGTTGCCGCTCTCAACACGAAGCCGCTCACGGCCTGCGTGCTCGCGGGCTTCCTCGGCGCGCAGCTCGAGACGGTGAATTCCGTGTCGGCCCCGGCGGTCGCGCGCGAGCGCGGCATTGCCGTGACCGAGGCGCGCCACGACCGTGCGTCGGACTATCCCACGCTCATCAGCGTGACGGTCGTGAGCCAGGGCCAGACGCGCAAGATCGCCGGCTCGCTGTTCGGCAACGCGAAGCCCCGCATCGTCGCGATCGCCGACGTGCCGATCGAAGCCGAATTCAGCGCTTCGATGCTCTATGTGCGCAACCAGGACAAGCCGGGTTTCATCGGCTCGATCGGCCGCCTGTTCGGCGATTCGAGCCTCAACATCGCCTCGTTCAATCTGGGCCGCCAGACGCGCGGCGGCGAAGCGATCTGCCTGATCGCCGTCGACCAGCCGATCGGGGAAGCTTTGCTCGAGAAGATCCGGGCGCTGCCGCAAGTGCTGCGCGCGCGGGCGCTGCGGTTCTAGCAGAGACGAGGGGACGCGCTGCAGATATTGGCCGCGCGTCCCGTTCTTCGCCGTTTCGCGCCGAAGCTACCTCGCCTTGGGCATCGCGTTCGGCGTTTCCGCATCGCGTCGGCGCTGCAGTGCCGTCCACGCGACGGTCGCCGCGGCGATGCTGCCCCGCACTGCCCAGCATCGTGCCCGCTTCGACGAGGTCGTCGCGCGCGCCGTTGTTGTACATGGCGAAGGCCCAAGCCGTGCCGAGGCTCGCGACCATGCCCGCCGCAGCACCTGCGGTCAGCGCCTGCATGCGGTCGGCCGCACCCAGCCTTGCGAGATAAGCGTCGATCGCGGCCAACACGAGCAACGCCTCGCGCCCTTCGCGCACCAAAATCGTCGCCGCGTCGAAAAATATTCCCATGGTATGCCCCTCCGCCGAGGCCAAAATCGCAAATTCCATGTTCTATCGGCAGAACCTTGATTTGAGGAATAAAAGGTCGTATTTTAGGATCATGAGCATGATTTTGGCATTTTCCGATGGGCTGGACGCGCCGTTTGCCGGCCGCATCGGCGGTCGCCCGTGCCGGCAAATAGGCGACGGCAAAAAACGGCGTAACATGTCGCCTGAAGAGGGTTTTTCGGCGTGCGATCAAGGCTTTAAAATAGGTTGCGCGAATTGGCGACGGTTGCCGAATGTCGCCTATTTCCCATGGCGTGGCCCCGCAAAACCGGCTACTCAGGCGCGCCCGAACGAGGTCGCACCTCGCCAGTTGGGGGAGCCATGAACGAACTTGTCACACGCGCGTTGCTGCCGGCGGGCCTGCGCGATGCGCTGCCGGCCGAAGCGGACCAAGAGGCCGAGATCGTCTGGCGCGTCACGCAGACATTCAAGCGCTACGGCTATGCGCGCGTGAAGCCGCCGATGGTGGAGTTCGAAGAATCGCTGCTGGCCGGCAGCCAGGCCGGCATGTCGCGCCATTGCTTCCGCCTCATGGATCCCGACAGCCAGCGCATGATGGCGCTGCGCGCCGACATGACGCCGCAAGTGGCGCGCATCGCGGCCACGCGCCTCAAGGGCGAGCCGCGGCCGCTGCGCCTGTCCTATGCGGGCCAGGTGCTGCGCGTGAAGGGCGACGGGCTGCGGCCCGAGCGCCAGTTCGGCCAAGTGGGCGCCGAGCTCATCGGCGCCGACGAGCCGGCCGCCGACGCCGAAATCATCGCCATGTCGGCGGCGGCACTCGCCGACGTGGGGGCTGCCAACGTCTCGATCGACCTCACGATCCCCTATCTGGTGCCTGCAATCATCGGTTGGAGCCAGGTGCCGCCCGACATTGCCGCCAATTTGCGCGCGGCCCTCGACCGCAAGGATGCGGCCGAAGTGGCGGCCCTCGGCGGCAAGGTGGGCGCGTTGCTGGCCGATCTTGTGGCCGCCAGCGGCCCGGCGGCGGCCGCGCTTGCCAAGCTCGACGGGCTCGATCTGCCGCCCACGGCGCGCGGCGAGGTCGTGCGCCTCAAAGAGGCGGTGCGGTTTGTGCAGGCCGCGCGCCCCGATCTCGTTCTGACGATCGACACGGTCGAGCGGCGCGGTTTCGAATACCAGAAGGGCCTGTCCTTCACGATCTTCGCGCGCGGCGTGCGCGGCGAACTCGGGCGCGGCGGGCGCTATCTGGCGGGCGAAGATCTGATGGAAGGGGCGGGCGAGACCGCCACGGGCGTGACGCTGTTCACCGACACGGTGCTGCGCGCCTTGCCGTTTCCGGCCGCCGAGGCGTGCGCGTTCGCGCCCTTCGGCACGTCTCCCCAAATCGTGCGCGCGCTGCGCGACGGCGGCAGCCTCGTGCGCGAAGGATTCGGCCCCGTGCCGGACGCGCTCGCCGAAGCGCGGCGCCTCGGCTGCAGCCATATCGTCGAAGACGGCAAAGCCGTCCGTCTGCCCGTCGTTCGAGAGGAAGCGAAGAAATGACCAACGTCACTGTCGTCGGCTCGCAATGGGGCGATGAAGGCAAAGGCAAGATCGTCGACTGGCTCAGCGAGCGCGCCGAAATCGTCGTGCGCTTCCAGGGCGGGCACAATGCCGGCCACACGCTCGTGGTGGACGGGGTCACCTACAAGCTGTCGCTGCTGCCCTCGGGCGTGGTGCGGCCGGGCAAGCTCGGCATCATCGGCAACGGCGTGGTCGTCGATCCGTGGCATCTTCTGAAAGAGATCGCCGCGATCCGCGAGAAGGGCGTGGATGTGGGCCCCGACAATCTGCGGGTTGCCGAAAACGCCTGTCTCATCCTGCCGTTGCATGCCGAGATCGACCGTCTGCGCGAGGAAGCGCGCGGGGCGGCCAAGATCGGCACGACCGGGCGCGGCATCGGGCCCGCCTACGAAGACAAGGTGGCGCGCCGCGCCATTCGCCTGTGCGATCTGGCCGATCCGGCCACGCTCAAGACCAAGCTCGACGAGCTGCTGCGCCACCACGACGCGCTGCGCAAAGGTTTGGGCTTCGCCCCCGTCGACCGGGCTTCGCTCGAGAAGGCCCTGGCCGAGATGGCGCCGCAGATTCTGCCCTATGCCGATCCGGTGTGGCCGTTCCTCGACGAGGCGGTGCGCAAGGGGCGGCGCATCCTGTTCGAGGGCGCGCAGGGCGCTTTGCTCTACATCTACCATGGCACCTGTCCGTTCCTCACTTCGTCGAACACGGTGGCGGCCCAGGCCGCAACCGGGGCGGGTGTGGGGCCGCATGCGGCGGGCTTCGTGCTCGGCATCACCAAGGCCTACACCACGCGCGTGGGCTCGGGCCCGTTCCCGACCGAACTCACCGACGCGGTCGGCCAGGGTTTGGGCGAGCGCGGCCACGAGTTCGGCACCGTCACCGGGCGGCCGCGGCGCTGCGGCTGGTTCGACGCCGTGCTCGTGCGCCAGAGCGTGCGCGTGGGCGGCATTCGCGGCATCGCGCTCACCAAACTCGACGTGCTCGACGGCATGGACGAGCTCAAAGTATGCGTGGCCTACGACATCGACGGGCGGCGCTACGACCGTCTGCCGGCCGCCCAGCATCTGCAGGCGCGCGCGGTTCCCGTCTACGAAACCATGCGCGGCTGGAAGGAATCGACGCGCGGGGCGCGCTCGTGGGCGGAGCTTCCCGCGGCCGCCGTCAAATACATCGTGCGCATCGAAGAGCTGATCGGCTGCCGCGTGGCCATGCTGTCCACGAGCCCCGAGCGCAACGACACGATCCTCACGGCCGACCCGTTCGCGGGCGTGTAGATCTGTCCGTCCTATCTCGTGATTCGCGGCGCCGTTTGGCGTAAAATAGCGAGTCGGATCGAAGGCCGTCGTGCGGCCGGGAAGATGGGGCCATGGCTGAACCAGCCAACATCGAAGCAAAGCCGGCAGGCGAAGCCGCCCCGCAGGGCGCTGCCCTTGCGGGCGGCGGCGTGCCGCTCGGCAATCGCTTCCAGATATTCCCCGCCATTCCGATCCCGGACATGTCGACGCCGACCGTGCGCGCTTTTTCGGCCACCGACACGCGCGACGACGGCGTGCCGCGCGTGGCTCTCATCTGCAGCAGCGATCTGCCGCCGCGCCTCGAGATGGCCAAGGCCCTCAAGACCGTCGACCGGCCGGGCCTCTTGCGGCTCTACGATTTCGACCTCGTGAACTGGCCCGGCAGCAGGGGCAAGCGGCTGGCGCTCATCTACGACTTCCCCGAGGGCGGGCCTTTGTGGGCGGGCAAGGGCCCGCGCGAAGCGTGGACCGGGGCCAAGATCGTGAGCCACATCCTGGGTCCGCTCGCCACGGGTTTGAGCGAACTCTTCGTGCGCAACGTCACGCACCGCGCCCTGCGGCCGCAGAATCTGTTCTGGCTCGACGAGGCGCGCACGCGCGTGGTGATGGGACCGTGCCTGCAGGCCCCGCCCGGCTTCGACCAGCCGCCCGCGTTCGAGCCGCTGGCGGGCGCCATGACCGATCCCGAGGGGCGCGGCAACGGCACGCGCGCCGACGACATGTTCGCGCTCGGCATGACGCTGATGGCGTTCGCGCAAGGCACGCTGCCGGGGGCGGGCCTCGATCCGGACGAAGCGATCTACCGGCGCATCGACACGAACTCGTTCGACACCTTCGCCGATCTCAACAAGCTGCCGCCGGTGCTGATGGACATGCTGCGCGGCCTCCTCAACGACTGGGAGCCGGATCGCTGGACGATCGAGCATGTGCGCGGCTGGCTCGAAGGCAAGCGCCAGCAGATTCCAAGCACCGCCCCGCAGATGTCGCGCGCGGCGCAGGGCTACAAATTCGGCAAGCGCGAGCACAAGAACGCGCGCACGCTTGCGCATGCGATGGGGCGCAATTTCGAAGCGGCCGCGCGCGAGCTGCGCAACGGGGCGATCCCGATGTGGGTGCGCGCGTCGCTCGGCGAACAGAAGCTCCACGACCGTCTGATGGCCGCCGTCAACGAATCGACCGGCGATACGAACGCCACCTACAACGACGCCACGATCGTCGGGCGCGCCTGCGTGATCCTCGATCCGATGGCGCCCGTGCGCTTCCGCGGCCACAGCGTCACGGCGGACGGCTTCGGGCCCGCCCTTGCGGCCGCAATGCGCAAGCCCGGCAACGGGCCGATTTTCACCGATCTCATCCGCTCGCGCGTTCTCGGCAGCTGGGCGCATTTCTACAAACTTGCCGGCGGCAAGAATCTGCCGGCCAACAGCATCCTCGACCGCCTCGGGCGCTGGGTCGAGGATCCGGCCCCCGGCAACGGCATCGAGCGTTGCCTCTACGAGCTCAATCCCAATCTGCCGTGCTTTTCGGAGCTTGCGGCCGGCATGTGGGTCTCGGAGCCCGAGCACGTGCTCGAAGCGCTCGAATTGTCGGCCGGGGCCGACCGCAAGCCGGTCGACCGGCACATCGCGGCGTTTCTGGCGTCGCACGCCGGCGCCAATTCGGGCCAGATCAAAGCGCTGATGAATCCCGAACAGGTCGATGCCCATGGCGGCCTGTCGATCGTGAAGTTGCTGGCCGATCTGCAGGAGAAATTCGGGCCGCCTTCGGTGCCGCGCCTCACCGCGTGGTGTGCGGGCCTCGTGCGCCAGTTCGTCGACACGATCCGCAATCTGCCGCTGCGCACGCTGCAGCTCGAGCAGCTCAACAAGGTCTCCGAAGAGGGCGATCTCAAGAAGCTGCTCGAGCTCGTCGACAACGAAAAGATGCGCGATGCCGATGCGCGCGCTTTCGAGAACGCCAAGGAAGCCTATGCGAGCGCGGTGTTCGAGATCGGCGAGCTCAAGGGCGGCGGCAAGATCCGCACCACGCTCGCCGTCCACGCCGGCAAAGAGGCGGCGGCCCTTACGGCCGCGAGCCTGTCGGGCGTGGTCGGTATCGGCTCGCTGCTGCTGAGGCTCATGTGATGGCCAAGATGGCGAAGCCCAAGGCGAAGAAATCCGGCCAGCGCAGCCCGATGATGCTCGCCACGGCCGGCGTGGGCGTGCTCGCGATCCTCGGCTGGCTCGGCTTCAACGTGCCGTGGCTGTGCGTGTACATGGTCGGCGGCTTTCTGCCGACGATCGCGGCCTATCTCAGCGATCCGTCGCGCCAGAAGTTCGCCACGATCGCCGTCGGCACGCTGAGTGCGGGCGCGATGCTGCCCTTCCTGCTCGACGGGCTTGCGGGTGCCGGGCGCACCGGCGGGCGCGAGATCTTGGGCAATGCTTACGCATGGATCTCGGTCTATATCGCGGCGAGCTTCGCCTATGCGCTGTGCTGGCTCTTTCCGATCGTCGTGAACATCACGTACGAAAACCGCGCCCAGGCGCGCATCCGCATGCTCGAGCGGCGCAAAACCATGCTGGAAGCCGAATGGGGCGAGTCTGTGCGCGGCGAGGAAGACAAGCTGCCGCGCTGAGCGCAGGCGAGCGGCCCCTCAGCCGCCGCTTGCAATGCCCGCTTTGACCGCGCGCTGCAGCTTTTCGAAGGCGCGCACTTCGATCTGGCGCACGCGTTCGCGGCTGATGCCGTATTTCTGGCTCAGATCCTCGAGCGTGGCGGGCTCTTCGGAAAGGCGCCGTTCCACGAGGATCGTGCGCTCGCGCGCATTGAGCTGGGCGAGCGCCTTTTCGAGCAGCTTGTGCCGGCGCGCCGATTCCTGGCTCTCGGCGAGCCGCGTTTCCTGGCTTTCGCCCTCGTCCACGAGCCAGTCCTGCCACTCGCCTTCGAAATCGCCGCGCACGGGCGCGTTCAGCGAATGGTCGGGGGCGGCCAAGCGCCGGTTCATCTGGATCACGTCCTGCTCGGGCACTTGCAGGTCGGTCGCGATCTTGGTCACGATCTCGGGCCGCAGATCGCCCTCGTCAAGCTGGCGCATCTGGCCTTTGAGCTTGCGCAGATTGAAGAACAGCTTCTTCTGCGCCGCCGTGGTGCCCATTTTGACCAGCGACCAGGAATGCAGGATGTATTCTTGGATTGCCGCCCGGATCCACCACATGGCGTAGGTCGCCAGGCGAAAACCGCGCTCGGGTTCGAAGCGTTTGACGGCCTGCATCATGCCAACATTGCCCTCCGAAATGAGCTCGGCCACCGGCAAGCCGTAGCCGCGATAGCCCATCGCGATCTTGGCCACGAGGCGCAGATGCGAGGTCACGAGGCGGTGGGCGGCGGCCGCGTCTTCGCGTTCACGCCAGGCTTTCGCCAGCATGTATTCTTCGTCCTGCTCGAGCATCGGAAACTTGCGTATCTCCTGGAGATAGCGCTGCAAGTTTCCGTCCGAGCCTGGCGCTGGTATCTGCGCACGCAACCGCTTGCCCCCTTCGGCGCCCCCGTCGATGCCCCCGTTCGCAGGGCACCGTTTTGCCGTACGCGATCTTACCCTTTGCCGCCGCGCATGCCTAGCGACGCTGCGGCTCGTCGCAAACGTTCGGCGAAGGCCGCAAGATCGGGCGCGATCGCGCGTTCGAAACGCAGCGGTCTATCGTCGTGGGGGTGAGCAAATCCAAGCACGAACGCATCCAGCGCCTGGCGGCCGAACGACGCGATTTCGGCGTCGAGCGCGTTCGCGCACCGCGACGCTTTGCGTCCGTAGATACCGTCGCCCGCAAGCGGACAGCCGATCGCGGTCAGATGCACGCGAATCTGATGCGTGCGCCCCGTGGCCAGGCGGCATTGGACCAAGGCCGCGCGATCGGAAAAACGTTCGAGCGTGCGGTAATGTGTTCGGGCGGCCTTGCCGCCGCTGCGCACGATCGCCATGCGCTTGCGGTTGCCGGGATCGCGGCCGATGGCCCCTTCGATGTCGCCCTCGGACGGGCGCGGCACGCCGCGCACGATCGCGGCATAAAGCCGCTCGACCGTATGGCTTGCGAACTGTGCCGCCAGATGGCGATGGGCGGCGTCGGTCTTGGCGGCGACCATGAGGCCGCTTGTGTCTTTGTCGAGCCGATGCACGATGCCGGGCCGTTCGACGCCGCCGATCCCCGACAGCGAGCCCGCGCAATGGGCGAGCAGCGCGTTCACGAGCGTGCCGTCGGCATTGCCGGGGGCCGGATGCACGACGAGGCCGGCCGGCTTGTCGATCACGATCAGGTGCGCGTCTTCGTAGACCACGTCGAGGGCGATGTTCTGCGCTTCCTGGCGTGCGGGGGTGGCGTCCGGCAAGGCAAGTTCGAGCGTTTCGCCTGCTTTGACCTTGTGCGACGGCTCCGTTATCGTCGCGCCGTCGATGCGCGCATGGCCTTCTTCGATCAGCGCTTTGAGGCGGCTGCGCGACAGCGTTGCGCCGTGCAGCACGACAAGCGCACGGTCGAGCCGCGTGCCGGCCAGATCGTCGGGCACGGGCGCTGAAAAGAGGGTCGGCGCTGCGTTCATCTGCTGTTTGGTACCTGAAGCGAGGTCTTGAATCCACCCATGCGCGCGTTGAAAGCCGTCGTTCTGTCGCTGGGGGCCTTGTGCGTCGCCGCCTTCGGCGTTCTGGTCTATCTGGTCGTGGCCGGCATCGGCGGCAAGGAGGCTTCGGCCCCGCAAGCCGCCCCTTCGGCAATTGCCGCCGCCGCCCCGCCTTTGGCGGGCCTGCGCTGGAACGATCTGTCGCTGGGCCAGCCTGCGGGTACCCGCATCGTCGGCGTGTCGGCGTCCGGCGGCTTGCTTGCGATCCATGTCGAAGCGCCGGGCGGGACGGGCAGCATTCTGCTGGTCGATCCGGCGAGCGGCCAGTTGCGCGGCCGCATTCTGCCGGGAACAAATCCATGAATTTTGCGTCCGACAATACGGCCCCCGTCCATCCAAAGATCATGGCGGCCCTCGACGCCGCCAATTCGGGCCATGCGATGGCCTACGGCAGCGACGCGATCGCCAAGCGGCTCGACAAACATTTCGCCGATTTGTTCGAACGGCCTTGCGCGGTGTTTCCCGTGGCCACGGGGACGGCCGCCAATTCGCTGGCGCTGGCCGCGATGGCCCCGCCCTGGGGGGCGGTCTATTGCCATCCGGACGCGCACATCAACACCGACGAATGCGGGGCGCCGGAGTTCTATACGGGCGGGGCAAAGCTCGTCGGCATTCAAGGGGCAAACGGCAAGATCGATGCGCAGACGCTTGGCGCCGCGCTTGCCGGTGCCCGCCGCATCGGCGTGCATCAGGTGCAGCCGGCCGCCGTGTCGATCACCAACGCGACCGAGGTGGGCACGGTCTACGCGGTGTCCGAAATCGCGGCGTTGGCCGAGATCGCGCATCGCGCCGATCTCAAATTCCATCTCGACGGGGCGCGCTTTGCCAATGCGCTTGTGCACCAAGGGGCTTCGCCGGCGGAAGCGACGTGGCGCGCCGGCGTGGATATCCTGTCGTTCGGCGCCACCAAAAACGGCTGCATGGCCGCCGAAGCGATCGTGGTGTTCGACGCGGCCCTCGCCGAGACGATCGCGCTGCGCCGCAAGCGCGCGGGCCATCTTTTTTCGAAGATGCGCTATCTCGCGGCCCAGCTCGAAGCCTATCTGGCCGACGATCTGTGGCTCGCAATGGCGCGCCACGCCAATGCGCTGGCGCAGCGCCTGGCACATGCGTTGGCGGCAATTCCGGGCGCCAAGCTCGCGCACAAGGTCGAAGCCAACGAGATCTTCGTCGAACTGCCCGAAGCCGCGATCGGGGCCCTCGAACAGGCGGGCTTTGCCGTCTATCGCTGGAACGGCCCGGGGACACAGTTGCTGCGCCTGGTCGTGTCGTGGTCGTCGCGCCTGGAAGACGCCGACCGCCTCGCCGCAACGGCGCTTGCCGCCACCGCCCTTGCTGAAGCCCCGCGTATCGGCTAAGCCCTAACGCGCGTGCAAGGTCCCCATCGTCTAGAGGCCTAGGACGGCACCCTCTCACGGTGCAGACCGGGGTTCGAATCCCCGTGGGGACGCCAGCGCTGCGCGGGCCGAATCGCAACCACCTCGATACCGAGATTTCGAGTGATGCAAGAACTTGTCGCCGCCGACAGCGTCGAAATCCAGGTTCTGGTCGACAACGCGACCGACGGCCTTTCGTCGAATCCGCCGTTCGTCGAAGGCGAAATGGCCTTCCACTGGCGCAATGGCATGAAGGTTCTCGCGGGGAACTGCCTGTGCTGCGCTGCGCACGGGCTTTCCTGCCTCGTCAAAGTGCGCAAGGGGCGGCGCGTTCGCACCTTGCTGTTCGACACCGGACCCGATCCGCTCGTCTTTTCGCGCAATTCGCGGCTGCTGAAAGTCGATTTCGCCGCGATCGACGCGCTGATGCTGTCGCATGGCCATTTCGACCATGGCGGCGGCATTCTCAAAGCGCTCGATCTGATTGCAAGCGCCGGCGGCAAGTCCGCGATACCCGTCCACATGCATCCGGGCATGTTCGCGCGGCGCGCCGTACGCGCAGCGGACGGCACGATGCGCCAGTTGCGCGACGTACCCAAACCGGCCGCGATCGCCAAACGCGGCGGCCGGGCGATCCTGAGCCGCGAAGCCTATGCGGCCCTGGACGGGTTCTTCTGGATATCCGGCGAGATACCGCGCGTGACGCCGTTCGAGCGCGGCATGCCGGGCCAGCATCGGCGGACGAAGAACGGCGGCTGGGAACTCGACGAAGCGCTGGTGGACGAGCGTGCGCTTTATGTGGATGTGGCCGGATTGGGCTTGGTCGTGCTCAGTGCGTGCTCGCATGCCGGCATCGTCAACGTGCTGCGGCACGCGCGCGCGCGATTTCCCGACCGGCCGATCCATTGCGCCATGGGCGGCTTCCATCTTGCCGGCGCGAACGAGGCCCTCGTGCCGCAGACAGTGGCGGCGCTGCAGACGTTTGCACCGCGCTACGTTGCGGCAGGGCATTGCGCGGGCTGGCGCGCGATGTCCGCACTCGCGGCAGGTTTCGGCGAGCAGGCGATGGCGCCGTTGGCCGTGGGCATACGCTTCACCTCCGCCGCCTAGTGCTGCGGCACCGCGATGGGCTTACGCGCCGAGCTCGTCCGAGCGCACGAAAAACGCCTTCAATACCGTCGTGCCGAAGCTGTTCGACAGCGGCACGTCGGCAGCGTCGCGGCCCCGGCCGATCAGCACGCGACCGATGCGCGGGCGGTTGTGGCGCGCGTCGAAAACGTACCATCGGTGCCCGAGATAGACTTCGAACCACGCGCTGAAATCCATCGGTGCGGGATCGCGCGGCACGCCGATGTCGCCGAGATAGCCGGTGCAGTAGCGCGCGGGGATGTTCATGCAGCGGCACAGCGCCACCGCCAGATGCGCGAAATCGCGGCACACGCCCGTGCGCTCGCCGTACACGTCGAACGCCGATTTCGTGGCGCGCGCCTGCATGTAGTCGAAGCGGATATGGTCGTGCACGAAATCGCAGATCGCCTGCACGCGCGCCCAGCCGGGCTGCACAGGGCCGAACAGCGACCATGCGATCTCGGACAGCTTGTCGGTCTCGCAGTAGCGGCTGCCGAGCAGAAACACGAGCAGCTCGGCCGGCAGGTCCGAAACCGGTATCTCGGCCGCGAACGGTGCGACCGCGTCCGCGTCGCCCGCGCAGACGATCGTCGCGTCGGCCGTCATGCGGAACGTCCCTGCCGGTGCGGTCAGACGCGTGCACAGATTGCCGAAACCGTCGAGATAGGTCTGCAGCGGCACGGCTGGATAGGTTGCGATGAAATCGGGCACCACGAGATCGCCCGCCAACGACGGATGCACGCGCAGCATCAGCAGAAGCGGCGTGGCCTGCGCGCATTCGTAGGCGATGTCGTAGCCGAGGCGGATCTGCACGGGACCTCCAATCCGTGCCATCCTACGCTCTATCGCGGCCGCGCGGCGATCTATCGGACGGGGCGGCGCGAACGGCGGCGGCGCGAATGACGGCAGCGAAAACAACGGCAGCGTTCAGACGCATCCTGCGCGGGTTGGGCTTCCTGCTGGGGCTGCTCTATTTCGCCACCGAAGACCTCGCGCGCATGCTCGTGGCCCCCGTGCTGACGGGGCTGGCACGGCTGCGCGTGTGGCATCGCGCCGAAAACCTGGTCGCCGCGTTGCCGGCCTACGGCGCGCTTGCTGTGCTCGCCGTGCCGATGCTGCTGCTGGAACCGGTCAAGTTCGCGGCGCTCTATTGGATCGCCTCGGGCCGGCTGCTGGCCGGTGCCGCCGTGCTGGTCGCCGCCAAGATCGTCGGCATGGCCGTGATCTTGCGGCTGCACGCGATCGCCGCGCCGAAGCTCCTGTCGATCGGGTGGTACAGGCGCATCCACGACTGCGTGCTCGGCTGGCGGCGGCGGATCTATCTGTCGGCCATGGCGCATGGCGGCCTGCGCCACGCTTTGAAACGCGCGAAGATGCGTTTGCGCGGTCTGCGCGACCTTCCGCGCGGTCTGCGCGCGCGTCTGCGGCACTTCGTGCGCTAGTTTTCCGGCGTGCGGCCGCTGCCTGCCGGCACGGTGCGCAGGGTTTGCTTGAGCAAAGCCCAATCGATCGGTTTGGCCAGAACTTTGTCGAAGCCGCCGCTGAGATAGGCTTCGCGCCGCTCGCTGACGATGTCGGCCGTCAGCGCGAAGATCGGCATGCGCGCGAATGCGCCGCCGAGCGCGCGGATTTTTTCGGCGGCCGCGAGCCCGTCCATGACCGGCATCTGGATGTCCATCAGCACCACGTCGAACGCGGCCGTCTGCACGCGTTCGAGGGCCTGCGCGCCGTCTGTGACCTCGACCACGCGATGGCCATCCTTTTCGAGCACGCTTTTGATGACGAGGCGATTGACGTCGCTGTCGTCGGCCAAAAGAATATCGAGCGTGGCGGCGTCGGCAAGCGACCCGGCGGGCACGCGCTCGGCTGCGGATCCGGCTTCGGCCAAACGCAGCGGCAGCGAGAAGAAAAATTCCGATCCGCGGTCGAGCACACTTGCCGCGGAAATTTCGCCGCCCATGCGCTCGACCAGGCGCTTGCAGATCCACAAGCCGAGCCCGAACCCGCCGAAGCGCTGGGCAACGCTTTTGTCGGCCTGTTCGAAGGGGCGAAAGATGCTCTCGAGCTTGGTCGGCGCGATGCCGCCGCCGGTGTCGCGCACCCACACGAGCACGTGGGTGGCGCCGGCCGCGGTCGGCGCGCAGTCCACCGCCAGCGTGACCGAGCCGACTTGCGTGAATTTGAGCGCATTGCCGAGGATGTTGTAGAGGATCTGCTGGAAACGGGCGGCGTCGCCGACGAGTTTCGGCAGGCCTTCGGACGGCAGGCGCACGTCGAAAGCGAGCCGCTTTTCGCGGAACATGGGCGCCAGAATATCGACCACGCCCGCGATCGCGGCGGCAAGATCGAAGGGTTTTTCTTCGATCTCGATGCGTCCTTCCTCGATGCGCGAAAACTCGAGCACGTCGTTGATGATGCGCAGCAGAAGATTGCCCGACGACTGCATGACCTCGACGAAGCGGCGCTGCTGCGGCACGAGGTCCGTCGCCAGCAGCAGCTCGGCGATGCCGAGCACCCCGGTCATCGGCGTGCGCAGCTCGTGGCTGACATTGGCGAGCAGCAGCGACTTGTCGCGGCTCGCCGCTTCGGCCGCGGCCTTGGCGGTTTCGAGCTCGCTCTGGATCGCGCGCAGGCGCGTGGTGTCGGTCTGCACCGACACGAAGCGCTGCAGCTTGCCGTCGGCCCCCAGGATCGGATTGATGTGGACCATCGTCCAGTAGGGTTCGCCGCGCCTGGTGTAGTTGAGGATCTCGGTCGAGACCGAGCGGTTCTCGCGCAAGGCGCGCGCGATCTCGGCGACCGCGCGCGGGTCGGTGTCGGGCCCTTGCAGCACATGGCCCGGGCGCTTGCCGAGCATCTCTTCGAGGGCGAAGCCGGTGCGCGCGGTGAAGGCCGGATTGACCCATTCGCAGCGGCCGTCGGCGTCGGCGATGATCACGAGATTGTCGGTGTTGTTGGCGACGAGCGACAGCTGCTCGAGCTCCCGCTGGTAGGCGCGCTGGCGCGTGACGTCGTGCAGCGTGCCGAGATAGCCGGCCGGCCCCAGGCGCGTGAGCGAGATCTCGACCCAGGCAAGCGCGCCGTCCGCGCGCTTGAGCGCCCGTGCGCTCGCGCGCGGTGCGGCGTCCGGGTCGGCGGCAACATTCGCTTCGATGCGCCAATCTTCGGGCTCGGCCAGAAAATCGACGAACCGTTTGCCGAGGGCCGCTTCCGGTGCGCCCCCCACGACGTTCGTCCAAGCGCGGTTAACGAACACGATGCGTTCGTCCTGGTCGAGCTCGAACACGACGTCGCTGATCAGCTCGATGCGCCGGCGCATCGTCTGTTCGCTCGCCGCGAGCGCTTCGATCAGACGGTTGGTCGCCTGGACCTGAAGATCCAGGCGTTCGGTGTCCGCGTCGTTCGAATTTTCGCTCAAGCCGCGATCTTCAGATCCGACCCGACGATCACGCTGCCGTAGAGCGGGAAGACCGTCGTGCAGAAAAAATCCTGTTCGACGGCGGTGCGCGCCGAGGTGCAGTCCTTGAGGACCGATACGTTGTAGCCGCGCTCGTAGGCCGCACGGCCGGTCGAATCGATGCACAGCGACGTGACCATGCCCGCGAGCCACACGTTCTTGATGCCGCGCCGCTTCAGGATCTCGTCGAGTTCGGTGTTCACGAAGCCGTTGAAGCCGATTTTGCCCGAGAGCGTGATGATGCGGTCTTCGAAGGGCTTGATCGCGGGCACGACCTGCGCGCCTTTGCTGCCGATCGCGAAGGCGCCCGATTCCTTGATCGCGTTCAGGATGCCGACCGGGCTCGCGAGGGCGCGATAGTCCGGCTTCAGCACGATCGGCGTCGAGACGATGGTGATCTCGGTGTCGCGCAGGCGCGCGAGCAGATCGACGGTCGCGGCGAGCACGCTGTCGACGCGGCCGGGTTCCTCCACCACGCCGCGCAGAATGCCGTCCGTGGCAAAATAGTCGTTCTGGTATCCGACCATGATCAAGGCTGTGTCTTTGAGCGACATTTCGGGGGGGCTCCTGCAGGTGGTCGATTGGCGCGAATTATAGGGCTGCCCGGTGCTTTGACAAGGCGCCGATTGGGCCTTTTGTCGCCGTTTCGGCGCCGGTCTCTGTCTGCCGGCACTCGGGATGTCGCGCATGCGCGCTTGCGCATCGAAGCCCATTTGCATGGGCAAATCCAGCATGTCGAGCGGGCCCTGGTTTTCGCGGACGCGGCCTTCGCGGTGCAGGTAGAAATCCACAACAACAAAAAACGGCATCGAGCCGCGTTTATTACGATCCCGCGATGTGAGAAAAGGCCTTAAGGTTGGCGGCGTCACTGGGCGCGTCGCGGCAGGGGTGGCGAGTGGAGTTCACGGCGTTTTTGGCATCGGTTGAGCGGGCGCAGCCGCCGTCGGGATTGGCGCGGCCGCTGCTGGCGCTGTGGCACTTAAAAAAGGGCGACTGGGACGCCGCCCATGCGCTCGTGCAGCAGGACGAAGGCGAAAAGCGCCACGATTGGGTGCACGCGCACCTGCATCGCGTCGAAGGCGATCTTGGCAATGCGCGCTACTGGTACCGGCGCGCGGGCCAGACCGTCGCGACCGGCGCGCTCGATGCCGAATGGGCGGAAATCGCGACGGCGCTGCTGGAAGCGGTGCAGCCGCGCTAGGCTTTCGGAAAACCGATCCGGACAGAGCAAAAAATGGCGACGATCCGGCGCCTGTTCGCGGCCCTTGCCATTCGCCTCGCCGCGCTGCGCGTGCCGGCCGGCAAAGGCGGCGCGGCGCCGCCGCAACAGGCGTTCAAGCGACGCTGCGTTTGAGGCGCGCCATCAGCACCAGAAGCGGCAGCAGCGCGACGACGCCGATCGCAAACGCGATCCACAAAGTCGTCGTCAGGCCCGCCTCCTGCTGGCCCAGCGCAAACAGGAACGGCGCACTCGCACTCAGCACCGTGCGCACGGCGGCAAGCCGCCCGAGGCGCGCGGCATAGCCCGCACTGCCGAACAGCGCCAGCGGGACCGTGCCGCGCACGATGCTCGAAAGGCCTTGGCCCACGCCGGTTGCGGCCGCAAACAAAGCGCCTGCGATCAGCCCTTCGATCGGCAGCATCAAGGCCACGACCGAGAGCGGCAAGGCAAGGCCCGAAATCGTCGCGACCTGCAGCGGATGCAGGCTGCGCCAGAACAGCGCGTCGGTGAGCCGGATCGCGACTTGCGTGGGCCCCATCAGCATCGACACGACATAGGCCGAAGCACCGAGCCCCATGGCGCTGAGCACGGGCACCATATGCACGCCCATTGCCGCAATGACCATGCCGCTCAGTGCGAAACTCACGCCGACGGCCCAGAACGCAAAACGCTCGTCCTGCGGCTGCAGCTGGGGCGGTGCTGGCGCCGCCGCCGGACCTTTTGCGCCGTCTGCGGCTGCGGCCGCGTCTTTCGCCTGGGCGGTGAGCCACAGATGCAGCGGCAGGGCGACGGCCACATGCAGGCTCGCGAAAATCAGCAAGGTGGCGCGCCAGCCGAAGCTGGCGTCGAGTGCCCCTGCGAGCGGCCAGAAAAGCGTCGAGGCGAAACCGGCGATCAGGGTGAGCCGCGTGATCGCGCCGCGCGCTTTGGCACCGCCGAACAGCACGAGCGTGGCAAACGCCGCGTCGTAGCAGACCGCAACCGCGACGATTTCGGTCGCGACCACGAGAATCGCAAAGACCGGGAAGTTCGGTGCCGACGCCAAGCCGGCCAAGGCGGCGGCGGCGGCAAGGCTGCCGAGCGTCATCACGCGCGGGGCGCCCAACCGATCCATGAGCGCGCCGAGGCGCGGGGCGGCGAGTCCGCCGGCAAGCATGCCGGCCGAAAACGCGGCGAACATCGCCGACGGGGCGACGCCGAACTCGGCGGCGACCGACGGGGCAAGGATCGAATAGGCGTAGTAGAGCGTGCCGTAGCCGACGATCTGCGTGACGCCCAACGCGAGAACGGCAAGCCAGAGACGCTTCTCCGAGATCAACTCTTTCCGCCCGCTTGCGTGCTTGCGCGCACGATCTCGCCGTCTTCCTTGCGGAACTCCGCCGGGCGCTTCTCGAGAATTTCGAATACGACCTCCGAGGGGCGCGCAAGGCGCGCACCCAGTGGGGTCACGACGATCGGCCGGTTGACGAGGATCGGATGGGCGAGCATTGCCGCGAGGATCTGCGCGTCGCTTGCCGAGGCTTCGAGCAGACCAAGCTCGGCGGCGGGCGTGCCTTTTTCGCGTAGAACGTCGCGCGGTGCCATTGCGAGGGCGGCCAGCAATTCGTCGAGCTTTGCGCGCGTCCAGCCGGTTTTCAGATACTCGATCACCGTCGGCGCGTAACCCGCCTGGCGGATCATTTCGAGTGCGTTGCGCGACGTGCCGCAGGCCGGGTTGTGGTAGATCGTAACGGGAAACGCGTCGGACATCTCAGTTTCTTTCGGATTTCGCATAGAGCCAGCCGAAGAACGCCGCGGCCGCTGCGGCTCCGACGAGCTGTCCGATAATGAACACAGGTGCGGAGCCCGGCGCAATGCCCGCAAAGCTGTCGCTGAGCGATCGCGCCAAGGTCACGGCTGGATTTGCGAACGACGTCGATGCCGTGAACCAATAGGCCGAGGCGATGTAGAGCCCGACCAGGGTCGGGATCGCATCGGGCTTGAAACGCAAGCCGCCCAGGATCGTTGCGATGAGGCCGAAGGTCGCGACCGCTTCCGCCAAACCTTGGGCAGGGCCTTCGCGCAGTTTGGCCGAGACCTGCAGGATCGGCTCGGCGAACATCGCGTGCGCGAGCCACACGCCGGCGACGGCGCCCGCAATCTGCAGGGCGATGTAGGCAAGCACGTCGCCGCGCGGAAACTCGCGACGCGCCGCGAACACCAGTGTCACGACCGGATTGAAATGCGCGCCCGACACGGGCCCGAAAGCGGTGATGAGGATTACGAGCCCGGCGGCCGTCGACAGCGTGTTGCCGATCAAGGCGACCGCATCGTTGCCGGCCGCCAAACGCTCGCCCATGATGCCCGAGCCCACGACGATCGCCAGCAACAACGCGGTGCCGAGAAACTCGGCCGCATAGCGGCGTGACTTCGAATAGACCATGGCGCTAGGCGCCGCTGCGATCTTGGCCCAACTCGTCGATCTTTTTCTTGATCTCGAGATTGGACAAGGTTGCGAGCGGCAATGCCGAAAAAATGCGGATGCGCCGCTCGATCATGCGGAACACGTCGGCGGTGAAAGCGGCTTTTTCGGCCTCGCTGCCCGATGCGGTCGAGGGATCGGGAAAGCCCCAATGCGCGGTCATCGGCTGGCCCGGCCAGACCGGGCAAACCTCGCCCGCGGCCTGGTCGCAGACCGTGAACACGAAATTCATCTGCGGCGCACCGGGGGCCGCGAATTCGTCCCACGGCTTCGAGCGGAAGCCCGAAATGTCGAAGCCGAGTTTTTCGAGCAAGGCCGCGACGTAAGGGTTGATCTTGCCCGTGGGGCTGCTGCCCGCACTGTAGGCTTTGAAACGGCCGCCGCTGAAGCGGTTCAGCAGCGCTTCGGCCATTACGCTGCGCGCCGAATTGTGCGTGCAGAGAAACAGAACGTTCTTGGGCGTGTCGGACATGTGGCCTTCTCCCTAGCAGCAGGCGGTTTTTGCAGGCGCGGTTGCAGCGCCGACGGCGGGGGCAACAGCGGGCGCGCAGCAAGCGCTCGCCGCTTTCGGCGCAGTCACATTTGGGGCGGCCGCCTTCGGCGCGCTGTAGACGGTCGATTCGCCGAAGGTGCGGAACGCTTCCCAGGCAATGCCAGCCGGATCGCGCGTCCAGGCCTTGTCGGATTCCGCGTAGCAGCAGGTCGTCGCCCCCTTGTCGAAGGTCGCGTGGCCCGCGGCCTCGAGACGCTCGGCCAGAACGTCGAGTTCGGCCGTGTCGTCGACCTGGATGCCGAGATGGTCGAGGCCCGGCGTTTTGCCGCGCGTCGACACCGCGAAATTCACGCGCGGATCTTCGAGCATCCATTTGGCGTAGTCGTCCTTGACCACACTGGGTGCGGCCCCGAACAGGTCGGCGTAAAAGCGCGTGGCGACGGCGATGCTGTCGACGCTGACATGGATATGGAGGCGTTTCATGCGCGGACTCCTTTTGCGGATTTGGGTTTCGCGGCTTTTGGCGCGGCCGGCGCGCACATGGCGGGGTTGCCGTCGCAGCAATTGTCGGAAAGGAACGCCATCAGCGCGTCCATGGAAGCGAAGTCGGCGCGATAGCCGATCGAGCGGCCGTTGCGCGTGGCCGAGGCAAGGCCTGCGGCCACGAGATCGCGCAGATGGAACGACAAAGTCGGCGGCGGCACGTCGAGCAGGCGCGCAAGCTCGCCCGCCGAAAGCCCGGCGGGCCCCGCTTGGACGAGGGCGCGGAAGATGCCAAGGCGCGTTTCCTGCGCCAGCGCACCCAGCGCCACGACGGCTGCACTTAATTTCATATTTCTAGAAATATCGAATTGATATCGCCCTGTCAAGGCGCGGCGAGCTGCCAGCCGCCGCCCAAGGCCTGGAACAGCGCCACGAGCGCTTGGTAGTAGCCGAGCCGCGCTTGGGCGAGCGCATCGAGGGCGGTGAAATAGCTGCGCTGGGTGTCGCGCAAGGCGACCGAGTCGATCGAGCCTGCGCGATACTGCGCTTGGGCCGCATCGAATCCCAAGCGCGAGGCGGCCGTTGCGGCGATCTGCGCGTCGAGCTGTTCGCGCGTGCGCCGCAGGCCCGACAGGGCGGTTTCGACATCGGCAAACGCCTGCACGACCGTCTTCTGGTAGCTCGCCGCCAGCTCTTCGAGGCGCGCGCGTTGCAGGCGTTCTTGGCCTTGGAGCCGGCCCCCCGCAAAGATGGGGGCGGTGAGCCCGGCCGCGATCGAGAAGATCTGCGAGGTCGGGTCGAGCAGACGCCCGAACTCCGAGGATTGGTAGCCGGCCGCGCCCGTAAGGCTGAGGCTCGGGAAACGCTGGGCGATCGCGTTTCGGAGATCGGCATTGGCGGCGATCAACTGCGCCTCGGCGGCCGCGATGTCGGGACGGCGGCGCAGCAATTCGGACGGCACGCCCGCCGCCACCACGGGCACGCGCAGATCGGTCAGCGGCATCGGCGTGTAGTCCGGCCGCTGCGGCGTGCCGAGGAGCACGGCAAGCGCGTCGTATTGCTGCGCGAACTGGCGCTCGAGGCTCGCGATCGTCGCCCGCTGGCCTTCGACGATGCCGACTTGCGGGGCGATGTCGACGAGGCTTGCCGTGCCCGCCGCTTCGCGCGCGCGGATCGCGGCCAGAATGTCTTCGGCGTCGGCCAGCGACTGGCGCGCGTAGTCGAGCCGCTCGCCGAAACCGAGCAGCTGGAAATAGGCGTTGGCGACGTTGGCCTCGGTCGTGAGCGCCACGGTCGCGAGGTCGAAGCGGCGGGCCTGCAAGGTGGCGTTGGCGGCATCCGCTGCGGCGCGGTTCTTGCCCCAGAAATCGATCTCGTAGCTCGCTTCGAACTGCATGTTGAAGCGGTTCGACCAGATCGGCCTTGGGACCGAGCCGGTGCGCGAGGTCGATGCCGTGGGTGCCGTTTGCTGGCGCGTGGCGTTGCTCGTGAAGTCGAGGCTCGGGAACAACGGTGCGGCCGAGATCTCCTGCTGCGCCATTGCTTGGCGGATGCGCGCTTCGGCGGCCGCAAGATCGAAATTGCGGTCTTGGGCTTGGGCGACCAGACGGTCGAGATCGGCCGAGCCGAACTGCGACCACCAGGCGGCATCGCTGCGCGGCTCGGCGGCCACTTCTTCGGCCGCAGGTGCCGAAGCGGGTGCGGCAGGCGCGCTGCCGCGGAAAAACGCCGGCAGCTCGACGATGGGGCGCAGATATTCCGAACTGGCAAGATCGCAGCCGGACAAAGACAAGGCGGCTGCGGCAAGGGCGAGAAGGCGGAAACGCTTCATTCGGCGGCACTCGATTCGGCAAGCGGTGGGGCGGCAGGCTTGATGCGCCCGCGCAAGGCCAGATAGATGGCGGGTGTGGTGAACAGCGTCAGTATCTGGCTCGCCGCAAGGCCGCCGATGATGGCGATGCCGAGCGGCTCGCGCAGCTCGGCCCCCACGCCGCCGCCGATCGCAAGCGGCACGGCGCCCAGCATCGCGGTCAAGGTCGTCATCAGAATCGGCCGCAGCCGGGCCTGGCAGGCGGCAAGGATCGCCTGGTCGGGCGGCAGGCCGTCGCGCCGTTCCGCCACGAGCGCGAAATCCACCATCATGATCGCGTTTTTCATCACGATGCCCATCAGCAGAATGATGCCGATCACGCTGACGAGGCTCAAATTGGTGCCCGTCGCCATGTTGGCGAGGAGGGCGCCCATGCCAGCCGACGGGATCGTCGACAGGATCGTCACGGCCTGCGTCCAGCTTTCGTAGAGGATCCCGAGCACCAGATAGATCGCGATCAGCGCTGCGACGATGAGCAGCGGCACACCCGAATCCTGCTGGCGGCTGATGCGCGCGAAGCCGGCGGGTTCGAGCCGCATGCCGCCCGGCATGCCCATCGACGCCGCGATGTCGCGCACGCGCGCGAGCGTTTCGTTGAGGGCGGCCCCTTCGGGCAGATTGAAGCTGATCGTGGACGACGGAAACTGGCCGTCATGCGCGATGCTGATCGGCGTCTGGCCGATCTGCACGCTGGCGACGGCCGAAAGCGGAATCTGCGTGCCGCCCGGGCCTTTGACGAACAGGCCCGCCAGATCGCGCGGTCCGCGCTGCTGCTCGGGCAATGCTTCGAGCACCACGCGGTACTGGTTGCGCTCGCGATAGATGGTGGAAACGAGGCGCTGGGAATAGGCGTTGTTGAGGGCCGTTGCGATCTCGGCGGGCTGGATGCCCATGCGCGCGGCTGCGTCCCGGTCGATCGCGATGCGCGCATCGAGGCCGCCGCGCTCGAGATCGCTCGACACGTCCTGGATGTCCGGCTCCTGCTGCAGGCGGCGCACGAGCTGCGGCGCCCATTCCGCAAGGTCGGCCGCCCTCGGGGCGAGCAGCGCCACTTGGAACTGCGCGCGCCCGCCGCGCCCGCCGAACTGCAGATCCTGCTCGGCCGAAAGGAACACCTGCACGTTTTCGAGCCGCGCCAGTTGCGGGCGCAGGCGCGCGATCACCTGATCGACCGAAACGCCGCGCTCGGCGCGCGGTTTGAGCGCTATGAACATCTGGCCGGAATTGGCGGCGCTGAAAAAGCCGCCGCCCGTAACCCCGCCCACGCTTGCCACCGCCGGGTCCGCGCGCACGATGCGCACGGCCGCATCCATGCGCTCGGTCATCGCGCGGAACGAGGTGTCGGGCGTGGCGCGCGCAAAGGCGCGCATGAGGCCCGTATCCTGCTGCGGCACGAAGCCGCCCTTGGGCGCGACGATGTAGAGCTGCACCGTTGCGGCGATGGCGAGCAGCGTCGCCAGCACGGCCGTGCGCCGCCACGCGACGACGACGCGCAGCAGGCGAATGTAGAACGCCGTCAAAGCGCCGAACGCGCGTTCGAAGGCGCGGTCGAAGCGCGACGCCGGCTTCGTTTGCGCCGACAGCCGGGCGCAGATCGACGGCGTCAAGGTCAGCGACACGATGCCCGACACGACGATGGCAAGCGTGAGTGCGAGCGCGAACTCGCGGATGAAGCGCCCTTGCAAGCCGCCCATGAAATAGAGCGGGATGAAAACCGCGACGAGGGCGAGCGTCATCGACACGACCGTGAAGCCGATCTCGCGCGAGCCTTCGAGCGCGGCGTCGAGGGCACCCAATCCGCGCTCGCGATGGCGCGCGATATTCTCGATCACGACGATCGCGTCGTCGACGACGAAGCCGACCGAGATCGTGAGCGCCATCAGCGAGAGATTGTTGAGGCTGAAGCCGAGCCACCACATGCCGGCAAACGTCGCGGCAAGCGCCAAAGGAACTGCGACGCACGCGGCAAGCGTGAGCGCCATGCGCCGCAAGAACAGGCCCACGACCGCGATCACCAACGCGATCGACACCACGAGCGTGAACTGCACGTCGCGCACAGACGCGCGGATCGTCGCGGTCTGGTCGAAGATCGGCACCGTGTCGATGCCGGCCGGCATCCAGCGCGCAAGCTCGGGCAGGATGGCTTTGACGCGGTCGACCGTCTCGATCACGTTGGCGCCGGGCTGGCGCAGAATCTGGACCAGGACCGCGCGCCGGTCGCCGAACCACGCGGCCTGGCGCTCGTTTTCCACGCCCGCGAACACGTTGGCGACGTCGCCCAAACGCACCGTGCGGCCGTTTTCGGCGCGCAGCAGGATTGCGCGATACGCGTCGGCATTCTGCAGCGTGTCGCTGACGGCGAGCGTCATGCTGGTTTCGGCCGTGTCGATGCGGCCCGTCGGCTGGTCGACATTGGCGGCCACGATGGCGCTGCGCAGATCCTCGAGCGACAGGCCCATTGCGGCGAGGCGCTGCAGATCCGCCTGCACGCGCACGGCGGGTTTCTCGGCTCCCATCACGTTGGCTTGGGCCACCCCTTCGACCTGCGCCAAACGCTGGGCAAAGATCGTGTCGGCCGCGTCGAACACGGCCTGCGTCGTCATGGTCTCCGACGTCAGCGCGAGGATCAGCACCGGGCGCTGGTTGGGATTGGCCTTGCGGTAGGTGGGCGGCTGCGGCAGGCCTGCGGGCAGATCCGGGATCGCGGCATTGATCGCGGCCTGTACGTCTTTGGCGGCATCGGCGGGTTTGCGCGACGGATCGAACTGCAGCACCACGGTCGAGCTGCCGAGCGCGCTCGTGCTCGTCATCTCGTTGACGCCCGAGATCGTGCCGAGATGGCGCTCGAGCGTGGCCGTGACGGTTGCGGCCATCGTCTCGGGATCCGTGCCCGGCTGGTTCGCGCGCACGAACACGACCGGTAGGTCGGTGTTGGGCAACGGGGACACCGGCAGATCGAAATAGGCGACGAGGCCCGCCAAGAACAGACCGAGCGAGAGCAGGCAGGTGCCGATCGGACGGCGGATGAAGGGGGTCGAGAACGCCATCACTCGGCCGCTTCTTGCACCGGCGGCGCGCTTCGCAGGCGCCGTTTCAGGCGCTCGAACGCGAGATACACGACCGGCGTGGTGTAGAGCGTGAGCAGCTGCGACAAGACCAAGCCGCCGACGATCGACACCCCGAGCGGATTGCGCAGCTCCGAGCCCGTGCCGCTTTCGATCGCGAGCGGCAAGGCGCCGAGCAGGGCTGCCATCGTCGTCATCATGATCGGGCGGTAGCGCATGTGGCACGCCTCGCGGATCGCCGCTTCCGGCGATTTGCCCTCGTTGCGTTCGGCATCGAGGGCGAAGTCGATCATCATGATCGCGTTCTTTTTGACGATCCCCATCAGCAGCACGATGCCGATGAGGCCCACGAGCGACAGATCCATGCTCGCCGCCCACAAGGCGAGCAGCGCGCCGATGCCGGCCGACGGCAGCGTGGACAGGATCGTCACCGGATGGATCAGGCTCTCGTAGAGCACGCCGAGGCTGATGTAGATCACGAGGATGGCTGCCAGGATAAGCCAGGGCTGCGAGGCCAGCGCGTTTTCGAACTCGGCCGCGTCGCCGAAAAAAGCACCGGTGATCGAAGGCGGCATGCCGAGGCTGCGCTCGGCCCCGACGATCGCGGCCAAGGCTTGGTCGAGGCTTGCCCCTTGCGCCAGATCGAAGCTCACCGTCACGGACGGGAACTGCGCCTGGCGATTGATGCTGAGGGCCGTCGGCGCTTGCTCGATGCGCGCCAAAGCGGCGATCGGCACTTGCGCGCCGTTCGCCCCCGAAACGCGCAGCGTGCCGACCGTCGCGGGATCGCTCTGCAAAGCCGGCGTGAGCTCCATCACCACGCGATACTGGTTGGTCTGCGCGTAGATCGTGGAAACCTGGCGCTGGCCGAAAGCGTTGTAGAGCGTGTCGTCGATCGCCTGCAGACTCACGCCGAGGCGCGACGCGGCGTCGCGGTCGATCGTCACGCGCAGTTGGCGCGCGTTGGTCTGCTGGTCGGACGCGATGTCGCGAAGCACCGGCTCGGCGCGCAAGGCACGCACAAGCTCGGGCGCCCACAAGGCAAGCTCGGCGCCGTCGGGGCCCGAGAGCGTGTATTGGTAGAGCGTGCGGCTCGAGCGCGCGCCGATCTGGATGTCCTGCACGGCTTGGAGATGCGCCTCGGCCGGCAGAACGCCGAGACCGTCGCGCAGGCGTTCGGCGATCTGGGCGGCCGATGCTTTGCGCTCGCTGCGCGGCTTCAGCACGATCGTGAGGCGCACGCTGTTGCTGCTGCCGGCAAGAGTGCCCGCCCCCGAAAAGCCCGTCACGGTTTCGACGTCCGGATCGGCCTTGGCGATCGCGACGGCCGCCATCTGCAGCTCGGCCGTGCGCGCGAAGCTCGCATCCTGTTCGGCGTCGAGCGTGGCCACGATCACGCCGGTGTCCTGCTGCGGCAGAAAGCCTTTGGGGATCCAAACATAGAGCGCGACGGTCGCAACGAGCGTGCCCAGCGCCACCGCAAGCGTGAGTCTTTGGCGCGCCAACACCCAATCGAGCGACGCCATATAGGCGCTGCGCGTCGCCTCGAAGCCCGCTTCGAGGATGCGGGCCAAGGGGCCGTCTTTGGTTTCGCGTTTGGCTTTGAGCAGGCGCGCGCACATCATCGGCGTCAAGGTCAGCGACACGAAAGCCGACACGATCACCGCGATCGAAAGCGTGACCGCAAATTCGCGGAACAGCCGCCCGACGATGCCGGTCATGAACAGCATCGGGATGAACACGGCGACGAGCGACACGGTGAGGCCGACGATGGTAAAGCCGATCTGCGCGGCCCCCTTGTAGGCGGCGGCAAGCGGCGTTTCGCCCTCTTCGATGTGGCGCACGACGTTTTCGATCATCACGATCGCGTCGTCCACCACGAAGCCGGTCGCCAGGGTGAGCGCCATCAGCGAAAGATTGTCGAGACTGAAGCCGCACAGCGACATGACGCCGAATGTGGCGGCGAGCGAAACCGGCAAGGCCACCGCCGGGATCGCGGTCGCCCGCCAGCTGCGCAGGAACACGAACATGACCAGCACCACGAGGCCGGTTGCAAGGGCCAGCGTGAATTGCACGTCGGCCACGCTCGCGCGGATCGTCACGGTGCGGTCGGCGACGACGAGGATGCGGATGCCGGGCGGGATCGCGCGTTCGAGCTCGGGGATCGCGCGCTTGATGCGCTCGGCCGTGTCGACGACATTGGCCCCGGGCTGGCGCTGCACTTCGATCAGCACGGCGGGTTTGCCGTCCACGGTCGCCAGCACTTTCGAATTCTCGAGGCCTTCGACCACGTCGGCCACGTCGCGCAAACGCAAGGGTGCGTCGTTGCGGTAGGCGACGATCACGTCGCGATATTGGCTGGGCTCCGTGATCTGGTCGTTGGCGGTGATCGTGAAGGCTTGGGCAGGGCCGTCGAAACTGCCTTTGGATTGTTTGGTGTTGGCGCGGCCCAGAACGGCGCGCACGTCTTCGAGGCCGAGGCCGTAGGCGTTCAAGCGGCGCGGGTCGATCTGGATGCGCACGGCGGGCTTCTGGTCGCCTTGCACGCTCACGCGGCCCACGCCCGAGATCTGGCTCAGCTTCTGGGCGAGCACGCTGTCGGCCGCATCGCTGATGCGCACGATGGGCAGCGTGTCGGACGTGAGCGCGAGGCTCAAGATCGGCGGGTCGGCCGGGTTCACTTTGGCGTAGACGGGCGGATAGGGCAGATTGCGCGGCAGGAAACCGTTGGCCACGTTGATTGCGGCCTGCACGTCTTGCGCGGCGTCGTCGATCTTGCGGCCGAGCAGAAACTGCAGCGTGATCGCACTCGTCCCGTAGCTCGAACTCGACGTCATCGTCGTCAGGCCCGCGATCTGGCCGAGCTGGCGCTCGAGCGGGGCGGTCACGAGGGCGGCGACCGTTTCGGGATCGGCCCCCGGCAGGCGCGTGGTCACTTGGATCGTCGGAAAATCGACTTCGGGCAGGGCCGAAACCGGCAAAGCGCGATAGCCGAGGATGCCCGCCAGCACCACCGCGAGCGTGAGCAGCGTGGTCGCGATCGGCCGAGCGATGAAGGGCGCGCTGATTTTCATCGCCGGTGCCTTGGCGGCTCGCGCGTCACGAGGGCGGGCGCCCGCCGGGACGGCGCGGGCCCGGTTCGCCTTCGCCCGCGATCGCGACCGGCCCGCCATTGCGCAAGCGGTCTTGGCCGCCCAGCACCACGCGCTCGCCCGCCGCAAGGCCGGCTCCGATCGCGGTCGTGTCGCCCTCGCTCTGCAGCGGGCGGATCGGCCGCATCTCGGCCGTCATCGCGGCACCCACGACAAACGCAAACGGCCCGTCGGGCCCGTACTGCACGGCCGAAGACGGGACGAGCACGGCATTGCCGACGGTGCCGAGCCGCAAACGCACATTCACGAAGCCGCCGGGCCACAGATCCTGCGCGTCGTTCGGGAACACGGCTTTGAGCTTGACGGTGCCGGTCGCGGGATCGATCTGGTTGTCGACGAACTCCACACGGCCGGTGTCGAGCGCCGTGCCGTCGGCGCGCAGGGCGCGCACTTCGAGGCGTTCGCCGCCGCGCAGCTTCGCGTTGATCTCGGGCAGGCGCTGCTGCGGCAGCGTGAACACGACGCTGATCGGCTGCAGCTGCGTGATCACGACGATGCCGGCCGCGTCGTTGGCGCGCACGATGTTGCCGGCATCGACCGCGCGCAAGCCGAGGCGCCCGGCGATGGGGGCGACGACGTTCGTGTAGGACAGCAGCACGCGCGCCGACGCGATCGCGGCGTCGTCGGATTTGAGCAGCGCTTCGAACTGCGCCACTTGGGCGCGCGCCGTGTCGTATTGCTGGCGGCTTGCGAAATTCTGCTGCACGAGCGAGCTGAAACGCTCGAGATCGCGTTTGGCGTTGTCGAGCTGCGCCTGGGATTGCGCGCGCTTGGCGATGGCCTGGTCGAGCTGGGCCTGGTAGCTGCGCGGATCGATCTGGGCCAAGAGATCGCCTTCTTTGACGTCCTGCCCTTCGCGGAAATTGAGGCGCATGAGCTGGCCGTCGACGCGGCTTGCCACCACGACCGAATTGTAGGCCTGCACGGTGCCGAGCCCATCGAGCGAAATCGCCAGATCGCCGATGCGCGCCGTTGCCACGCGCACGACCGGGGCGGGCGGGCCGCGGCGGGCTGCGGTCGCAGCGCCGGCGGCCGCTTCGGCTGCGGGGGCGCGCACGAACGGAATCGGCATCTCCGTCGTCGAGGCCCACCAGCCGAGCCCGCCCGCGGCCGCGATCCCGGCGATTGCGATCCACCACCGCGTTTTCATGCGCCTCGGTCTTTCGTTGTTTGCTTCTGCATGCGACAGAGAGTAGCGCAAACGCCGCGCGTTCAAAGCTGGCTTTCCGTTTCCGTCTGTCACAGTCGGTTACAGTTCGCAGCCGTTCTGTTGGGCTGACAGACGAGCTCGAATCATATAGTTTTCAGAGCCCTAGCGCCAATCCCGCTTGCCGTCCGCCTGCCGCTCGTTCGCCCCGAAAGCCGCCTTCATGTATCTGCATTCCTTGCGCGCTCTGCTCAAGATCGATTGCCCGATCAAAATCGTCGATGTCGGCGCCAATCCGATCGACGGCAAACCGCCTTATGCGCCCTTGATGCAAGGGGGCAACACGCATGTCGTGGGGTTCGAGCCCAATCTCGAAGCGCTGGCCGTGCTCGAGCAGCGCAAAGGCCCCGGCGAGACGTATCTGCCGTTCGTGATCGGCGACGGTGCGGCGCATACGCTCCATATCTGCTTTGCCCAGGGCATGACGTCGCTGCTGGAACCCAATCCCGACGTGCTCGACCTGTTCCACGGGTTCGAGCAATGGCGACGTATCGTGCGCACGGAACCCGTGCAGACCAAACGCCTCGACGACATTCCCGAAACCGCCGGGCTCGATCTGCTCAAGATCGACATCCAGGGCGGCGAATTGCTCGCGATGCGCCATGCGGTCGAACGGCTGCGCGATGCCGTGGTGGTGCAGACGGAAGTCGAGTTCGTGCAAATGTATCGCAACCAGCCGCTGTTCGCCGACATCGACCAGTTTCTGCGTGCGCAAGGTTTCGTGCTCCACCGTTTCACGCCGCTGATGAGCCGCACGATCAAGCCGATGGTCGCCAACAACGACGCCTATGCAGGCCTCAGCCAAACCATGTGGAGCGACGCGATCTTCGTGAAGGACTTCGCCTATCCCGATCGCCTGACGCCGGGCCAATTGCTGCGCTTGGCCGCGATCGTGCACGATTGCTACCGCAGCTACGATCTGGCCCTCCACATGCTGCTCGCACACGACAAGCGCGAGGGCACCGAATACGGCCCGCAATTCCTCGCCGCCATCGCCGCGCAGAACGGCAAGATGGCCGCACCCTAGAATACCGCATCGTCATAGCCGTCTCGCAATTGCGTGTGGATGCGCTAGAATCGACTTATGTGAGTCGCGTGTGCGACCGAATTTTGCCAGGAGTAGCCCATGCGCTTTGCCCGCCTCGCCACTGTCGCCGCCATCGCCCTCGTCCCGAGCTTCGCTTCGGCGCATCCGGGGGCGCATTTCCATGTCGATATGGCCGACGGGTTTGCGCATCCGCTGGGCGGGCTCGACCATTTGCTCGCGATGCTGGGCGTGGGCTTGCTGGCGTGGCGCCTCGGCGGCCGCGCGATCTGGGCCGTGCCGGCCGCGTTTGTGGCGCTGATGGCCGTGGGCGGTCTGGTCGGATTCGCCGGGTTCGAACTGCCGTTCTTCGAAGCGGGCATTGCGTTGTCGCTGGTGGCGTTCGGTGCGGCGATCGCCCTGCGCCAGAAGCTGCCGACGGCGGCGGCTGCCGCTTTGGTCGGTTTCTTCGCGCTGTTCCACGGCTTTGCGCACGGGGCCGAACTGCCGGCAGCGTCCGGTGCGGCCGGTTATGCCGCAGGCTTCCTTGCGGCGAGTGCCATGCTGCATGTGGCCGGCATCGGGCTTGCGACGTTCGCAGCACGCGTGCGCCCGACGGCCGTGCGTTTCGGCGGGGCCGCGATGGCGGTTGCCGG
>JAIXXA010000126.1 GCA_027490975.1 Rhodospirillaceae bacterium
AAGCCCGTTGATGGTGGCCGCGCAGCCGTCGAAGATCTCGCGCAGCGAGAGCCGCTCGTCCACGAGGCGGGGCGGCCCCGCCTCGAACTTGGCTTGGTCGAGAAGTTCGGTAACGGCTTCCGCCAGCTGCAGCGCAGACATGCGGATATCGCGGACGTAATCGACATAGCGCGGATCGCCGAGCGGGCCGAAATAGCCGCCCTCCATGATCTCGGCAAAGCCTGCGATGGCGTTGAGCGGGCTGCGGAAATCGTGCACCAGCCGGGCCAGCAGCTGGCGCTGTTCGGCCAGACGCTTTTCGGCGTCCCGGCGGCGCGCCTGTTCGGCGGCGAAGGCAGCTTCGGTCGGCGGTGGTTCGGACGAACTCATAAGTATGATCAATAAGTCAAAATAATGAATGCTTGTTTAACGGGCGCTATGCGCTTGCTGCATCCTCGATATGAAACTGCACGCGCACGGCGCCGCGATAGGTGTCGCGTTTGAGGCGCCCGACCAGATGCAGCGACGCGCCGTCACCGCGCAGAAGCAGGCCCCCGAGTTCGCTGTCGAGGCTGCGGAACGCGATCGCCGCAAGCCGATTGCCGCGCGCATCCTGCAGAAAGCAGCGCACATGGTTGGCGCCGACCACGTCGGCTTTGGCGATGCGCACGCCCGCCAGCACGAAGCGCGGCTCGGGATTGCCCATGCCGAAGGGGCCGACCTGCTCGAGCTCGTCGAGAAACGCGGGCGTTGCGGCCGACAACGGCACCACGTCGTCGTAGTCGAGCACGGTCGCGCGCGAGGCGCGTTTGAGATGCTCGGACAGATGCGCGTCGAGAAAACGGCGCAGGTCGGGCAACGCCTCGCGCGCGACGGTGAGGCCTGCGGCATTGGCATGGCCGCCGCCATTGACGAGCAGACCCGCCTGGCGTGCCGCGATGGTCGCAGCGCCGATGTCCCAGCCGAAGGCCGAGCGCGCCGAACCTTTTCCGACGTCGCCGTCGAGAGCGATCACCAACGCGGGCCGGTCGAACCGGTCTTTGAGGCGGCTTGCAACGATGCCGATCACGCCCGGATGCCAGCCCTCGCCCGCCACGAGCGTGAGATCGTTCTGGTCTGCTTCGGCTTGCGCAAGGGCCGACGCCAGCACTTCGGCTTCGATGCGCTGGCGGTCGCGATTGTAGCCGTCGAGGCGCTTGGCAAGTTCGCCGGCCTCGACGGGATCGCGCGTGGTCAACAGGCGCACGCCCAGATCCGCCTCGCCCACGCGCCCGCCGGCATTGACGCGCGGGCCCAGCAGAAATCCCAGATGGAAAGCCTGCGGCGTTTCGGCCAGGCCCGCCACGTCGGCCAACGCCGCAATGCCGATGCGCCCGCGCGCCGCGATCGCCTTGAGGCCTTGTGCGACGAAAGCGCGGTTGAGGCCGGTCAGCGGCACCACGTCGGCGACGGTGCCGAGTGCGACCAGATCGAGCGCTTCGAGCAGATCGGGCGCTTCGCGCCCGCGCTTGCGCAAGGCGCGGTTCAGCGCCACGAGCAGCAGGAACGCAACGCCCACAGCCGCAAGCTGGCCGAGCTCGCTCGTCTGGTCGATGCGGTTCGGATTGACGATCGCGAAGGCCTGCGGCAGCGACACCTCCGCCGCATGGTGGTCGACGACGATGACGTCGAGCGAGGCTTCGGCGGCGGCCGCCAGCGGGGCATGGGCGGTCGTGCCGCAATCGACCGTCACGACGACGCGCACGCCCTCTTGCGCAAGCTTCAGCAAGGCCGGCGCGTTGGGGCCGTAGCCTTCCTTCATGCGGTCGGGGATGTAGTGGCGAACCTTGGCGCCCAACGCTTCAAGATGGCCATGCAGCAGGGCCGCCGACGTGGCGCCGTCGACGTCGTAGTCGCCGAAGATCGCGATCGGCTCGCGCGCATCGATGGCTGCGATCAGCCGGTCGACGGCCTTGTCCATGTCTTTAAGATGCGAGGGATCCGGCATCGCATCGCGGATCTTCGGCGCCAAGAACGCCGCCGCGCGTTCGGCATCCACGCCGCGTCCGGCCAGAATGCGCGCGACCGTTTCGCTGAGCCCCGCGCGCTGGGCAAGGGCCAGCGCCGTGCGCGCATCGCCCAAACGCGGCTGCCAGCGCCGCCCGAGAACGGAGCGCTCGAGCCCCGCGAAAATCACGGGCCGGGCTTCACCCGGTGATTGTGCGTGGCTTCGATCACGCGCACCGTACCTGTCTTCGAGCGCATCACGATCGAATGGGTGGACGAGCCGCCGGGGAAGCGGCGAATGCCCTTCAGCATCGAGCCGTCGGTCACGCCCGTGGCCGCGAACATCACGTCGCCCTTGGCGAGTTCGAGGATCGTGTATTTCTTCGAAAGGTCCTTGACGCCGAGACGGGCCGCGCGGCCGCGCTCGTCGTCGTTGCGGAACAGGAGGCGCCCCTGGATCTGGCCGCCGATGCAGCGCAAGGCCGCGGCAGCCAGCACGCCTTCGGGTGCGCCGCCCGAGCCCATGTAGAGATCGACGCCCGAGCCCGCACTCGCCGTCGCGATCACGCCCGACACGTCGCCGTCCGAGATCAGCATGATGCGCGCACCCGCCTCGCGCACCTTGGCGATCAGTTCGGCATGGCGCGGCCGGTCGAGGATGCAAGTCACGAGGTCGGAGATCTCGACGCCTTTGGCCGCGGCGAGGTTCTTGAGATTGGTTTCCGGGCTGTTGTCGAGATCGACCACACCCTCGGGCAGGCCGCCGCCGACGGCGATCTTGTCCATGTACACGTCGGGCGCGTTGAGGAAACCGCCCTGCTCGGCCATCGCGATCACGGCGAGCGCGTTGGGCCCGCCCTTGGCGGTGATGGTCGTGCCCTCGAGCGGATCGAGGGCGATGTCGACGCGCGGACCGCCCTGGCCCACCTTCTCGCCGATATAGAGCATGGGCGCTTCGTCGCGCTCGCCTTCGCCGATCACGACGGTGCCGTCGATGGCGAGCGAGTTGAGCGCCTTGCGCATCGCGTCGACCGCCGCCTGGTCGGCGGCCTTCTCGTCGCCGCGCCCCATCAGGCGCGAAGCGGCAAGGGCCGCCGCTTCGGTCACGCGCACGACTTCGAGCGCGAGATTGCGGTCGAGATGCAGGGAAGAATTGGGCATCGTTGGTACTCCGTCGCGTTTCAAACGAACTAAAGGCTTTCGATCCGCACGACGACCGGCGGCTCGAGCACGGCGCCGAGGGCGGCAATGCGCGCCAACGCCTTGGCCATCGCGGCTTCCGACGTCTCGTGCGTGACCAGCACCACGGGCACGCGTTCGTCGGGTGCGCGCCCGCGCTGCAGCATCGAGGCAAGGCTCACCGCCTCGTCGCGCAAGGCGGCCGTCACGTCGGCGATAACGCCGGGCCGGTCGACCACGTCGAGGCGGATATAGTAGCTGCCGCGGCGGGCGGAAATGGCGAGACGGGCCGGCTCGGCCAGCTTGCCCGCCGGCACCTGGAAGGTCATCGGCCGGCGGCCGTGCGCGATATCGACGAGATCGGCGACAACGGCCGATGCGGTCGGCCCGGCCCCTGCCCCGCGCCCTTCGCACACGAGGCGGCCCACGAAATCGCCCTCGGCCACGACGGCGTTGTAGACGTCTTCGACGTGCGCGATCGGGGTTTCGAGCGGCACCATGCACGGATGCACGCGCTGCATGAGGCCGCCCGCGCCCAGCTCGGCAATGCCGAGCAGCTTGATGCGGTAGCCGAGCTCGCGCGCGAACTGGATGTCCTGCGCGCCGACGCGGCGAATGCCTTCGACATGCACGCCTGCAAAATCGATCTTGGTGCCGAACGCCACGCCGGCGAGGACGGCAAGCTTGTGCGCGGCATCCACGCCGTCCACATCGAAGCTCGGATCGGCTTCGGCGTAGCCGAGTTTCTGCGCGTCTGCCAGAACGTCGCCGAACGCCGCCCCGGTCTTGCGCATCTGCGTGAGGATGTAGTTGCAGGTGCCGTTCAAGATGCCATAGACGCGCGAGATGCGGTTGGCGGCCAAACCCTCGCGGATCGCCTTGATGATCGGAATGCCGCCCGCCACCGCCGCCTCGTAGGCGATGGTGAGGCCCTTGGCTTCGGCCGAGGCCGCAAGCGCGGTGCCGTGATGGGCGAGCAGCGCCTTGTTGGCGGTCACCACGTGGCGCCCGGCCGCGATCGCGGTTTCGCACACGGCGCGCGCCACGCCTTCCGAGCCGCCGATAAGTTCGACGACCACGTCGCACGGCGCTTCGCGCGCCATTGTGGCCGCATCGTCGAACCACGCGATCTTGGCAAGATCGAGCCCGCGGCCCTTCGTGCGGTCGCGCGCGCTCACGGCCACGATCTCGAGCGGACGGCCGCCGCGTTCGGCGATCAAAGCGCCGTTCTTGGCCAGAAGCTGCACGACCCCGGCACCGACCGTGCCGAGACCTGCGATGGCGATTCGGAGGGGGGCGGGGCGAAGCGGCGTGCTCATACGGCGGCTTTTTTCTTCTGCGTCGGCGGCTCGGGCAGGCGTTCGGGCGCCGCCATGAATTGTTTGATCGCGCGCACGGCCTGGCGGATGCGCTGCACGTTTTCCACCAGCGCAAGGCGCACATGCGTGTCGCCGTATTCGCCGAACCCGATGCCGGGCGACACCGCAACCTTGGCCTCGCGCATCAAGAGCTTCGCAAATTCGAGCGAACCCAACGCCGCGTATTGCGGCGGGATCGGCGCCCAGGCGAACATCGAGGCGGGCGGATTGGGCACGTCCCATCCGGCCTGCTGCAGGCCCTGGATCAGCACGTCGCGGCGCTGCTTGTAGATTTCGCGCGCCTCGACGACGCAATCCTGCGGCCCGTTGAGGGCAGCGGCGGCCGCCACCTGCACGGGCGTGAACGCGCCGTAGTCGAGATAGCTCTTGATGCGCGCGAGCGCCTTGATCAGCGTTTTGTTGCCGGCGGCAAAACCCACGCGCCAGCCGGCCATCGAATAGGTCTTGCTCATCGAGGTGAATTCGATGGCGACGTCCTTGGCGCCCGGCACCTGCAGGATCGACGGCGGCGGCACGTCGTCGAAATAGATCTCCGAATACGCAAGATCGGAGAGGATCCAGATTTTGTGTTCGCGGCAGAACGAAACGCAGCGCTCGTAGAACGCCAGATCGACGACCTGTGCCGTCGGGTTCGACGGATAGTTCAAGATCAGCGCCAAGGGCTTCGGCACCGAGTGCTTGACCGCGCGCTCCATGGCCGCGAAAAACGCTTCCACGCCGGCGGGTGTGGACACGTCGGTCGGCAGATGGCGGATCGAAGCCCCCGCCATGATGAAGCCGTAGGGATGGATCGGATAGCTCGGGTTCGGCACCAGGATCACGTCGCCGGGGCTCGTGATCGCCTGCGCCAGATTGGCGAGGCCTTCCTTGGAGCCGAGGGTCACGATCGTCTCGGTTTCGGGATCGAGCTCGACGCCGAAGCGGCGCCCGTAATAGGCCGCATGCGCGCGGCGCAGGCCCGGAATGCCCTTCGACATCGAATAGCGATGCGTGCGCGGATCCTGCACGGCCTCGGTCAGCTTCGCCACGATATGCGCGGGTGTAGGCAGATCGGGATTGCCCATGCCGAGATCGATCACATCGTCGCCGACGGCGCGGGCCTTGGCCTTCTGCGCGTTCACTTCGGCGAACACGTAGGGCGGCAGGCGCTTGATGCGATAGAAATCGTCTTGCATGGCGGTACGAGGCCTTTTCCTCAACGACGGAGCAGCGGGTCAGAATCGGGCCAAAACGCCCGGTTCGCGGGCCCCCTATCTACAGCGAAGCCCAAGCGAACGCATCCGGAAAAAAGGGGCGCTGCGCGCGACGGCCTGCAAAAACCGGATGGAAGACATGCGCGCCGTTTGGTTGCGGTCGCGCACGGCCGAATCTAAAACAAAACCAACCGTATAAGAAGGACAAGACGCGCCATCGCAAACCCAGTCCCCGCGCCTGTTGTATTCACCTGGGACGGCTTCAAGCGCGGCTTTTTCCGCGCCCAGCCGATGGCCGTGGGCGTGTTTGCGTATGGCGTGGCGTTCGGCTTGCTGGCCCAGGAGGCGCAGCTGTCGCTGGCCGAAGCCGCGACGATGAGCGCGCTCGTCTATTCCGGCACGGCGCAGCTTGCGACGGTAAGCGCGCTTGGGGCGAGTGCCGGCACGGCAACGCTTGCGATCGCGCTCGCGGTGCTGCTGCTCAATGCGCGCTACCTGCTCTACAGTGCGGCCTTCCGCCCGTGGCTCGGGCCCCTGCCCGCCTACCAGACCTATCCGATGCTGTTTTTCATGGGCGACGGCAGCTGGGTTCTGTCGATGCAGGCCCATGCCAAGGGCGAACGCGACGGCGGCTTTCCGTTCGGGGCCAGCATCGCGATGTTCTTTCCGTGGCTGCTCGGCACGCTTGCCGGCGTGGTCGCCGCCGGCCTCGTCGCCAACCCGGCTTTGCTGGGGCTCGATTTCATGCTCGTCGCGTTTTCGGCCGCGATGGGCCTCAGCATGTTCAAACTGCAGCGCAGTTGGAGCGGGGTGATTGCCGCAGCCGCAACCGCGTTGCTCGTCGACCGCTTCGCACCCGGCGGCTGGACGATCGTGGCGGCGGGCTTGGTCGGCGGCCTCGTAGCCTATGTGCGCTTCAAGCCGCCAGCTCCGGCACCGACGCCATGAATATCCGCCCTGATATTCTCACGGTGCTGCTGGCCGCCGGTGCGGTCGCGTTTTTCTGCCGCGCGGCAGGATTCTTTCTGATGCGCTTCGTGCCGATCACGCCAAGGCTCGAAGCGGCGTTGCGCGCAACCCCGCTTGCCGTGATGGTCGGCATTTGCGCGCCGGTTGTCGCCCGCGGCAACCCAACCGAACTCGCCGCCCTTGGCGTAGTCGCACTCGCAACGAAGCTCACCGGCAGCGACGTTCTGGGCGCTCTCGCGGGCGTGGTCGCAGTTGCGATCTTGCGCGCGTTGTTCTGAAAGCGCGCACAGAAAAGGGGGGCAATCGCGCCCCCCCCTTCGCGACAGATCGAATGCTTTACGCGGCCTGGCCGTAGTCGGTGTAGCCCTTCGCACCGCCGCCGTAGAAGGTGCTGCGGTCGTAGGGATTGAGCGGCAGGTTTTTGGCCAGACGCTGCACGAGATCCGGGTTCGAGATGAACAGACGCCCGAACGCGACCGCATCGGCCGTCTTGTCGCGCAAGGCGGCAAGGGCACTGTCGCGCGTGAAGCCGCCCGCCCCGATCAGCACGCCCTTGAAAACGGCGCGCATCATCGCACCGGTCTTGGGCGCATCGTGGTTGATGTTGTCGTCGCCGCCCGCCGAGGTCGCGCGCGGCTCGATCACATGCATGTAGGCGATCTTGCGCTTGTCGAGTTCGTTTGTCACGTAGCCGAACAAAGCCGGCGGGTCGTCGTCGCGCATGTCGTTGGCGAGGCCGTAGGGCGACAGGCGAACGCCCACGCGGCCCGCCCCCCACACCGCGATCGCAGCATCGACGGTTTCGAGCAGCAGACGTGCTCGGTTCGCGATTCCGCCGCCATAGGCATCGGTGCGCGTGTTGCTGCCCGACTGCAGGAACTGGTCGAGCAAATAGCCGTTCGCCCCGTGCACTTCCACGCCGTCGAACCCGGCGCGCTTGGCGTTCTGGGCCCCTGCCGCAAACTGCGCGACGATGCCGGGGATCTCGCCGGTCTCGAGGGCGCGCGGCGTTTCGAACGCGACCGGCTTCCAGTCCGGTCCAAACGTGCCGCCCGAGGGCTGGATCGCCGACGGGGCCACCGGCAGAAGGCCGCCCGGCTGCAGCGAGCGATGCGAGATGCGCCCGACATGCCAAAGCTGCAGCACGATGCGCCCGCCTGCTTTGTGGACCGCATCGGTCACCTTCGCCCAGCCGGCGACCTGCGCGTCGCTGTGGATGCCGGGCGTGGCCGGATAGCCCACGCCAACCGGCGACACTTGCGTGGCTTCGCTCACGATGAGCCCGGCGCCTGCGCGCTGGGCGTAGTAGAGCGGCGCAAGTTCGCCCGGCACGTTGCCGTCGGCCGAGCGCATGCGCGTGAGCGGCGCCATCACGATGCGGTTGGCAAGCGCAAGATCACCTACATTTAAAGGTTGCAGAAAAGAAGACGTTTCGGCAGACATCGGAAGTTCCTTTCGTTGGCTTGGAAGAGAGGCGGTCTTAAGTCGGGGGGCGGGCGGCGCGGCGCTTGGCCGGGGCCAGAACCCCGCCGAAAACGACGCGTTTGAAGGTTTCGAGCGGCTCCAAATCGCGCGACACTTTGGTGCGGATCATCGCCCCTTGCCACGCGTCGATCACGAAACGCGCGAGCGTGTCGGCATCGGGCGAGGGCGCCAAATCGCCGCGCGCTTGCGCCTCGGCTATGCAGGCGGTCACGGGCGCGCGCCATTCGTCGAGCACGCCGTTCAACTTGTCGCGCAACACGTCGGCGGCCCCGTTGGCCTCGGCGCACAGCGTGCCGATCATGCAGCCCTGCCCGCTTCTGTCGCGCGCGTAGCTGACGATGGCGTCGAAATAGACTTCAAGACGGGCAAGCGGCGGACGCGATTTGTCGCCGAGCAGCTCGGCCATGATCGGCCGCATGCGCCCGAAATACACATCGACGATCTCGGCGCCGAATGCGTCTTTCGAGGCGAAATGGTTGTAGAACGAGCCCTTGGGCACGCCGGCCGCGTCGGCGATCTCCTGCACGCCGGCTTGCGCAAAACCTTGCTTCAGCACGACCTGCAGGCCCTGCTCGACGATCTCGGATTTTTTCGATACACGCGCCATGGAGCGCAATATGACCGTTCGGTCTGTTTCAAGTCAAGCGCAAAATGACCGAACGGTCTTTTTGATACTGCGGCGCGTCAGACGCCGATCGCGCGGCGGCGCGCAAGACTTTCCGCCGGCCAGTATTTTTCGCGGTCGTAGTATTCTTCCATCGCAGGCGTGTCTGGCGGCAACACGACCCAGGGCTGCTTCGATGCGGTGAAGATATGGATATCGGGCGGCAGCCGATCCGGCTCGTCGAGCGTGCCGACGCGGATGAAAGCGATCTTCGTGGCCGCCCCCGCATAATGGCTCCACAGCGCCACGCGGCAGGCCGGACAGCGTACGACAAGCTGGCCCTTGCCGCTGTTGGACGGCGTGTCGATCGTCTCGGGCGCTCCGCTGAGAATCTCAAGCCGCTCGGTTTCGACCATCGCGTTGACGGCAAAGGCACTGCCGGACTCGCGCTGGCACCAGCGGCAATGGCAGCAATTGACGAACATCGGGCGCACGGCAAAGCGGTAGCGCACCGCGCGGCACGTGCAGCCGCCTTCGAATGCGCGCGTGGGATCTTGGCTCATCGGTCGTCGGCTCCGTTGTGGTGATCGCCCGCCTATTCGGCGTCGCGCTGCGTTTCGCGGGGTGCGCCGACGCGGCCGATGCCGGGGAGTTTGATGGCAAGCCCGAGCGGGTCGATGCCGAATGTGAGGCCCGCAATATTGACCTCGAGCCCTTCTTCGCGCGCAGCCGCAAGCCCAAGCAGGCCCCACAGCGACACCTGCACGCCCGTCCCGCTCGGCGTGGATGCGGCAAACACGTCGCCGCCCAGATAGTCTTTGCCGATCGCGGTCGGCGGCAGATCAAGCCGCAGCTCAGGGGCGGCACGCGCCACCATCGCCGTGAACGTGTTCGAGTTCGGCCCCGGCCAGAGCGTGTAGCTGCGGCGATAGGGATAGGCATCGGCCGCCGCAACGATGCGCGCGATCGCCGCTTCTGCGGCAGGCCCTTCGATCTCGGCATAGAGCTCGGGCTCGGCTCCGAACCAGCGCCGGTCGGGCGGGCCGTTCGTGACGACGAGCCCGTCGCCGCCGCGCAAGGCGCGCCAGCCGATCAGCTCGAACGTGGTCCATTCGGGCGCTTGGGCGGGCTTGATCGCGATCCAAGTATGCACCCCGAAAATGCCGCGCCAGCTCAACGCACGCGCGCCGTAGACCTGCACCATCGCCTGCGGCGTTTCGTGCGCCAACGGGGCCGTGCCCATGCTGGCACGGCTTGCCGTGCGCCAATCCTGGCCTTGTGTGGTGCCCGAGACGAACACGGCAAATGGCCCCGCAAGCAGGATCGCGAGGAAAATGCCCATGCGCCGCATTGCGGACCGGCCGCCGCTGCCGCGGTTCGAGGAAGTTGGCGTACCACGCATCGACGTTTTCCTTGTTCCAATCGCGGCGCGACACGCTGTCAATGCTCCCGCATCGCGCTTTGGCCGCTGCACGTTTGCACCGGCGCGCGGGCCGGTCAATCGCCGCCAGCCGCCTTGCGCAAGCGGTTCGCCGCCGAAGATTTTGCGGCGCGCACGACGGATCTTGACGATGCGTGAGGCATCCTTCTCAAAAAATACGATTTAGGTACTATATAGGTTAGTTTACTGATAGAGTAACTTCGGTAACGCTGTTTGACATGGTGAAGACGATTATAATTGCCCCCCGCGCTTGGCGAGGGCAACAGGAACTGCATCTCGTGGTCCGCGACGAGTTTTCTGAAAACGTTGCATAGCGAAATGCAGAATGCTTTAAAAACAGTGATTTAGATTAGAAACCTCAGAAAAATGTTGCATGGATGTTGCGCCTAGGTCGCGCAGATGTTGCGCCTGGGTCGCACCAAAGACGCATCAAAGTCGCTTCGATGTGGCAGAGGCTGAAGAGCGTCAGAACTCGACGGAAACGCGTGCGTTGCGAAAACTGCCGGCGTCGATGCGGATTTTATCCCGCGACAGCCCAAGTGCTTCCAACTCGCCCGCGATAGCGGCCATGCGACGCGGCGCCAAGGCACTGTCCTGCGGCCCCGCAAGGGTTCCGGCAATCGGCGAGATGCGCACCGCCCCGCCCCGCTCGTTGGCCGCCACAACGGCGGCACGCAACGTTTGGCGCGCATCGGCGTTCAACAGCGGCGAGCCATCGGCAAACGCCACCTCACCGACCAGCCACGCCGTGTTGGCGGTCGCACGCGCAGCAGCGGCCGTTGCTTGTGCCGGCAGTCGCAGGGCGGCTGGGGCGGGGGCCGGGATTGCGGCCGGAACCGTCGCCGGCACCAAAACCGGCGGCACGAACGGCGGCAGCGCTGCGGCTTGCGGTGCGGGCGTCTGGATCGCGGCTGGTGTGGGTGCCGCAAGGGGCGGTGCGGGCGTCGCAACAATCGGTGCCGTCGATACGAGCCCAGCGGGCGCGGTCCCTGTTGGCGCGGTCGCGACTGGTGCTGCCCCGCTTGGCGTTGACCCGCTTGGCGCGGACCCGCCTGGCGCAAGGGCCGCCGCGATCGGCGGCGGCTCGGGCGGGCGGCTGGTCGGGTTCAAAATCGGGTCGATCGCGCGCAGCTGGGCGTCGAAATTCTGCGACGCCTGGCGTTGGCCAACGAGCGCGGCCTGTTCGGTTGCGATCGTTTGCGCATCGGGCCGGGCCGGGCGGCGGGGCACGACGGCGAGGTTCGGATAGGGCGTTTCGCCAGGGTCGGGCGCATCGACAGCGGCCGGTTTGGGCGTATCGGAAACGAACACATTGCCGACCGCATTGGCAGCATCCTTTGCGGCCTGCCAGACAGCCCGATCGGGGCCTTGCTCGGAGCATCCCCCGAGGGCCAGAAAACAAAATCCGATCAAGGAGATGCGTAACTTCGACAAAAACGTCATCGAACCCGTTATAATCGACTTCGAATTCGCCGCCAAGGAGAGAAGAAACAATGGCCGACAAGCCGGATCGCGAC
This sequence comes from Rhodospirillaceae bacterium, assembly GCA_027490975.1. Classification (GTDB taxonomy): domain Bacteria; phylum Pseudomonadota; class Alphaproteobacteria; order CACIAM-22H2; family CACIAM-22H2; genus Tagaea. The sequence continues at coordinate 11,733 of JAIXXA010000126.1, forward strand.
GTCAAATTGCCGGACCCGGTCGAAATGTCGCGCATGATGGCGCACATCGCCGAGCAGAGCCAGCATCTGGTCGCCGAATTTCTGCAGCGCCAGACGCCGATGCAGTTCGGCAATCCCGATCCGCTCAATCTCGGCCAGGCGTTCTTCGACATGACCGCGCGCATGATGGCCAACCCCGCCAAGCTCATGCAGGCGCAGTTCTCGCTGTGGCAGGACTACATGTCGCTGTGGCAGTCGACGACGCGCAAGATGCTCGGCGAAACCTCGCAGCCCGTCGTGCAGCCGACGACCGAAGACCGGCGCTTCAAAGACGCGCTGTGGGACGAGAACTACGTGTTCGACTTCATCAAGCAGTCTTACCTGCTGTCGGCGCGCTGGCTGCAGGGCACCGTGCGCGAGGTCGAAGGGCTCGACGACAAGACGGCGCGCAAAGTCGATTTCTACACCCGCCAATTCGTCGACGCGATGGCGCCGTCCAATTTCGCGATGACCAATCCCGAGGTCTTGCGCGAAACGCTCGAGACGGGCGGGGAAAATCTCGTCAAGGGCTTGTCGAACCTGCTGGGCGATCTCGAGCGCGGCAAGGGCAAGCTGCAGATCCGCATGACCGACATGGCGGCCTTCAAGGTCGGCGAAAACATCGCCGTCACGCCGGGTTCGGTCGTGTTCCAGAACGACCTCATGCAGCTCCTGCAGTACAAGCCCACGACCGAAGAGGTGACCAAGGCGCCGCTGCTGATCGTGCCGCCGTGGATCAACAAATTCTACATCCTCGATCTGCGCGAGAAGAACTCGTTCATCAAGTGGGCAGTGGCGCAGGGGCACACGGTGTTCGTGATTTCGTGGGTCAATCCGGACTCCGAGTTGGCCGACGCCACCTTCGCCGACTACATGACGCACGGGCCGCTCGCGGCCCTCGACGCGATCGAAGCGGCGACCGGCGAGAAGCTCGTGAACATCATCGGCTATTGCCTCGGCGGCACGCTGACCGCGTCCACCCTTGCCTACATGGCCGTCAAGAATGACAAGCGCATCGCCTCGGCCACCTTCTTCACGACGATGGTCGATTTCGAAGAGGCCGGCGAATTGTCGGTCTTCATCGACGAGGAGCAGCTTGCGGCCCTCGAAGAAAAGATGCACGAGCGCGGCTATCTCGAAGGTTCGGACATGGCCACGACCTTCAACATGCTGCGCGCCAACGACCTCATCTGGTCGTTCGTGGTGAACAATTATCTGATGGGCAAGGAGCCCTTCCCGTTCGACCTGCTCTACTGGAACGCGGACTCCACGCGCATGCCCGCCGCGATGCATTCGTTCTATCTGCGGCAGATGTACCAGGAGAACCGGCTGTCGCGCGGCAAGGTCAAGCTGCTCGGCACCAAGATCGATCTCACCAAGATCGACGTGCCCGTCTTCATTCTGTCGACGCGCGAAGACCATATCGCGCCGTGGAAATCGACCTACGCAGCAACCCAGCTCTATGCCGGGCCGACGACCTTCTGCCTGGCGGCCTCGGGGCACATTGCGGGCGTGGTCAATCCGCCGGCGGCCGGCAAGTATTGCCATTGGGTCAACGACAAGCTGCCGCGCAAACCCGAACAATGGCTCGAGACCGCATCCCAGAAATCAGGTTCGTGGTGGCCGCTGTGGGACGAGTGGGCCAAGAGCCATGGCGGCGGCACAGTGCCCGCTCGCAGGCCCGGCGACGGCAAGCTTGCCGCGATCGAAGCGGCCCCCGGAAGCTACGTGAAAGTGAAGGCGCAGTAGCGTAGAATGGAATCGCTGCTTCGGTCGTTGTGTTGCGTTCCGCCCCGCCTTGACCGGCGGGGTTTTCGTTGGAGGTCTCGGATGGCGAAGTTTTGGGCAAAACTGTGCATCGCCGCAACACTCGTGGCGGCATCGAGCCTGCCCGCGGCCGCCTTGCCGCTCGACGAAGCCCGCCACCTCCTGCAGCGCACCGGCTTCGGCGCTTCGCCCGCCGAGTTGGCGAAGCTTGCCCCGCTCGACCGCGCGGCCTCCGTCGATCTTCTGCTCGCCGAAACGCGCAGATCCCCGACGCTGCCGCCGCCCGCTTTCCTCGCCGAACCCTGGCCGCGCTATCGCGACTTTCCCGACATGCGCGAGGAACAGCGCCAGCCTTTCATCCAGGCCCGTCGCGACGAGCTGCAGACGCTGAAGGCCTGGTGGTACGCGGAAATGATCGCCACACCGTCGCCGCTGACCGAGCGCATGACGCTGTTCTGGCACAACCACTTCGTCTCGAACTTCGACGGCGTGGGTTTCAACGTGCACCGCATCTTCGACCAGCATTCGCTGTTCCGGCGCGAAGCGACGGGCAGCTTCGACACGCTGCTGCGCGAAATCCTTCGCGATCCGATCATGCTGCGCTATCTCGACAACAACACCAACCGCAAGGGCCGGCCCAACGAGAATCTCGCCCGCGAACTGCTCGAGCTGTTCACGCTCGGCGAAGGCCACTACACCGAGTTCGACATCAAGGAAACGGCCCGCGCGCTGACCGGCCGCACGATCGACCGGTCCAAGGATTACGCCTACCAGTTCGTTCGCGGCATCCACGACGAAAGCAGCAAACGCATTTTCGGCGTTCGCGCCGACGACGGCGATGACGTTGCGCGCATCCTGCTGGCGCAAAAACGCACGGCCGAATTCATCGCCGAAAAACTCTGGCGCGAATTCGTATCGACCGAACCGCCGCCTTCCGCCGAGATCGCCGCGGTGGCCGACGCGATCCGCGCGAGCGGCTACCAAATCAAGCCGGGCTTGCGGCGGCTGTTCCTGTCCGAAGCGTTCTGGGCGCCCGCCAATCGCGGCAACCTCATCAAGTCGCCGGTCGCGATGATCGTCGGTGCCTACCGCGATTTGGGATTGCCGGTCGTCGATCTGCAGGCCCTGCCCGTGCACGGCCGACGCCTCGGCCAGGATCTGTTCGAACCGCCAAACGTCAAAGGCTGGCCCGGCGGCTCGCTGTGGATCACGCCCGCAAGCCTCGTGGCGCGCTACGACATTCTGGGCCGCCTGCTCGACACGCGCAGCCTCGTCCCCGCCCGTCCGGCCGACGGCACGCAGACGATCAGCCTGCGCGTGGCGGGCGATGCCTATCGCGGCGCACCGCACATGGTCGTCAAGATCAACGGCGACCACGAGATTGCCGCACGCGATATCGAGTTTGCGACCGACAGTGCCAAATTCGGCACGTTGCCCGACCGCAACGACTGGGTCTGGCGCGTGCTGTCGTTCCCGGTCGACCGGCCCGTTGCGGCCGTCACCATCGCGTTCGACAACGATGCCGCAGCCCCCGCCGACGCCAACGGCGTCAAGCGCGGCGACCGCAATCTGTTCGTCGAATGGGTCGAGGTCGAAGGCCGCGTCTATTCCGCGCGGGAAGGGCGGCAAGAAACCTCGAACCCGGGCTGCCGCAACCAGCGCCCCGGCGACCTCTATTGCAATTCGACGCTCACGCTCGATATCGCCGGCCTCAAGGCCGCCGGCAAAGGCAGACCGGCGGGCATGGAGGCCGAGGCGATGAACGGCAACATGATGGCGCCGAACATGATGGCGCCAAACATGATGGCTCCCAGCCGCCGCCCGGTCGATCCGACCGCGAACATCGATCGCAAAGTGAATCTGTCGGCCGAAGCGTGGCTCGCTGCGCTGCCCGCCGATTGGCAAGCGCCCGGCCGCACCTGGCATTCGCTGATGCCGCTGCCGCCGGTCGCACGCCCTGTCGAGGGCGATGCGGAAAGCCGCCTGCGCAGTCTTCTGTTCGATCCCGCCTACCAGCTGATGTGAGGGCCGCCCATGGATCGCCGCAAATTCCTTGTCGCCGCTTCGGGCAGTCTGCTCGCCGCCTGCACCGGCGCGCAACCCTCCACCGGCGTACCGCCGGTCGCAGCACGCCCGAGCCTTCCGCGTTCGACCGGCGTTGCGGGGCCGGTGCGCAATCGCATCCTCGTCTTGGTCGAGCTGCAAGGCGGCAATGACGGGCTCAACACCGTGATCCCGATCGCCGACGCCAATTACCGTCGCCTGCGCAGCGGCCTTGCGATCGACGCCCAAGAAGCGCTCGATGTGACGCCCGAGATCGCGTTCCATCCGGCGCTGAAACCGCTCGTCGATCCGCTCGAGCGCGGCGAATTCTCCGTCTTTCATTCGGTCGGGTATCCCAAACCCAACCGCTCGCATTTCCGCTCGATCGAAATCTGGGACCAAGCCACGGCCAGCGACCGCTACGGCGACGAAGGCTGGATCACGCAAGCCTTGCGCGGCCATCCGGAATTCTCGAAGCGCACTGCCGATGCCGACGCGATCGTTCTGGGTGTCGGCAATATCGGTCCGCTCGCCGGTCCCGACACGCGGCTCGTGACGATGCGCGAACCGCGCCAGTTCCTCGCACAGGCCGAGAGCATGCAGAGCCTCGAAGCCCGCCGCGACGTCACTCCCGCTTTGCGCCATCTCGTGCGCACGCAGAACGAGGCGGTGGCGGCAGCCGAAGCGGTGCGGCGCAAACTCTCGGGCCGCGAACGTTTCAACCGCCGCTTTGCGAACGACCCGTTGGCGCGCAGCCTTGCCATTGCCGCCGACCTGATTGCGAACGGTGTCGATATCCCGGTCTGGAAGGTCACCCTGAGCGGTTTCGACACGCATGCCGACCAGCGCCCGCGCCATGCCCGCCTGCTCGCCAATCTCGCAAACGCGCTCAGTGCCTTCCGGAGCTCGATGCAGGATCTGGGGCGCTGGAACGACACGCTTGTCGTCACGTATTCCGAGTTCGGCCGCCGTGTGGGCGAAAACCTGTCGCGCGGCACGGACCACGGCACGGCCGCGCCCTTGTTCGTGCTCGGCGGATCGGTCGATGGCGGCTTCAAAGGTGCCGCCCCCAACCTCGCCGATCTCGACGAGGGCGATCTCAAAGCCGCACTCGATTTCCGCCAGGTCTATGCGAGCGTCATTGCCGATTGGTGGGGCCAGCGCGACAATTTCCTTGTCCGCCAAGGCCACCTGCCGCTGATGCTGGTCCGCACGGCAAACGCCTAGCCCCGGCGTGGCAAGCGTGCTTTAAAACCAGCATGACCGATGCCGTCTTCCGCCGCGCCACCAGCGCCGATGTGCCCGCGATCGTAGAGCTGCTAGCGAACGACGTACTAGGCCGGACGCGCGAAGACGTTCGCGACCCGCCCAATCCCAAATACGCCGAGGCCTTCGCGGCGATCGAAGCCGACGGCAATCAACTGCTCGCCATTGCCGAGTCCGATGGAATGGTCGTCGGATGCCTCCAGATTTCCTTTATCACCGGGCTTTCGAAAATCGGCATGTGGCGCGGGCAGATCGAAAGCGTGCGCATTTCGCCAGACCATCGCGGCGGCGGCCTCGGGCGGAAAATGATCGCCTGGGCGATCGCCGAATGCCGGCGCCGGGGCTGCGGCACCGTGCAATTGACGACCGACAAAACCCGCCTCGACGCGCAGCGCTTCTACGTGTCGCTCGGGTTCGTGGCGAGCCATGAAGGCATGAAGCTCGAGCTTAAGTGACAGCCCGAGTCGCGAGGGCCCGGACTGGTATTCCGGCGTGAAATGCCCTATAAAAGCCGCCCGTTTTGTCCAAAGAGGAGCACAGGACTATGAGCGACGCACGCGGCCATTCGGTCGCCATCGTCGGCGCCACCGGCGCCGTCGGTATCGAGATGGTGAAGGTTCTTCACAACCGGCGTTTCCCGGTTGCGACGTTGAAACTTCTTGCCTCGGCGCGCTCGGCCTCCAAAAAAGTCACGACGCCCTACGGCGAAAAAACGATCGAAGAATTCTCGCTCGGTGCCGTGAAGGGCGTCGATTTCGTGCTGATGGCCGTCTCGGGCGAATTCGCCAAGGAATTCGCGCCGAAGATCGCGGCCCAAGGCTCGATCGTGATCGATAATTCGTCGGCGTTTCGCTACGACGATTCGATCCCGCTCGTGGTGCCGGAGATCAACGCGAACGCCGCCAAGGGCCATCGCCTGATCGCCAATCCGAACTGCACGACCGCCGTGCTCGTGATGGCGCTCTATCCGCTGCACCAGGCCTTCGGCCTCAAGCGCGTGATCGTGTCGACCTACCAGGCCGCGTCGGGTGCCGGTGCCGAAGGCATGGGCGAGCTTGAAGACGGTTTGCGCAGCTGGGCGGCCGGCAGCAAGGCCGAGAACAAGGTGTTCGCGCACCCGCTGCCGTTCAACGTGATCCCGCATATCGACGTCTTCCAGCCCAACGGCTACACGAAGGAAGAAATGAAGGTCGTGTGGGAGAGCCGCAAGATCATGGGCCTGCCCGAGCTGCTCGTGAGCTGCACGGCGGTGCGCATTCCGACCTTGCGCGCGCACTCGGAGGCCGTGACGATCGAAACGCTGAAGCCGGTGACACCGGCGGCCGCGCGCGAAGTGCTGAAGCACGCACCCGGCGTCAAACTCGTCGACGATCCGGCCGCCAAGCTCTATCCGATGCCGCTCACGGCGACGGGCAGCGACGACGTGGAAGTCGGCCGCATTCGCGAAAGCCTCGTGTTCGGGGCCAACGGGCTCGACTTCTTCTGCGTCGGAGACCAGCTCCTCAAAGGGGCGGCCCTCAACGCCGTGCAGATCGCCGAGTGCGTTCTGCCGAGCCTGCGCAAAGCCGCATGATCCGCCTTGCGGCCTTGGCCGTTGTTGCATGCGTTGCGCATGCCGCAACGGCCGGGGCGCAAGTTGCCCCGCTTGTGCAAGGCGATCTTGCCGATGCACTCGCCCGGCTCAAAAGCGACGTCGCGACGTCGCTTGTCGAAAAACAATTCGGTCCCGCCTATGCCGCAGACTGGTGGCGCGCGACCGACCAGGTGCTGACGGCGGCCGTGCAGTCGGCCCGCTACGTGTCCGAACAAGGCCCGCGCTGCCTCGCCATCCGCACCCGCGAAGGCGACGCCTCGGCGGCCTGGGTCACCTGCTCGTTGGGCCTCGAAGACGAAACGATGCTGCTGGGACAGTCGCTGGGCCAATTGGCGCAGTCGCTGCCCGATTGGGAGCGCATGGCGCGCGAAGTCGACAGCGCCAATACGAGTGTCACCCCACTCACCGACAAAGCGCTCGCCGCGATCGACGAGATCCTCAAACGCCTCGCCGAAGAGCGCTACTGAACGGCTCTGTACTCGGCTGCCATTTCGGCATAGTGGCGGGCCGAGACGCCGAAGAAGGCGAGTTCTTCGGGGTTCAAAGAACGCATCAGTTTGGCGGGGCTGCCCGACCAGAGCTCGCCCTTCTTGACGCGCTTGCCGGGCGTGACCAACGCACCGGCGGCGACCATCGCCCCGCTTTCGACAACCGCCCCGTCCATCACGCAAGCTTTCATGCCGACGAACGCGTCGTCTTCGATCGTGCAGCCGTGCAGCACGGCCATGTGCCCGACCGTCACGCGCGATCCCACGTAGGTGCCGAACTTGCCGCGCGTGCAATGGACGACCGTGCCGTCCTGGATATTCGTGTCGGCGCCGATGCGGATGTCGTGCACGTCGCCGCGCAACACGACATTGTACCAAATGCCGCTGCCAGCACCGATCTCGACATTGCCGATCACGACGGCGTTTTCGGCGACAAACGCCGCAGCGTCGATCTTCGGCGTCCAGTCGCGATAGCGCTGGATCATTCGAGGCCGAGCATCAGCTTGATGTTCTGCACGGCCGCACCCGAGGCACCCTTGCCGAGATTGTCGAGCCGTGCCACGAGCACGGCTTGGCGGTGCGCCTCATTGGCGAACACGCGCAGCTCCAGCCGGTCGCTGTCGTTGAGCGCTTGCGGCTCGATCTTGCCGCTGGCGTCTGCCGGCTGCACCGACACAAGCTTGCTGCCCGCATAACGCTGTTCGAGTGCCGCCTGGAGGTCGACCGCCTTCGGCTTGCCCGGCAACGCGTCGAGATGCAGCGGCACGCTCACCAGCATGCCTTGGCGGAAATTACCGACCGACGGCACGAAGATCGGCCGGGTCGCAAGCTTCGAATATTTCTGCAATTCGGGCACGTGCTTATGGGCAAGCCCGAGCCCGTAGAGCTCGAAGTCGGGTGCGGTCCTGGCTTCGTAAGCCGCAATCATCGATTTGCCGCCGCCCGAATAGCCGCTCACGGCATTGACGCTGACGGCGAAGTCCGCGGGCAGCAGGCCCGCATCGACGAGCGGACGCAACAGCGCAATGCCGCCGGTCGGATAGCAGCCCGGATTGGACACGCGCGCGGCGTTGCGGATCGCCGCTTCATGGCCGGGCGCCATTTCGGCAAAGCCATAGGTCCAGGCCGGATCGACGCGATAGGCCGTGCTCGCATCGACGATCTTCGGCGACTTGTCCCCCAGCGAGTCCGCAAGGGCGACGGATTCCTTGGCCGCATCGTCGGGCAGGCACAGCACGACAAGATCGACCGATGCCATCATCGCGCGGCGCGCTTCGGCGTCCTTGCGCTTTTCGGGCGCAATGCTCTTGACGGCAACGCCGCCAAGGGCCGCCAAGCGCTGGGCGATGCCAAGGCCGGTGGTGCCGGCTTCGCCGTCGATGAAGATGGTCCGCGTCAATGTCGCACTGTCCATGAAACGCTCTCCCTTGCCCGACTACTCTAGCTCAAAGCTCGATTCTGAAAAACCGCGTATCCGGCTTCATGCGCGGAAAGCCCGGCGGCAGATGCATGGCGTCGATCTCGGCAAACCCGTTTTTGGCGTAGAAACGATGTGCCGCCTTGAAAAACTCGGTCGTGCCGAGCCAAACGCTTGCGAGTTTCTCGGCACGCGCATGTGACAGCAGCGTGTCGAGCAAAACCTGGGCAACGCCGTGTGCCTGCCCGCGATATTCGGCATGCACGAACATCTTGCGCAAAGCCCCTTGGCCCGGCGCAAAAACCGTCAGCCCGATCGTGCCAACGATTTCGCCGGCTTCGGTCTTGGCCGTCCAGAAGCCGCCGCCGTCGCGGCAGAAGAACGCGATCGGATCCTGAAGGTCCGGCTGCTGTTCGTAGGTGATCGGCACGCCGAATTCGTCGCGCTGGATGGCGACGACAAGGGTTGCCACCGCGTCGCGGTCTGCAGCATCGAACGAGGCAATCGCAATCTTGGACATGTCGAACCCTCAAACCAAAAAGGGCGCCCGATGGGGCGCCCTTCTCGACCTTCCGCCGCCGGAGCGGCGATGGGAAGTCTCGATTAGCGCTTCGAGAACTGGTGGCTGCGGCGCGCTTTGTGACGGCCGTACTTCTTGCGCTCGACGACGCGGCTGTCGCGCGTGAGGAAGCCCGCATGCTTGAGAGCCGGACGCAGTTCCGGTTCGTAGTAGGTCATGGCCTTCGAAATGCCATGGCGCACCGCACCGGCCTGGCCCGACAGGCCGCCGCCGGCAACCGTGCACCAAATGTCGAACGAGCCGACGCGGGCTGCGACCGAGAAGGGCTGGTTGATCATCATGCGCAGGGCCGGACGCGCGAAATACGCGTTGAGGTCCTTGCCGTTGACGATCATCTTGCCGGTGCCGGCCTTGATCCAGACGCGCGCCACGGCGTTCTTGCGCTTGCCGGTGGCGTAGGAGCGGCCGAACTTGTCGCGCTCGGGCGCTGCAACCGTCGCACTCGTCTGCACGGCAGCCGAAGCGGCCGCCATCGACAGATCGGCCAGCGTGCGGCCGGCGGGCTTCGCCTTCGGCTTTTCGCTGCGTTCCGTACGGGGTTCAGCCATGCTTAGGCGCTCCTCTTGTTCTTCGGATTCATCGCCGCAAAATCGACCTTGGTCGGGTTCTGGGCTTCGTGCGGATGCGTGGCGCCGGCGTAGATCTTGAGATGCGTCATCTGACGGCGCGCGAGCGGGCTGTCCTTCTTCATCATGCGCTCGACCGCACGCTCGAGCAGACGCTCCGGATGCTTGCCGGCGAGCGTCGCCTTCGGCGTGATTTCCTTGACGCCGCCCGGATGGCCGGTGTGCCAATAGAAAACTTCGTTTTCCATCTTGCGACCCGTCATGCGGATCTTCTCGGCATTCACGACGACGACGAAATCGCCCGCATCCAGATGCGGCGAAAAGCTCGTCTTGTGTTTGCCCTTAAGGCGCATTGCGACGAAAGACGCCAAGCGGCCCAGCACGACGCCTTCGGCATCGATCAGGATCCACTTCTTGCTGTCTTTTGCCTCTGCCACCGTCAAATTGGGGGTCGACATGGATTGGCTCGTTTCTTTCGGGTTCGAATTCGTCTTTGGCCCACCGGACCGAAGGCGCGCGAATATCTGTTTTCGCGGGCCCCAAGTCAACGTCTAAAACCCTATATATTTCAATAGCATTGCGGTATGCGTATCATGTTACCGCGCCCTAAGTGGATGTTCTAGAGCGCTATTCGTCGGTTCTTGGCGGAATCGAATAGGTACCTGTCACATGGGCAACCGGCTCGTCGGAGCCAGCCGAGGTCAACGTCACTTCAAGCACGGCCAAACGCTTGCCGAGTTTGAGGATGCGCCCGTGCGCCAACATGTCCTTCTGGGCAGGCTTGCGCAGGAAATTGATGTTGAGATTGGTCGTGACCGCAAGCTCGACGCGGCCCACGAGGCTCATCACGACCACATACATCGTGAAATCGGCGAGCCCCATCATCGCAGGCCCGGAGATGGTGCCGCCGGGCCTTATGAAATCCGGCTTGAACGGCATGCGCACAATGGCCTCGCCCGCCTTGAGCTTCTCGATCTCGGGTCCGAGCATTTCGGCAAAGGGCAAAGCCTTGGCGACGATGTCGGCGATTTCGGCTTTGGTGATACGGCTCATGGCGCGTCCTTGCTTGCGGCGGCGAACCAAAGCAAAGTGCCCGACGATGGACCCCACACGCAACCCCTCGCCGACTCCTCCAGCGGCGATCCTGCTGCGCCAGACCCGCGACCATGTCGCGACCTTGACGCTCAATCGCCCGGCCGCGCGCAACGCGCTGTCGCTCGCCCTCATGACCGAGCTCGAGGCGGCGCTGGCCGACATTCGCAGCGACGCGAATGTCAAGGCCGTGATCCTCGCGGCCGCGGGGCCGGTCTTCTGTGCGGGCCACGATCTCAAGGAGATACGCGCCAATCCGGGGCGGCAGAACTACGAAGCTTTGTTCGCGCAATGCTCGCGCCTGATGACGGCGATCGTGCGCCTGCCCAAGCCCGTGATCGCGCAAGTGCACGGCGTGGCCACGGCCGCGGGATGCCAGCTCGTGGCAAGCTGCGATCTTGCCGTGGCGGCCGCCGATGCCCGCTTTGCCACGCCGGGCATGAATATCGGACTGTTCTGTTCCACACCCATGGTGGCACTGTCGCGCGCGGTCGGCCGCAAAGCCGCCATGGAGATGCTGCTCACGGGCGATCTTGTCGATGCCGCAACGGCCAAAGCGCTCGGCCTCGTCAATCGCGTCGTCGCCCCCGAAGACCTCGCGGCCGCAACGCAGACGCTGGCGCTGCAAATCGCGTCCAAATCGCCCTACGTGCTCGCGATCGGCAAAGAAGCGTTCTACGCGCAAGCCGAAATGCCGCTCGAACAAGCCTATGCCTATGCGAGCGAAACCATGACGCGCAACATGCTGGCGCGCGACGCCGAAGAAGGCATCGACGCCTTCATCGAAAAACGCCAACCCGTGTGGCAGGGAAAATGACCATGGAACCGCTCGACTACGACAACGGCTTCATTCGCGGCATTCTGCGCGAAACCAAAACCATCGCGATGGTGGGGGCCAGCACGAACTGGACGCGGCCGAGCTATTTCGCGATGAAATATCTGCAGCTCAAGGGCTACCGCGTGATCCCGGTCAATCCGGCTTCGGCGGGCCAAGAGCTGCTCGGCGAAACCGTGCGCGCGTCGCTCAAAGACATCGACGTGCCCGTCGACATGGTGGACGTGTTTCGCGCGTCCGAACATGTCGGCCCCATTGCCGACGAAGCGATCGCGATCGGCGCCAAGGTCTTGTGGCTGCAATTGGGCGTGCGCAACGATGCGGCCGCCGCAAAGGCGCAGGCGGCCGGCCTCAAAGTCGTGATGGATCGTTGCCCCAAAATCGAGTTCGGGCGGTTGAGCGGCGAACTCTCGTGGGGCGGCATCAACTCGGGCCTGATCTCGTCCAAACGCGCCAAGATCGTCCGGCGCGCCTGAACGAGCGTTTGCGGCATCAGGCTTTTGCCGCGACCGCTTGTTTGATGGCCGCCAAAGCCGCGTCGGCCTTCGCCCCATCGGGGCCGCCGCCTTGCGCCATGTCCGGGCGCCCGCCCCCGCCCTTGCCGCCGAGCTCGGCAACGCCGATGCGCACGAGATCGACCGCGCTTACTTTGGCGACCGCATCTTCCGTGACGGCGACGACGAGCGAAGCCTTGCCGTCTTCGATCGACACGAGGGCGACCACGCCCGAGCCGATCTGCTTTTTGAGCTCGTCGGCCGTCGCTTTGAGCTCGCGTGCCGGCGTGTTGTCGAGCTTGCGCGCGGCGTATTTGAGGCTGCCGACCTGCTCGGCCCCGCCGCCTGCCGAAGCCCCGCCGCCGCCGACGGCCAGCGCACGACGCGCATCGGCCAATTCGCGCTCGAGTTTCCGACGTTCCTCGAGCAATGCCGCCAAGCGCGCGGGTACGTCCGCCGGCACGGTCTTGGCGATGCTGGCCGCATCGGCCAACAGGCGCGTCTGCTCGCCCAAATAAGCGCGTGCACCCTCGCCCGTGACCGCCTCGATGCGCCGCACGCCGGCGGCAACCGCACCTTCCGACACGATCTTGAAAAGACCTATATCGCCCGTGCGCCGCACATGCGTGCCGCCGCACAATTCGGTCGAAAACGGTTTTTCCTCGGCATTGCCGCGCGCATAGCCCATCGAGACCACGCGTACTTCCTCGCCGTATTTCTCGCCGAACAAAGCAAGCGCCCCCGCCTCGACCGCCGCATCGGGAGTCATCAGGCGCGTGGCGACGTCTTGGTTTTCGAGAATGCGGCGATTGACGTCGTCCTCGACCGCCGCAATGTCGTCGGCCGACAACGGCGTGGGCTGCGAGATATCGAAGCGCAGCCGGTCGGGCGACACGAGCGAGCCCTTCTGCGTCACGTGGTCGCCAAGGCGTCGACGCAACGCTTCGTGCAGCAGGTGCGTTGCCGAATGGTTGGCGCGCGTGCGGTCGCGGCGTGCGCCGTCGACGCGCAATTCGGCGAAATCGCCGACCTTGACGCTGCCCTTGGCCACGCGGCCGATATGCGCAAACACGTCGCCCGCCATTTTCTGCACGTCTTCGACGGCGATCTCCGCACCTCCGGCCGTGAAGATCGCCCCGGCATCGCCCGTCTGCCCGCCGGACTCGCCGTAGAACGGCGTTTGGTTGGCGACGAGCCACACCGCGTCGCCCTGCTTGGCGGCGTCCGTTTCTTTGCCATCCACGACGAGTGCGACGATCTTGCCCTCGGCCGCTTCGGTGTTGTAGCCGAGGAACTCGCTTGCACCGACCTTCTCGCGCAGTTCGAACCACACGCGCTCGCCCGCGACTTCGCCCGAGCCTGCCCAGCTCTTGCGCGCCTCGGCCTTGGCCGCTTCCATGGATGCGGCAAAACCGTCGGTATCCACACCCACCCCGCGCCCGCGCAGCACGTCCTGCGTGAGGTCGAGCGGGAAGCCGTAGGTATCGTAGAGCTTGAAGGCGACGTCGCCCGCCAGACGGTCGCCCTTGCCGAGCGACGATGCGGACTCGTCGAGCAGGCGCAGGCCGCGCTCGAGCATCTGCTTGAAACGCGTTTCCTCGAGCTTCAGCGTTTCGCTCGCAAGCGCACTTGCGCGCACGAGCTCGGGATAGGCTTGGCCCATCGCATCCACAAGGGTTGCCACGAGCCGATGCATCAAGGGCTCTTTGCAGCCGATGATGTGCGCGTGGCGCATCGCGCGGCGCATGATCCGGCGCAGCACGTAGCCGCGGTCCTCGTTCGACGGCAGCACGCCGTCCGCGATCAGGAAACAGGCCGAGCGCAGATGGTCGGCGATCACACGATGCGAAACCGCATGCGGTCCGTCGGCGGCGACACCCGAAGCCTCGGCCGAGGCGAGGATGATGCGGCGCATGAGGTCGATGTCGTAATTGTCGTGCTTGCCCTGCAGCACGGCCGTAATGCGCTCGAGCCCCATGCCGGTGTCGATCGAAGGCTTCGGCAGCGAGACGCGCTCGTTCGCCGAAATCTGCTCGAACTGCATGAAGACGAGGTTCCAGATCTCGATGAAGCGGTCGCCGTCGGCGTCGGGCGAACCCGGCGGGCCGCCCGCAACCTTGGGGCCGTGGTCGAAAAAGATTTCCGAGCACGGGCCGCACGGACCCGTATCTCCCATGGCCCAGAAATTGTCGGACGTCGCAATGCGGATGATGCGCTCTTCGGGCAACCCTGCGATCTTCTTCCAGAACCCGGCTGCCGCGTCGTCGTCGTGGTAGACGGTGACGCTGAGCCGCTCCTTGGGCAGGCCGTATTCCTTGGTGATCAAGGTCCAGGCATGTTCGATCGCCTGTTCCTTGAAATAGTCGCCGAACGAGAAATTGCCGAGCATCTCGAAGAACGTATGGTGCCGGGCCGTGTAGCCGACATTCTCGAGATCGTTGTGCTTGCCGCCCGCGCGCACGCATTTTTGCGACGTCGCCGCGCGCACGTAGCTGCGCTTCTCCTGGCCCGTGAACACGTTTTTGAACTGCACCATCCCGGCATTGGTGAACATCAAGGTCGGGTCGTTGCGCGGCACCAGCGGCGACGACGCCACCACCTGGTGGCCGTTCTTGGCGAAATAGTCGAGAAAGGTCTTGCGGACGTCGCTTGCACTCGTCATCGGGACAGGCTCGCTCCAGGCTTTTCGAGAAGGGGCCTAGATGTAGCTTCGCGGCGGCGGGGTGTCTAGCGACGGGAAACGAAAGACGGGTCGGCGGTCGCGGCACTTCGGGCTTATGCGACGGCCGACCCGTTTTGGCCCGGGAAAGACCCGCCGACGGCCGTTGAGGGCCGTACGGGCGATCCGGGGCGGCAATACTTCATCGGAAGACAAGGGTCGTGTTCGGAAACCGGACGGGTTCGGGGCCACTCTCCCCTTGCCCGTCCGGGCAGGCTTTAGAGATCGGAAATCAGCTTTCCCCACCGCCGGGTTCGGCGATCATCGCACTGGCGACGTTGCCGGCATTGCCGCGGATCGCAGCTTCGATGGCGGCGGCCGCCTCGGGATGTTCCTTGAGGTAGGTGCGCGCGTTTTCGCGGCCCTGGCCGATGCGGGTCCCGTCGTAGGAGAACCAAGCGCCCGACTTTTCGACCACGCCCGCCTTGACGCCGAGATCGATGAGCTCGCCCGTTTTGGACACGCCCTCGCCGTACATGATGTCGAACTCGACGACCTTGAAAGGCGGGGCCATCTTGTTCTTGACGACTTTGACGCGCGTCTGGTTGCCGACGATCGTTTCGCGGTCCTTGATCGCCCCGATGCGGCGGATGTCGAGACGCACGGATGCGTAGAATTTGAGCGCGTTGCCGCCCGTCGTCGTTTCGGGGTTGCCGAACATCACGCCGATCTTCATGCGGATCTGGTTGATGAAGATCACGAGCGTGTTCGAGCGCGAAATCGAGCCCGTGAGCTTGCGCAGCGCCTGGCTCATCAGGCGCGCATGCAGGCCCATGTGGCTGTCGCCCATTTCGCCTTCGAGTTCGGCGCGGGGTACCAGGGCCGCAACCGAGTCGACGACGAGAACGTCGACCGCCCCCGAGCGCACCAGCGTGTCGGCGATTTCGAGCGCCTGTTCGCCCGCGTCGGGCTGCGAGATCAGCAGATTGTCGACATCGACGCCGAGCTTGCGCGCATAGCCCGGGTCGAGCGCATGTTCGGCATCGACGAACGCGCAAGTACCCCCGGCCTTCTGCGCTTCGGCGATCGCGTGCAGGGCGAGCGACGTCTTGCCCGAGCTTTCGGGCCCGTAGATCTCGACGATGCGACCCTTGGGCAGCCCGCCGATGCCGAGTGCGATATCGAGCGACAGCGAACCCGTCGAAATGACCTCGGCCGCGACCGTCTGGTCGCGCGAGCCGAGCTTCATGATCGAGCCCTTGCCGAACGAACGTTCGATCTGGCTCAGGGCCGCTTCAAGTGCCTTGTTCTTGTCCATGCTGTCCTTCTCGTTCGACTCCTTCGGAGACGACCGCAACGCTGTAACTGAAGACATCTTCACACCCTCCATATCAGGGGCGCTTGCCGAGGCCAACGCCCCATCGCAAACGCCGTTTGACCATTCGCCGGAATAACGCGCCGTAAAATTCGTCGATACCTTGAGTACTTTATTTGTTCCCAGAAGCATCCCGGTGCGAAACCGAATTGTTCCCGCACCGTGACCACAGAGTACCAATTTTGTTCCAGAACACAAGGGGAAAATAGCTGCATCCGACGATCTTTTTTGCAATCAGCCGGTCGCGGGCTTGGCGGGACCGGCAAGGCGCTGGCGATAGCCCGACATGAAGGATTCGAACGGCGCCAACGAAGAAACGCGCGCGGCGATCGACGCGATATCGGGCGTCGCCCCGGCCTTGTCGGCCGTGAGCACGCGAAACACCTCAGCATAGGGCGAACGGGCCATGGCGGGGCCGAAGCGCTCGCGCAACCGGGCCGTACCGGCATCGTCGCCCGCGAGGGCGAGCGACACGGCCAGATGCAGCGTCTGGCGCGCGCGATTGTCTTCGAACGGTTGGTTGGCGGCGGGCGGCGCTCCAACCAGACGCTCGAGCGCCTGGGCAGCTGCGGGCCACGCGCGCGTGCGCAGGGCGATTTCCGCACGCAGAGATCGGCGTCGCTGCCGGTGTCGCCCTCGAGCCGGGCCAGCGCATCTGGGGCGCGCCCCAGATCGGCCAAAGCGCGCGCAGCCAAGCGCCCGCGCTCGCGCCGGACATTGGCGCCCTCGCCGACCCCGTCGGAAGCTTCGAGAGCTTCGAGGGCAAGCTGCGGCTTGCGGTCGAGCAGCCGGATCGCGGCAAGCCGTGCCCCCGCCTCGGCGCGCGGCGGGCCTTGCAGGCGATTGCGCATTTGATGGTCGAGCAATTCGCCGGCCCGATCGAGCAGATCGACCGCAACCAAACGCTCGACAAGCTTGCGCACCATCTCGTCGCCGTCGGGCCCCATCGGCACGAGATCGCGGTAATCCTCGAACAGGCCGATCGCGGCCACGGGCGACATGCTGTCGGCCCCGCCGCTCAAGAACAATTTGCGGAACTCGGCGCGCACGTCGTTTTCGAGCTCGGGCCGGTCGCGCGCCTGCGGGAAGCGCTCGGCCGTCTCGCGCAAGGTGCGCACGCCCTGGCGGAAATCGCCGGTCGCCAACTGCGCCTTGCCCAAACGGCGCTGGATTTCGAACTCAAGTTCGTCGCCACGCCACGCAAAGCGCAGCCGCTCGAGGGCGGCGACCGTTTCCTGCGGCGTGATCTCGCCCTTGTTTGACTGCAGTTCGACGCGCGCAAGCTCTGCCTGCACGCGCGCGCGCGTGACCGTGCCAAGCGACAGCGTGCGCCACGCGGCAAGGGCCGCACGCTCGTCGCCGCGCTCGAGCGCGATGCGCCCGCGCAGATAGTCGGCGCGCGCCTGGTCGCCGCGGCTCGGGCTCGAGGCCAGAACCTGCTCGATGCGGCGCTGCGCCACGTCGAGTTCCTTGCCCGCGATGCGCGCTTCGGCGATCGCGAGGCCCAGGCGATTGGCAAACAGCCGCGGAAAGCGGCTTGACACGTCGGTCGCACGGTCGAACTGCAGCAAGGCGGCCTGCGGATCGTTCTGCGCCATCGCCAAAGCGCCGCGCCACATGGCGGCTTCGCCCTCCTGGTCGAGGCTCGAATGGTTGAGCCAGCGCGCCGCCTCGTCGAGATTGCCGCTGTAGAGCTCGGCCACGCCGCGCATGGCGCGGTTCTGCGGCCCGTCGAGCAGCTGCGGGCGCTCCTCGCCGATCAGACGGAGCATCGCGTTGGTCTCGGCAAACAGCCCGTGCGAGAACATGAAGCGCGCATAGTCGAGCCGTGCAAGGTTGCGCGCATCGCCCGGACGGCTTGCCGCGATGGCACGCTCGAGGGCGGGCTGGTCTTCGTTGAATTTCGCCGGTCCGCCCCGCTGCCACGCCGCAAGATCGAGCAAAGCGCCCTGGCGCAAGGGTGGCGCACCCGGCGTGCCGATCGCGGTGGGGGCCGTCACGAACAGCGCACGCGAGGACGAAATTTCGACGGCCGTGCCGAGCGGGCGCACGGCGATCGTGTCGTCGTCGGGCCGCACGACGGCCCCTTGCATGCTGCCCAGGATCTGGAATTGCGGATAGCGCCGCGTGTCGGCAAGCCCAATGCCCGCAACCGCCGTCGGCACGATCGCAAGCTCGTCGCCGATCTCCGGATCGCGCAGGCGCAGCACGGTCTGCGCCCCTTCCATTTCGATCGACACGCGCGCATCGGCCGGCGTGTCGGGGTTCCGAATAACGATCTGCAACGGCTTCTCGGGTCGGCGCGGCAGGCGGCCAAGCTCGACCACCCAGGCCGCCCCGTCGCGCCGCACGAGCGCATAGGCGCCGTTGCGCGGGCTCATGCGCACGACCGTGCCCTGGCTTTCGACGAGCTCGACCTCGCCCAGCATGTCGCGCATTTGCGGCCCGCCCTGCAGCACGGCAAGATCGAGATCGACGGGCTTGTCGAAGGCGATCCACAGATATTGGCCGCGCCCGAACACGGCAAGCCCGATGGGTTCGTCGAAGCCGAAACGAAGTGCGTCGAAATTCTCTTCGCGCGTGACCTCAACCGGCACACGACCGCCCAGCGCCACGAGATTGGCAGCCGCCGACCGCGCTGCGGCCGCCGGTGCGGGAGGCTGGCTCAGCCCCAACGCCTGGGCTTGCTGGGCCAAAGCTTCAAAATCCGGCGTGCCCGGCCGACGTGCCGCTTGATTTGCCGCCGCCGACGCCTGGGCGGCTTGCGCGGGCTGCCGCGCCTGGGCCTGGTTTTGGGCGGCCTGGTTTTGGGCCGCTTGGTTTTGCGCCGCCTGCGCCGCCTGCGCCGCTTGGGCTTGCGCGGGTGTTGGCAATTGCACGAGCTGCGTCGTCGGCCGGTCGGTCGGGATCGAGCCGTCGCGCACCAGATCGAGCACGACGCGCGGGCCCGCGCGGAAATGCCGCAAACCGACATTGTCGTTGAGCGTCATCTCAAGCGTCGTGCGGTCGGCCGTGCGCGCCGCGCGCACCGCCGAGGTCGAGGCCTGCAACCCGGCTGCGATCGCCGCTTGATTGAGCGCCACGGGTGCGCCGAACGTCATTGTCGCGGTGCGCCCGTTCTGTTCGATGCGATAGTCGATATCTTCAGGCCAATCGAAAACCGCGCGATCGAATCCGGGATTGCTGCCAAAACGCACGGCGACGCTCGCGACCGCAGGTGCGCCCGCAGGAGCGCCTGCGCCACTTGCGGCTGGTGCAGCCGACGGCGGCCGCGCTGCGGCAGGTGCCGCCGCAGATCCTGGCTCCGGGGCCGCAAACGGTGGCGGCGCGCTTGCAGGGGCAGTAGCCCAAGGCGGTGGCGCAATCGCGGCCCCCGGCGCAGGCGCTTGAGGGGCCGGGGCTTGCGGTGCTGGTGCTTGAAAATTCGACGGCGGCGGAAAGCTTGGTGCGGATGGGCTCCCCGCTTCGGGCGAGGCCGGGAAATTGCGCCAGGGTGCGGTCTGTGCAGCAAGCTCGGCACCACCAAGGCACACCAACGCCAGCAGCATCGCCGCAATGCGGCCTGCCCGTGCGCGTGCGTGCCAATGGTTTCGCGTCGCCATCGCGTTGCGCGTACCTGTTCGCTGTCCTGTCTCGACCGAAATGGCCTGCCAGTTTACACCAACCAGCCCCCGGCTCGAGCTAAGTGCCCGAATCGACAGACGATTCTAAGCGTTTGCTCAGGCCTTGTCGAACAGCGCGTCGATATCCGCTTGATTCGGCGCCCCGCCGGGCGCTTGCGGGCCGTTCAGCAGCGCTTCGTCGCCGGTGCGCTGCGGTTTGCGTGCGGACGCCGGAACCTGCGCCAGATCCATTTTGGGCAGATTGAGTGTGGCCAGCAATTCCGCCACCGTCGTATCGACTTCTTTGAGAACCGAGACGACCTTGGAAATGCGCTGGCCCGTGATGTCCTGGAAATTGCAGGCCTCGTAGATCGCCGTCACGTCTTTTGTGATCGCGGCGGCCGCATCGCCCGGCATGGCGCTCGCGGCCTTCTCGATGCGCTCGACCGCGTCAAGGATCGCGTTGGTCGCAGACTCGGTCGCCCCGACAATGGCGCTCAATTCGTCGCCCGCCGTCGGCAGATGCGTGCGGCCAATTTCCTGGGCTTGCAAGGCAGCAAGGTCGCGTTTGGCATGCGCGATTATAAGGCCGAGGCGCACAATGCCGGTGCTGACCGGCGAGGCAGTTGCATTCCGTTTCTTGGCCGCGGGCTTTTTGGAAGACACCTTCTTTGCAGGCGACTTCTTTGCAGGCGCATTCTTGCGCATCGGTGCTTTTGCCGCAGCCTTTGCACGCGACATCGACCTCGCTTTTTTGGTCGCGACGGCCTTTCTGGTCGTTGCGGCTTTTTTCTTCTTTTTGGTCTTTGCCACCGCTTCGCCTCTACCCATGCGCAAGACCCCGTGGTCGATCTTCGTCCACGGGGATCAGAAGTCGCCCAGCACCGTGGCGATCTTGCCCTTCAGCGTGCCCGCATTGAAGGGCTTGACGATGTAGTTGTTGACGCCCGCCTGTTTGGCCGCAACCACGTTCTCGGTCTTGCTTTCGGCCGTGACCATGATGAACGGAATGTGCTTAAGCTTGGGGTCTGCGCGCACTTCCTGAAGCAGCTGCAGCCCGGTCATCGGCTGCATGTTCCAGTCCGAAATGATCAGGCCGTATTCCTTCTGGCGGATCTTCGCAAGCGCAGACGAACCGTCTTCCGCTTCGTCCACGCTCGTGAAACCGATCTGGTTGAGAAGGTTTTTCACGATACGCAGCATCGTCTTGTAATCGTCGACGATGAGAACGTTCATGCGAAGATCGACGGACATCTAGTTTCTCCTGCACCTGACGCGATAGCGGTTGCTGCCAAACTCAGCGGGGCAAACCCGACCGGGCAGCCCCCCGCAACGCCCATCCATAGACGATGAATGTTAAAAGCTTACTAATAGAGCCGGCGGCCGAGGTAAAGCCCCTGTTTGCATTACCGGAATCTTTGCGGTCGCCGCCCTGCCCCGCGCGGCTTACCCGGCCCGTGCCGGGATTTGCGAGGCCGGCTGGTTGCCGGGCTGGCGGCGGCGGGCAAGCTCGGCCGTGATTTGCTGGGCGCGGATCGGGTTCATCTGCGCCAGGATCGGGGCGGCACGGCGCTCGTTCATGGCCTCGACAAGTTCGAGCAGGATCGGCAGCTCCATCTGTTCGAAGATGCGCGCGGCTTCCGTCGGCTTCATGTTCTGGAACATGCGCACGAGGCTTTGACGGCGGGCCTGTTCCTGGTCGTCGTATTTGGCGATCGCACTTTGGACGGCCGTCTGCAGGCCTTTGAGCTCGTCGACCTGCTGCTGGATGCGCCGTTCGGCAGCCTGGAGGATCGCTTCGCGCTGCTCGAGTTCGGCTTCGCGGCGGTCGATTTCCTCGCGCCGCTTGGCGAGATCTTCCAACGTGTCGAGTTCGCCCGGGCTGAAGGTGCGCTCGCCGTCGGGCTGCACGCTGCCCGCCCGTGTGCGCGCCGGCGGCGGTTCGGCGGCGGGCGTTCCTTGGGCTTGGGCGAACTGCACGGGCGGCATCGCAGCCTGCGGGGCGGCGCGCGGGCTGGGCGAAGGTGCAGCGGGGATCGCCGCGCGTTGCGGGCTCGGCGATTGCTGGGCAACCGCACTGCCGAGATTTCCGAGGCGCAAGCCCAGCATCAAAACGCCGACGAGAATGAGTACCGGCAGCAGCCGGATGCGTTCGAAAAGCTTCATGCGCCGCGCGCTCCGGCTTGCGTTGCAACGGGCGTTGTCGCTTTGCGGCGGTCGGCGATCGCGCGCAGCAATTCCTGCTCGGCCATCGAGCGAACGGGCGAACGCTCTTGCGTGCGCTCGGGTGCGGCGGCGACGGTCACAGCAGCCGCGCGCAACGGCACGCGCGCCGCAGCCGCGCCGAGCGACGTCGGCGCGCTCGGCATCTGCGCGCGCGGCTCGGGAACGGCAACGGCAATCGGTGCGGCTGCGGGGCGAGCCTGCAGGCGATCGAGCAATTGGTCGGCGGCAGGCGCGGCGCGGGCGACGAGCATTTCAAGATCGTCTTTGAGGGCGAGGGCCGTACGCGTCTGGTCTTCGAGCAGGCGCCCGGAGGCTTCGCTCGCCATCTTGAGTTCCGCCACCGCCGCCTCCGCGCGCTCGGCGGCTTTGGCGAACTGGGTCGCCGCGCGGTCGAGCTCGGCCTTGCCCTCGCGCCAAGCCCCCAGTCGTTTGTGCAGGCGCATCGCGTAGACGATGACCGCGACAAGCAAGCCCGCCAGGACCAGATTGAGCGCCAGTTCCAAGCTCATCAGCCTTCCTCGTATTTGTTGATTTTGCGCTCGATCATCACGGCGACGTTCTGGCCGCGGCGGCCCATGCGGCCGCGGAAAAGCCGCTCAGGCCCGCACAGCACCATGATTTCGCTTTCGGGCGTGGCGTTCAGCATGAAGCGCGTGCCGACGCGAAAATCGAGCACGTCCTGCAAGGTCATCACCTGCTCATCGACGACCGCATGGATATCGACGTCGGTCGCCCACAATTCGGTGGCCAAGTGGCCTTCCCAAATCGAGTCGCGGCCGAATTTTTCGCCCATGAACTGCTGCAGCAGCATTTCGCGCACGGGCTCGAGTGTCGCGTAGGGCAAAAGCAATTCCAGGCGCCCGCCGCGGTCTTCCATGTCGATGCGCAGCTTGGCGATGATGGCCGCGTTGGCCGGGCGCGCGATCGTGGCAAAGCGCGGGTTGGTCTCGAGGCGTTCGAAGCGGAAATTGACCTTGCTGATCGGATCGAAAGAGGCCGAAAGATCGCCGAGCACGACCGCGACCAAGCGTTCGACGAGGTTGCGTTCGATCGTCGTGTAAGGGCGGCCTTCGATGCGCATCGCGGCCGTGCCGCGCCGGCCGCCGAGCAGCACGTCGACGATCGAATAGATGAGGGCCGAGTCGACCGTGAGCAGGCCGAAATTGTCCCACTGCTCGGCCTTGAACACGGCCAGCATGGCGGGCAGCGGAATGGAGTTCACGTAGTCGCCGAAACGCGTCGAGGTGATCACGTCGAGCGACACTTCCACGTTGTCGGACGTGAAATTGCGCAGGCTCGTGGTCAGCATTCGCACCAGACGGTCGAACACGATTTCGAGCATCGGCAGGCGCTCGTAGGAAACGAGCGCGCTGTTGATGATCGCCTGCATGCCCGAGGTGCCGTCGCCCCCGCCCGAAGCGCCGTCGAACCCGAGCAGCGAGTCGATTTCGTCCTGGTTCAGAACGCGCGCCGTCGCGTCGCCCGCGCCTGCACCGCCTGCGTCGCCGCCGGATTCCATGGACGCCCATTCGGCGGCCATTTTCTCTTCGTCGGTCATGTTCTTCGGATCGGCCATCGTTCCCTCAAGGGTCTTGCGGATGCGAGCGTGCGGGCGATTACTGGACGAGCATTTCGCGAAACAGCAGGTCGTTGACGCGGGCGGGGGCTGCGGCGAGCTGCACGCGCGTGAGCAGCTCCTCGCGCAGCCGCAGGAAACCGGACGAGCCGCGCAGATCTTCCGGCCGCAGCTCGCGCAGATAGATTTGGAAGTTGTCGACGATGCGCGGCAGATTGGCTTCGAAGACGCCCGCATCGTCGATGCTGCGCAATTCGACGGCCATCGTGAGTTTCAGAAACGAAGTGCGCCGCCCGGCACCTGCATTCAAGTTCACGAGCAGGTCGGGCATGTTGTAGTAGACGATTTTCTGCGGACCTGCAGGCTCGGCCGGTGCAGCATCGGCACCGGCTTCGGCATGCTGCTCCTCGGGCTTGGAGCCGGAGAACAGGAAAAAGAAGGCACCCGCACCGCCGCCCAGCAGCAACAGGACGGTGGCGCCGATGATGATCAGCATCTTGCCGGACAAAAACTTCTTCTTGGGCTGTTCGCCCTCCGGCGCTGCCCCGTCCTCGCCAGCCATCTTTGCGTCGTCGGCCATGGTCCGCCTTTTTCGATCCGGAAAAATCGATCCAGTCGATTCAATCTTACCCGGATTTAGCTAAACTGCCGCTCAATATTGCCGCGAGAAGGTTAACAAGTCGTTATCGACACCGCGAAATCACTTTAAATATTTACATTAAGAATATGATTAGCAAAACAAAAATAGAGAAAATTTTCTACTGAACCAAGATCTCGCGAAACAGCACATCGTTGACGCGCGCGGGTGCTGCACTGACTTTTATGCGCGCGAGCAGCTCCTCGCGCAATCGCGTGAGCCCTGCCGAGCCGCGCAGATCCTCGGGCCGCAGTTCGCGCAGATACGTGATCAGCGTGTCGATTACGCGCGGCAAGGACTCCTCGAACGGCGTCAGATCCTCTTCGACGATTTCGACGGTCGAGGTCAGCTTCACAAAAGCGCTGCGCGCTGTTGGGGCGGTGTTCAGATTCACGAGT
Source organism: Rhodospirillaceae bacterium (assembly GCA_027490975.1). Lineage (GTDB taxonomy): Bacteria > Pseudomonadota > Alphaproteobacteria > CACIAM-22H2 > CACIAM-22H2 > Tagaea. Next base: position 36,366 of record JAIXXA010000126.1, read on the forward strand.
ATGTCCGGCATCGCGTAGATCATGGTGGGCGGCGGCGGTGCTGGCGGCGGCTCGCCCGCTTCTTCGTGCGCCTCTTCTTTGCCGCCGATGAAGCCCAGGAAATACGCTGCGGCACCGCCGGCAAACAGCAGCAAAACCGGGATCAAAATGATGATCAGCTTCTTGCCCGAGAGCTTCTTCTTGGGTGCGTCGGCGCCGTCGGCGGCTGGCTCGGTCATTTGGGCGGTCCCAGGACAGGCGAATCGGTGCGGAAATCCCGCAGCGCGTCTACTTTAGCCGCAATGCCCGAGTACCGCTATTTGCGCCGACCATGCAGCAGCTTCTTGAGCGCTTCCAGCTCTTCGATCGCAGCCATGATGGCCGGACGATCTGGCATTTTAGCGAATAGCGGAAGATCGTTGATCGGTGCCGGCGCACGGTTCGGCGCTGCCGGGGCGGCCATTGGTGCCGCAACGATCGGCGCCAATGCTGGTGCTGGTGCTGGTGCTGGCGCCGCCGCAGGTGCCGGCACCTCGATCAGGCCATTGTCTTTGAGCAGCCGCTGCACGCCTTTGATCGTGTAGCCGTGCTTGTAGAGCAACTCGCGAATGCGGCGCAGCAGTTCGATATCTTCCGGGCGGTAGTAGCGCCGTCCGCCTGCCCGCTTCAGCGGCTTGATCTGCGCAAAACGCGTTTCCCAGAACCGCAAAACATGCTGCGGCACTTCAAGATCGCCCGCTACCTCACTGATAGTACGAAAAGCATCGGCCGATTTTGCCGACCGCCGGCCGACCATCGCGAGTGTTCCGGCAGAAGGCTCGGCCATCGCCGATTAACCCTTGGCCAGAGGGGCCTTGGGGGGAAGCGTCGGCGTTGGGGCGGCGGGAACGGCGGCACCGGCCGGTGTACCGAGGGCCGCCTGTGCCTTGGTCATCGATCGATTGATGCGGTTCTTGAGCACATGCGAGGCGCGGAACACCAGCACGCGGCGCGGCAAAATCGGCACTTCTTCGCCGGTCTTGGGATTGCGCCCGACCCGTTGGCCTTTCTGGCGCACCGAGAAACTGCCGAAGGACGAGATTTTGACGGTCTGGCCTTGCGTGAGCGCATCGACGATCTCGCCGAGCACGGTCTCGACCAAGGTGGCCGAATCGTTTCGCGACAGACCGACCTCTTGATAAACCGCCTCCGCCAGATCCGCGCGCGTAACCGTGGTTTCCGACATGCCGCTCTCCGGGCCGAGATTGAAACTTGCAAAATCTAGAAAATGCTAGCCCAGCGACCTAAAGCGGTCAATTACAAAGGTTTGGCGCCCGGACTTGAATCAAGCCCCGCAGTTTCGCCAGTTACCATCTGATGACGCTGGCGCCCCAGGCCAAACCGCCGCCGATCGCCTCGAGCAGCACGATTTGCCCCGGCTTGATTCGCCCATCGACAGCCGCTTCGGCAAGCGCAAGCGGGATCGACGCTGCCGACGTATTCGCATGGCGTGCGACTGTCGAGACGACACGCTCGGGGCCAAGTCCGAGCTTCTTGGCCATCCCGTCGATGATGCGCTGATTAGCTTGGTGCGGCACCAGCCAGTCGATATCGGAACCCGCCAAGCCATTGGCTTTCAACGCTTCCTCGACCACGTCGGCCAGTTTTACGACGGCATGCTTGAACACTTCCTGGCCGTTCATGCGCACAAAACCCGACTCGCGCGTGGCACTGGGCCCGCCGGTCGTATAGAGCGCTTTGTTGAAGCGCCCATCCGAATGCAGATGGCTCGAAAGGATGCCGCGCCCGCCGGGCCCGGTCTCGGCCTGCAAGACCACAGCCCCTGCCCCATCGCCGAACAGCACGCAGGTCGTGCGGTCTTCCCAATCGAGGATGCGGGTAAAGGTTTCGGCCCCGATTACGAGTGCGGTCTTGACCTGGCCCGCACGGATAAAGTTGTCGGCGACATTGAGCGCGTAGACAAAACCTGCGCACACGGCCTGCACGTCGAACGCAAAACCACGCCCATCCATGCCGAGCTTTGCCTGCACGGTCGTGGCCGTGGCCGGGAACGTTGCGTCGGGCGTGGTCGTGGCCACCACCACCATATCGACCGTTTCGATCGCAATGCCGGCATTGGCAAGCGCTTGGCGCGCGGCATGCGTCGCAAGATCGGATGTGAGTTCGCCGTCGGCCGCGATATGGCGCTGCGTGATGCCGGTGCGCGCGACGATCCACTCGTCGGACGTGTCGACCCGCTTGGCAAGCTCGATATTGGAAACGGCGTTGGCGGGCAAATAGGCGCCGGTACCGCGCACGACAGAGCGAATAGCCATGGCCGCCTACCCGATCGCCGCTTCGGGCGGCGGCGGCGCCAGATGGGCGAGTTCCTTGCGGATTTTGTCGTTGAGCCCGTGCGTGACCATATCGACCGCGACGCCGATCGCGTTGGCAAAGCCGAGCGCATCGGTGCCGCCGTGGCTTTTGACGACGATGCCGTTGAGGCCCACGAACATCGCACCGTTGTAGCGACGCGGATCGGTGCGCAGGCGGACTTTTTTGAGAGCGGACTTCGCGAACAAATAGCCGAGCTTGGCCAGGAACGACGATTGGAAAGCCCCTTTGAGGAAACTCGAATAGAGCTTCGACGTGCCCTCGGCGATCTTCAGAGCAACATTGCCGGTGAACCCGTCGGTTACGACCACGTCGACCGTACCGCCCGGCACGTCGTCGCCTTCGACGAAACCGTGGAACAGGATCGGCAGATTGGTGTCGCGCAGCCATGCTGCCGCAAGGCGCAGCTCTTCATGGCCCTTCATTTCTTCGGAGCCCACATTGAGCAGGCCCACGCTCGGCTGCTCAAGCCCCAGCACGGCGCGCGCGAAAACCTCGCCCATGATCGCGAACTGCACGAGATTGTCGGCGTTGCACTGGACGTTGGCGCCGAGATCGAGCATGACGCTTTCGCCGCGCATCGTCGGGAACAGCGATGCGATCGCCGGGCGGTCGATGCCCGGCAGCGTCTTCAGAACGAATTTGGCCATCGCCATCAAGGCACCGGTATTGCCGGCCGACACCACGCCCGAACTCGCCCCGTCGCGCACCGCGTCGATCGCCAATCGCATGCTCGATCTGCGGCCCGAACGCAACGCGATCGCGGGCTTCGCATCGCCCGCAACGAACTCGTCGGTATGCACGATCTTGTGGCGCGCGCGGTCGAGGCGCGTTGACGCGACCAGCGGCTCGAGCTTCGCCTCGTCGCCGAACATCAGAAAATCGACGAACGGAAACCGCTCTTGCGCCAGCTCGCAGCCCTGGATCGCCATATCGGGAGCGTTGTCGCCGCCCATCGCATCGATGGAAAGCACGAGCCGTTGGCTCAAGATGTCCAGCCCTCCGGTCGGCAGCTTCGCGGCATGCGAGGGACGACGCCGTCGCTCAGCCGCGTTGCCGGTTCGGCGTGCGCGCTCAGGCCTGCGCCGTCTTGGCCACGACTTCGCGACCGTCGTAATAGCCGCAAGCGCCGCAGATATGGTGCGGACGCTTCAGTTCGCCGCAATTCGGGCATTCCGAATAGGACGCAGCCGCGATCGCGTCGTGCGAACGGCGCATGTTGCGACGCGAGGGAGAAACTTTTTTCTTGGGAACCGCCATAACACAACCTCGTCCGTGAGCCGCCCCGACACAGCAATGCGGGGGCAAACCCGGTCAAACCAAAACGTCGTTCGGAATTCAGGCGCCTAAATAGACAATTCCGCCGTCCGGCTCAAGTCTTCTTTCTGTCATGTTCCGGCTATTTTTCCTTGGCCAGCTTTGCCTTGAGGTCGGCAAACGGCTTGATCTTGCCTTCAGGCGCATCGACGGGCTCTGCCGCCCCCCATTGCGGCTGAAACTGGGCGCCGTCGGCACGCGGATAAGGATCGATCTTCACCGCGAATTCCTGGGCAACCAGTTCGCCAAGATCGAGCGGCCCGTCGGGCAACGATTCTTCGAGCTCGTCTTCGGCTGCGATCGCGGCCACGTCGATCTCGCCGTCCGCATCGACCGGGATCGGCTTCAGATCTTCCGCCGGCACGAACAATACCGAAAACTTCTCGACGACCTTCTGCGCCACCGGCTGCAGCGACACCACGCATGCCTGCTGCAACGCCGCCGCGATGCGCCCCTCGACGCGCACGGCGCGCCCGGCGCGGACGCGCTGCAAGGTGAGCTTCGCCTCGAGCCGATCGATCGCAAGCACGTCGAAGCGTTTGGCCAGGGCCGCGCACTCCGCGGGCGTCGCCGTCACAGTATGGCGCACAGGGCGTTCGCGCAACGCATCGAGCGCAAAGGGGCGCGGAAACTCGCTCACGATGCAGCACCGGCGGGCGGCGGGAACACGATCTTCCCGAGCACCAGCGCGTCGAGCGACTGCCCGGCGAGGGAAGTCGCCGCGGCGTGCACGTAACGCGCGACACAGGCAATCTCCTCGGCCGGCACATTCTCGCGCGTGCCGTAGAGATTGCGCGCAAGCGCGGCCGGCAGCAGCGCCGCATCGTCGCTTGCCAGCGCCTGTTCGTAGACGGCAGCGCGCCCGTAGAGCGCTTGCGCCATCTGCTTCACGCGGCGCGACACGCCCATGTCGCCCACGCCGAGCTCGCGCACCGAGCGATCCATGTCGGCCACGAACAAATCGACGAGATTCTGCGCCAAAGCCGCCGCACGCGGATCCGGGTCGCGCTTCAGGCGATTGAGCACCAGAAACGCGTGCAATGCGACCGCATCGAAGCGGCCGTCGAGCGAATCGGGCACGCCGGCAACCGCGTAGAAATAGGGATCGCGTGCTTGCGTCGCCAGAGCCAGATACAGCAGTTGGGCCCCCGCTTTGGTCGCGTCGCGCTTGAAAATCCTCGTGAAAACCATTGCCGTCCATATCCTTCCGGACTGTCGCCCGACCTGCTGTCCAGCCTGTTCCCAAGCCTGTTCCATTGACACCGCGCGCGCGACAGCCCACTTATCGTCGCTATGATGTGGCGCAAACAGACGAGGGAATCAACGGAGATGCTTGGCCTCACCCGCTCGCCCCCCCGGTTGACTGTCGCTTGCCTTGCCCTGGCGGCCTCGCTGGGGCTCGGCGGCTGTTCGCTCGGCTTTACCGAGACGCGCGGCTTCGTGCCCAACGACGACGATCTGGCTCGCCTCGAGCCGGGGCGCCAGACCCGCGACGACGTGCAGCAATTGCTCGGCACCCCCGCTTCGCAAGGCGTGTTCGACGCCGACCAAAGCTGGTACTACGTCGTGCGCAAGACGCACAGATTTGCATTCTTCGAACCCGAAGTGCTCGAGCAGCGCGTGGTCGTCGTGCAGTTCGACGGGTCCGGCCAATTGGCCGAAGTGCGGCGCTATTCCTACGAGGACGGCATCGTGATCGATCCCGTCACGCGCACCACGCCGTCGCCGGGCAAGGAACTCACCTTCATCGAACAGCTGATCGGCACGGTCGGCAAATACAACAGATCGGGCGCCCGGCGCTAACGCGGCGCCTCGCGCAGCAAAAAGGCAACGCAAAAAAGCAACGGCCCCGGATTTGTCGTCCGGGGCCGTTTTCGTTTACGCAGCGATGGAAACCAGCGCTTAGCTGGCCCCGCCCGCCAGGATCGCGAGCAGCAGGATTGCGACAATGTTGATGATCTTGATCATCGAATTTACCGCAGGCCCGGCCGTGTCCTTGTAGGGGTCGCCGACCGTATCGCCGGTGACGGCCGCCTTGTGGGCGTCCGACCCCTTGCCGCCGTAATGGCCCTCTTCGATGTACTTCTTGGCATTGTCCCAAGCGCCGCCGCCCGAGGTCATCGAGATGGCGACGAACAGGCCCGTGACGATCGTGCCGAGCAGCATCGCCCCCATCGCGGCAAAGGCCTGCGCCTGGCCCGCAACGAGATTGATCACCACATAGAGCACGACTGGTGCCAGGACCGGCAGCAGCGAGGGCACGATCATTTCCTTGATCGCCGCCGCCGTCAGCATGTCGACCGCGCGGCCATAGTCGGGCTTTGCGGTGCCTTCCATGATGCCCTTGATCTCGCGGAACTGGCGGCGCACTTCTTCGACGACCGAAGCCGCCGCCTTGCCGACCGCCGTCATGCCCATTGCCCCGAACAGGAAGGGCAGCGAGCCGCCGATGAACAGACCCACGACCACGTACGGGTTCGTGAGGCTGAAATTCACCGAGTCGGCGATGTTGGGGAAGTAGTGCTTGAGGTCGTAGATGTAGGCCGCAAAAAGCACGACCGCCGCAAGGCCGGCCGAACCGATGGCATAGCCCTTGGTCACGGCTTTCGTCGTGTTGCCGACCGCATCGAGCGCGTCGGTGAACTTGCGCACTTCCTTGGGCAGACCCGACATTTCGGCAATGCCGCCGGCATTGTCGGTGACGGGGCCGTAGGCATCGAGTGCGACGACGATCCCGGCCAAAGCCAGCATCGTGGTTGCCGCGATGCCGATCCCGTAGAGACCGCCGGTGATGTGCGCGACCAAGATACCCACGCAGATCACGACGACGGGCAGGAATGTGGATTCGAGCGACACGGCCAGCCCCTGTATCACGTTGGTACCGTGGCCGGTCTGCGACGCGTGGGCAACCGAGCGCACCGGGCGATACTCCGTGCCCGTATAGTACTCGGTGATCCACACCAGCAGCGCTGTAACGCCCATGCCGACAAGCGCGCACACGAACATGCCGAAGCCGGTCGAGTCGCCGATCTTCGTGTCCAAGCCCACATACTGCTGCGTCACCACAAAGATGAGCCCGGTCGAGATCACGCCGGTCACGATCAGCGCCTTGTAGAGCGCCATCATGATGTTGTTGTCTGCGCCGAGCTTGACGAAGTAGGTGCCCACAACCGAGGCCGCGATGCACACGCCCGCGATCAGCAGCGGATACATCATCATGGTCAGCGTCTGCTCGCCCGTGAAGAAAATCGCGGCCAGCAGCATGGTGGCGACAATCGTTACCGCATAGGTTTCGAACAGGTCGGCCGCCATGCCGGCGCAGTCGCCGACATTGTCGCCCACGTTGTCGGCGATCACGGCCGGGTTGCGCGGATCGTCTTCGGGAATGCCCGCCTCGACCTTGCCCACGAGGTCCGCACCGACGTCGGCACCCTTCGTGAAGATGCCGCCGCCCAAGCGCGCGAAGATCGAGATCAGCGACGCACCGAACGACAAGGCGACGAGCGCTTCGATGGTGGCGCGCGACGTGGCCCCCTTCCAGTTGCTGAGCACGCCGAAATAGCCTGCAACGCCGAGCAGGCCCAAGCCCACCACCAGCAAGCCGGTGATCGCACCTGCTTTGAACGCGATGTCGAGGGCCGGCTGCAGGCCGCCGCGCGCGGCTTCAGCCGTGCGCACGTTGGCACGCACCGACACGTTCATGCCGACGTAACCTGCTGCTCCCGAGAGCACGGCACCGACGACGAAGCCGAGTGCGACATGGATGCCCAAAGTGAAGACGAGGATCAGCGTGACAACCGCCCCCACGATCGCGATCGTTCGGTACTGGCGATTGAGATAGGCGGCCGCCCCTTCCGCGATCGCCGCCGCAATGTTGCGCATCGTTTCGTTGCCTTGAGGCGCGGCAACGACCTGGCGATACGCGACGATCCCGTAAAGGATCGCCAGAATACCGCAGGCAATAATCAGCCAAAACGCACCGGACATGACAGTAAACCCCCATTTTTTATTGTGGTTCAATTCATTGCACGAAGACTCGCGGACACCGCAAAACTTCGGGTTCGCGAAGATGCCAGATGGTATGTGCGCACGCAAGAACTTGCGAAATAGGGATGTTTCGCGCCTAATCCGGCCTTCGCCATCCGAAAATGCGAGTGAACGCCAATGTCGATGCTGATCTTCGGTTTGTTGCTGTTCTTGGGTACCCATCTCGTCACGACGTTGCGCGGGACCCGGGCAAACCTGCGCGAACGCTTCGGCGCGAACGGCTACAAGATCGGCTATACGGCGTTGTCGCTGGCCGGGCTCGTGCTC
>JAIXXA010000059.1 GCA_027490975.1 Rhodospirillaceae bacterium
ATGTGGGTCGAAACGCGGGAGAAACCGTATCTATGCCGTCGCAAACCGGGGGCGAGCGAAAGAGCGGGCGGAAAGGCCGGACGATGGACGAGGCGGCGCTGGCGGAACTGCGCGCGCTCCTCGGTACGGCGCCGCGCACGCGCGATCGGTTGATCGAGAATCTGCATCTGATCCAGGACAGTCGCGGCCATCTCGCTGCGCGCCATCTCAATGCGCTCGCGCACGAGATGCGCCTGTCGGAAGCCGAAATCTACGAGGTTGCGAGCTTCTACCACCATTTCGACGTTGTGAAGGAAGGCGAGACGCCGCCGCCCGCACGCACGCTGCGCATCTGCAACTCGCTGTCCTGCGCGATGATGGGTGCCGAGGCTCTGCTTCATGCGATGCGTGCGGCCACCGATCCCGCCATGGTCCGTGTCGTCGCGGCCCCCTGCATCGGGCGCTGCGCTGCCGCTCCCGCTGCAATGCTGGGCCAGTACGCGATCGAGAGTGCCACGCAGGACCGCCTCTCCGACGCCGTTGCCTTGGACAACGCGCACGCCGCGATTCCGCCCCACATTGCCTTCGACGCATATCGTGCGCAGGGCGGCTACCGGCTGTTGGAAAGGCTGCGCGCAGCCGCCGACGCGCGTCTGGCAACGTTCGCGGCCCTCGACGCGTCGGGGCTGCGGGGACTTGGCGGGGCGGGTTTTCCGGTCGCGCGCAAATGGAAGAGCGTGCACGCCCAGCCAGCTCCGCGCCTGATGACGGTAAATGCCGACGAGGGCGAGCCCGGCACCTTCAAGGACCGGCACTATCTGGAAAGCGACCCCCATCGCACGCTCGAAGGCATTCTGATCGCCGCGTGGGCGGTCGAGGCGCAACGTATCTACATCTATCTGCGCGACGAGTATCCGGCCGTCCGCACGATCCTCGGCGACGGGATCGCTGCGCTTGAGCGCGCGGGACTGGTCGCACCCGGCCATGTCGAGCTACGTCGCGGAGCGGGGGCCTATATCTGCGGCGAAGAGTCGGCGATGATCGAATCGATCGAGGGCAAACGCGGTCTGCCGCGCCATCGCCCGCCTTATATCGCCGAGCGCGGTCTCTTTGGGCGGCCGACGCTCAATCACAATGTCGAGACACTGCACTGGCTGCGCGAGATTCTCGAGGACGGCCCCGAGAAATTCGCGAATGCCGGGCGGCGCGGCCGCAAGGGCAAGCGAACGTTTTCGGTCTCGGGCCGCGTGGCGTCGCCCGGCGCGAAGGTCGCACCGGCCGGCATCACCGCGCGCGAGTTGATCGACGAATTCTGCGGCGGCATGGCGCCCGGCCACGAACTGCTCGGCTATCTTCCGGGCGGGGCGTCGGGCGGCATACTGCCGGCAAGGCTTGCAGATCAGCCGCTCGATTTCGGCACGCTCGACGCGCACGGCGCGTTCGTCGGCAGCCATGCCATGATCGTGCTGTCCCAGGCCGACGATCCGCGTGCCGTCGCCGGAAATCTGATCCGCTTCTTCCGCGACGAATCCTGCGGCCAGTGCACGCCGTGCCGGGCGGGTACCGAAAAGATGGCTTCCCTGCTTGCCGCCGACGACTGGTCGGCGGACACGCTCGGCGATCTCGAGGCCGTGATGCGCGATGCGTCGATTTGCGGTCTCGGCCAGGCGGCTCCCAACCCGGTGCGCAGCGTGCTTCGCTACTTCGCCGACGGGAAGTCGCAATGAGCGGTCCGATCGGTTTCACGCTCGATGGCACGGCGGTGGTCGCGGCACCGGGCGAGACGATATGGGATGTCGCCAAGCGCGAGGGCAACGAGATCCCGCATCTATGCCATCTCGATTCGACGGGCTACCGGCCCGACGGTAATTGCCGGGCCTGCGTATGCGAGATCGAAGGCGAGCGCGTGCTGGCGGCAAGCTGTATTCGTAAACCTGCCGAGGGCATGAAAGTTTCGACCGCGACACCGCGCGCGACAAAAGCCCGTACCATGGTGTTCGAATTGCTTGCCAGCGACATGCCCGCTCGCGCCGACAGCCCGGACCCCGACGCGCCTTTCTGGCACTGGGCGGAGAAACTGGGCGTTGTCGCCGGGCGATTGCCGAAGCGCGAGCGGTGCTCCGACGGGCACGATGCATCGCACGCCGCCATCGCGGTCAATCTCGAAGCTTGCATTGCTTGTGGTCTGTGCGCGCGCGCGTGCCGCGAGGTGCAGGTCAACGACGTGATCGGCATGGGACATCGCGGCTGCGATACGGCCCCGGTCTTCGACCTGGCCGACACGATGGGCGGATCGACCTGCGTCGGCTGCGGGGAGTGCGTGCAGGCTTGCCCCACGGGTGCGCTGTTCGAGAAAAGCCTCATGGACGAGGCCGCAATCCGTCGAACGACGCTGCCCGAGCGCTCGGTCGATACGCTGTGCCCGTTCTGCGGCGTAGGCTGCCAGACGCGCGTGGGCGTCGTCGGCAACCGGATCGTGCAGGTCGATGGGCGCGAGGGGCCGTCCAACGAGAATCGCCTGTGCGTGAAGGGGCGCTTCGGGTTCGACTATGTGCGCCATCCTCACCGGCTGACGCAGCCATTGATCCGGCGCGACGGCGTGCCCAAATCCGGTGACATTCGCATCGACCCGGCCGATCCTTGGGCCGTGTTCCGTCCGGCGACGTGGGAAGAGGCGCTTGGCCGCGCCGCCGAAGGCCTCAAACGCGTGCGCGACACGCATGGCGGCGGCGCGCTTGCCGGCTTCGGCTCCGCCAAGGGCTCCAACGAAGAGGCGTATCTTTTCCAGAAACTCGTGCGCCAGGGTTTCGGCACCAACAATGTCGATCACTGCACGCGCTTGTGCCACGCCTCGTCGGTCGCGGCACTGCTCGAAGGCGTGGGCTCGGCCGCCGTCACCGCCCCCTTCGCCGCAGCGAAGGAAGCAGACTGCATCGTCGTGATCGGTGCGAGGCCCGAGCAGAACCATCCGGTTGCGGCGACATTTCTCAAGCAGGCCGCACGGCGCGGCGCGCACCTGATCGTCATCGATCCACGTGGCCAGGCGCTGATGCGCCATGCCGAGCATGCGCTGCGCTTCACGCCAGGCACCGACGTGGCGTTGCTGAACGCGCTGCTGCACGTTATCGTGGCCGAGAAACTCTACGACCCGGTCTATGTCGCGGCGAACGTGGACGGATTCGACGAACTTGCGGCGCGTGTCGCGGATTATGCGCCCGAGCGCATGGCACCGGTCTGCGGCGTCGATGCCGTCACGCTTCGCGCCGTGGCCCGGCGCTACGCCACGTCGAAGCGCTCGATCATCTTCTGGGGCATGGGCATCTCCCAGCACATCCACGGCACCGACAATGCACGCTGCCTGATAGCACTCGCCCTGATCACCGGTCAGATCGGCCGACCCGGCACGGGCTTGCATCCGCTGCGCGGCCAGAACAACGTCCAGGGCGCTTCGGACGCTGGCCTTATTCCGATGATGTATCCGGACTACCATCCGGTCGAGAATGCGAGTGCCCGCGCGGACTACGAGAAGCGCTGGGGCCGGGCGCTCGATTCCAAACGCGGTCTGACCGTTGTCGAGATCATCGATGCGATCGACCGGCACGAGATTCGCTCCATGTACGTGATGGGCGAGAACCCGGCCATGTCGGACCCCGACCAGAGCCATGCGCGCGCCGCCTTTGCCAAGCTCGAACATTTTGTCGTCCAGGACATCTTCTTGACCGAGACGGCATGGCAGGCCGACGTGGTCCTGCCAGCCTCGGCGCATGCCGAGAAATTGGGCAGCTTCACGAACACAAACCGGCAGGTGCAGATCGGCCGACCAGTCATTCCGCTGCCGGGCGATGCGCGGCAAGATTGGGAGTTGATCGTCGAGATCGCAAGGCGCATGGGCCTCGACTGGCGCTATGCCGGCGTGGATGAGGTGTACGAGGAGATGCGTGCCACGATGCCCTCGCTCGCCGGTCTGCCGTGGGCGCGGCTGCTGCGCGAGGGCGCGGTCACCTACCCCGCCGACGATTCCGATCATGCCGGCCACGATATCCTGTTCGGCGACGGGTTCCCCACGAAGACACGCCGGGCGCGCCTCGTGCCCGTCGATTTCCTGCGACCGGGCGAGGAAACCGACGCCGCCTATCCGCTGGTGCTCAGCACCGGCCGGCTGCTCGAACATTGGCACACAGGGGCGATGACGCGCAGGGCCGCGATGCTCGACAGTCTCGAACCCGTCGCGATCGCCTCGATGAATCGACGCGAGATCGCGGCACACGGACTTGCCGAGGGTGCTGCCGTCCGCGTTGAAACGCGCCATGGTGCGCTCGAAGTCAGCATGCGCGCCGACCCGGACGTACCGGACGGCATGATCTACATGCCTTTCTGCTTCGGCGAGGCACCGGCCAACCGGCTGACGAACGCGGAACTCGATCCGGTCGGCAAGATCCCTGAATTCAAATACACTGCCGCACGCGTATCGCGCGCCTCTGGCCATTGCGGGCTCGGGTCGCCGCCGCTGGATCCACCACAGCAAAAACAGCAAGGTCGCCCTAGTCCTAGGTGACCCCATTGAGGAATACGGCCGCGTCGCGGTCCTTTTTGCCGAAGATCACGCTGACCATCCAGCCGCTCGACCCGATATCCGCAAGCGAGGCGAATAGGACGACACCCGTGGCAGGATAAGCGGCGGCCCCCGGAAGATGCTCGCCGTGTTATTCTAGCGGATGACCTGAGCTGACCGAGTTTTTTGAACCAAGCCGAATGGAAGAAATGGACTAAACTTGGCAGCCTTAGAATCTGAAAGAAAATTGATATACGTCCGCATGTTAGCGGATTCTATCGACTTTTCTCGTCTCGGACCAAAGGTGCTCACCGACACCCACTACGGCACGCCAGTGACTTTGAGAAGGCCGGAAGAAGGCGATGACCTGCTGATTCAAAGCATTGGATAGCGCGTTTGCAAACTCCAACGCTCTATCATGGGTCGCCTTTGACGTCCTGATATCGACAAGTAGCTTCATTTAGGGCCGGAGATATTCATCTTCGTCGATTGGTCGACCAGATTCGAAATGCCCCTTTGCTCCCTGGATCAGTCTATGGACGCGCATCTTAAGCGCGCAATCCCGGCTGATCTGTGGACTCTTCGGCGAATGCCGAATTTGCAGCAGCGGCGGGGCTTTGCCGACGGCGCGCTTCGCCCAGTATCCCCGCGGCGGCTTCGGGACATGACGGAGAGAGCAGATGCGGGCGAGGTAGGTGTTGGATACGTTGAACAGCGCTGCAGCCTTGATCATCGAATTGGGCCAGATCAGCTCGTCGAGCTCCTCCCGCGAATTGTCTTGGTTGTCTGTCCCCAGCCCCACATCCCGTCAGGCATCAATCTCTGGCAATGCTCCATCAGAGGCTGCACAGACAGCGTAGCCGCCTCCAGAACTCGGCCAAACGAGCACCATTGGTAAAAATACCTACTTTTGCCTGAGATTTGGAGACATTTTCGCCCGCCAGAATCCCTGTATCTTTCCCTGTTATCATTGCGCGGAGAGATTTCGGCTCGTTGGACTACATCCACCGCCATTCCTTCCCACGCGTACCGACAGTGGGGTTTTGCAGGCGCCGAGAAGCCCGCAAACACGGCGCTTCTCGCGCATCGAAGCACTTTTTTGGTTTCTGACCGCCACGAGATCGTCCACGGCTTTTTCGTTTGCGTAGTGCCGCCCGGTTCCGCTCGATGCGCATAGCGCAGAAGCGTGCTTCGGCTTCCGACGGCGGAAAATGGCGAGCGGTGCGTCGAGATCTCCAACACGCGGAGTCCGCACGCGAGCCTTGACCGGCAGACGCCGATCGAAAGCAAGCGGGGACGGTCCGAAGACCGTCCCCGCCGCCGTTGCGTTTGGAGCGCGCGTCCGAAGACGCGGCGCGTTAGCGGAACAGCCCCAACAGCACCGAGGGCTGCTGGTTGGCGATCGACAGCGACTGGATGCCGAGCTGCTGGCGAACCTGCAGCGCCTGCACCGAAGCCGAAGCCTTGCCGATATCCGCGTCGACGATGGCGCCGAGGCCGGTCGTCGTCGCGTCCACGATCGAGTTCACGAAGTTCGACTGCAGCGTGAGCGAGCGCGTTTCCGAAGCGTTGGCGCCGAGCGAGGTGGCAACCGCCTGCTGGAAGGTCGACAGGCTGCTGAGGCCTGCGGCCGCGTCCGATGCCGTCGCCACGATGTTGGCGGTCGTGGCGAACGTGTTGAAGGCCGCATCGACCGACGACTGCGCGGTCAAGGTCAGCACGGTTGCGTTGGTGTCGGCCAAGAACGTCTTGGCCGTCGAGCCTGCCGACAGCAGGTTGGTGCCGTTGTAGTTCGCCTGGCTGATGAAGTTGGCGACCTGCGAGGTCATCGCGTTGAAGTCGGCCGTGTAGATGTCGCGCTGGTTTTGGCTGATCGACCCGTCGGCCAACTGCGTGATCTTGGCCTGCAGATTGCCGATCAGGTTCGAGATGTTGGTGAGGGCCGCCTGGGTCACAGAGCCGATGCCGACGCCGTTGGCGAGCGACGCCTGGATGGCGCCGTAGGCCTGCAGGTTGCCGCGGATGCCTTGCGCCACCGAGAAGGTCGAGGCGTCGTCTTGTGCATCGGCAACACGATAGCCGGTCTGAACCTGTTTGGAGGCGACGCCGAGTCCTGCTTGAGTCACGCGCAACGACGCCAGCGCCGTATACGCACCAACATTGGTGTTGATGGAGTTCGACATAGTATATTCCTTCCTTCTGGAATGGATGAAACCAGCTTCTGCTGATTCCCAAAAACCATACCCGAAAAACTCGAAAAAGTCACGAGCACTGCATATATAGGAAAATTTAGATAAATTGCTTTCCCGAGAGAGTGGCGCGCTCGACGACAAACGCGACCGTCGGCACGATTTGATCCACATCGTGCGGACGTCATGTCGAATTGGATCGCCTCGAAATCCGGCGGATCCGCGCGCCGTTCCCTGTTTCCCAGAAACCCAAAGTGACCGTTTTCATGCCCGATCCGTCGCCAAAACTGCCCGGCCTGATCGATGGCCCAGGTCTTCTGTCAATCTGCGGCGCGCGGATCGCACGGCTCTATGCGCTGTGGGATGCCAAGCGCGCCGGGCGCCTGCTGCCGGCGCGGCGCGATTTCGACGTGGCGGAACTGAAGCCTTGGCTCGGCTGGATCGCGATATACGACGTCGCGGCGAACGCCTTGCCCGATGGGCACGATTTCAGATACCGGCTGGTCGGCACGAATTTCGTGCGCTACCACAACAGCGATCCGACCGGCCAGCTCGTCTCCGAATCGGGCCTTGCAAGCGACCGCCAGGCGATGCTCGAAAATCTGCGCGGCATCTGCGCCGCGCGTTTGCCGCGCTACCGCAGCGACAATCTGCCGTGCGTGGACATGCGTACCTACACGCCGCCGCGCCTCTATCTGCCGCTCGCCGTAGACGGCGAAACGGTCGAGATGATCCTGCTGCTGGGGGCCGATCCGGTCGATGCCAGCGGCCGCATCGCCGACGTCTCGTACACGGGCACGCTCTAGCGCGGGCCCCACGCGCGCTTCAGATAAGATCGAACTCGGGCGTCGAATAGTCGAGCAGTGCGCGCGCGTGATGGTCCATATCGGCGCAAAACAGATCGCGCACGAGCGCGCGCGCCAGATGCGGAGCCGCGAACTTCATGGCGCTGATCGAGGAGCCGGACGGCCCGAAACTCGCGGTCGCGCCGAAATTGAAACAGTGGATGCGGCCGAGCCACGGTGCCGCACCCGGACTCCTCTGCATGAAGGCCATGTTCGCGTCCAGATACGGGTAGCGCGCGAGCCGCGGATTGGCGAATTCGGCCGGCGGCACGTAGCGGTCGCCCCATGTCGCCACATGTTCGGCAATTCCGGCGAGTTCGGGGCGCAGGGTGAGATCGACGTCGAACCCGGTCCCGGCGATCGCGAAATCGGCCACGATGTCGCCCACGGGCGTGCGCAGCACCGCGCGCCCATCTTGCGCGAAGGCGGCAAGCACGCCCGCATTGGTCGCAAGCCGGAAATTCGGATGGCGGCGCGCACGCTCCCAAGTTTCTTTGGGAAAAGCCTCGCGCACGGTCAGCAGATGGTGGGCGAGGCGCCAGCGCAGCGCATCGGGCAGGCTCGCGAAACTGCCGAGAAAACCCGCATTGGCGATGATCTTGTAGGGCTGCACACGCTGCAGCTCGGGCCTGCGGCACAGCACGACGACTTCGGCCGCCCCGTGCTCGAGGGCCGTGGCCGCATTGTCGAAGGCCGAAGCTCCCGCCCCGACCACCGCCACGCGTTTGCCGGCAAGCCGCGAAAAATCGATCGCATCGGCTGTGTGCGCGCGCAACTCCGGCGGCAGGGCTTCGATCTCGGGCGGCATCCACCAGCGGCCGCTCGATTCGATTCCCATCGCCAGCACGAGCTTCCGCGCATAGACGGTTTCGCGCCGCCCGTCGCAGGTCAGCGTGATGCGCAAAAGATCGCCATCGGGCGTCGCACCCTCGAAGCGCGTGCGGTTGCGCACCGGCAAAGCCAGAACGCGCGCGAACCAGGCGAGATAGGCCTGCCAGTCGCCCTTGTCGATCTTCCCGAGTGCCGCGAACGCGGCGGCGCCGTGCTGGGCCTCGTACCAGGCCTGGAAGGTGAGGTTCGGCACGCCCATGTCGGGACCCGTGACTTTTTTGTGCGTGCGCAGCGTCTTCATGCGCGCAAAGCGCCGCCAGATGCCCTCGCCGCCTGGTACGGCTTCGTCGACGACCAGAATGTTCGCCACGCGCGCGCGCTTGAGTTCGGCGGCGACCGCAAGCCCGCTTTGCCCGCCGCCCGCGATCAGCACGTCGAGAACCGGCGCTTCGCCGTGCCGCTTGGCCGGGACCCATGCGCCCTCGGGATATCCCACCAGTTCGAGATCGCGTACGACGGCAGCTTCGAGCATTTCAAGCGAGACAATCTGCAAGTTTCTTCTCCATGCCCGCGATCGGACTTCGGAACCGAACACATCCAAGGCTATTGTTTTCGCAAGCGCTGCGAAACCGATTTCAGGCAGCTCGAAAGCGTTTGCGAAGGTGCCATGGCAAAAGCGTTCGCCGGCATTTCGGGCGATGTCATGGCCACCTCGTCGATGGTACGCGGCGTAGCAGGGGCGTTTCTCGAAGGAATCTATCGGCAGAACGCCTAAACGCTGGCCGCGCTATGCGCTTCGCGTCCGGCGCACAAGTCGCCATAGCAGCAGCCGCGGCCCTTCCCTTGGCGGACGTGGCGCGTTAGCCTTGTTTTCAAGGACAAAAAACGAATGCGAAGAGAAGTCCAATTGTCCAGCTGTCTGATGCTTCTGGCCGTCTGCAGCTTTTTCGGCGCACACGCCGCTTTTGCGGACGCGCCTGCCGCAACGCAAACGCTGCAGCGCGGCGGGACGCTGGTGTTCGCGGTCAATTCCGAGCCGACGAGCCACGACTGCATCAACACCACCGCTTTCGTGGCCATGCAGACGCCGAGCCTATTCTATTCGACGCGGCCCAAATACGATCCTGAAAAGTTCCCGGAGATCCGCAGCGACCTCGCCGAAAACTGGAGCGTTTCGATCGACGGGACGGGCCCCTCCCGAACAATCGCGCGGCTCGCATCGCACCGGACTGCGCAACCCCACCTGTTTCGAATCCGGCAAACTCTATCTCGACGGCTTCCGCATCGTCTTCATGTCGGGCGCCGTGATGGTCAATGCGCTGCGAGGCGGCCAGATCATGGCCGAGTTCCGCGGCCTCACGCCGGCCGAGCGCGACCGCTTCAAGGTCGAAGAATCCCCGATGGAAGTGGCCCAGCAGAAGGCAGCCTACATCGCGGGCAACCACGAGGTTGGCCTCGACTCCAACTGCGTGGACGTGGACGACCCCAACCAGATGCTGCGCCTCTACGTGTCGAGCTCGCGCTCGCCCACGAACTTCTCGCTGTACGAAGACGCCACACTCGACGATCTCTTCGAGCGCCAACGCCGCACCGGCGACGCAGCCGAACGCAAGCGCCTGATCCGCGAGTTCGAAGACCGCTATCTGTCGCGCAGCATGACCGCTCCGCTGCTGTGGTGGCACCGCATCGTGGTCTACGACAAGCGCATTCAGGGTTGGAAGGCGCTGCCCTCGCACTATCTCAACCAGGACCTCGCCGGCGTGTGGCTGGCGAATTGAGCCTCCTCGCCGAAGCCCCCCAAGGACAGCACAGATGGAACGATCCGACGAAGAGTGGCGGCGCATACTGACGCCGCAGCAATACGCGGTGCTGCGCGGCCACGGTACCGAGCGCGCCGGCTCGAGCCCGCTCGACCGCGAAAAGCGCACGGGCATTTTCCATTGCGCAGGCTGCCACGCGCCGCTGTTCGATTCCAAAAAGAAGTTCGACAGCCGCACCGGCTGGCCGAGTTTCACCGACACGCTGCCCGACGCGTGCGGCCGCAGCGAGGACCGCAAATTCTTCATGACGCGAATCGAGGTGCATTGCGCCGCGTGCAAGGGCCATTTGGGCCACGTTTTCGAAGACGGGCCGCGGCCCACGGGCCTGCGCTATTGCATGAACGGTGTGGCCCTCAAATTCGAGCCGACGGATGGCGCTTAAGGGACCGGGCTCGCGAGCTGCGGGAGCGTGCCTGCGATCTCGCGCACCAGCTTCGAAAGAATGGCGCTCGTGAAATTGGCGAAGGACTCGGCCGGGATCACGAATGCGCCGGGACCGCCGATCACCTCTTCGCGGTAATGCTCCTCGAGCCCGTCTTCGGCGGGGCGGCCGAAATTTTCGTTGCCGCTCAAGATCGGCAAGCCGTTGATCGTGATGCCCTTGGCGACGGCCGCGTCGCGCGCGTCGCGCGCCGGACGGCCATGGTTGTTGCGCCCGTCGCCCGAAACGTCAATCACCAGCCGCGTGCCTTCATAGCCATTGTCATCGAACAGTCGTGCGGAGAAATCGATCGCCCCGCTGATCGAGGTGCGGCTGGCGGGCTGCTGCGGGACGGCCGCAATGCGCGCGATGAAACTCTCGATGCTGGCGGCGTCGCGCAGAACGGTCCAATCCGCGACCACGCGCTGATAGAAACTGCCAGCCCACTCGACATAAGTCACCGCAATGGCGCGGTGCGGGCCCGACGATACGGCCTGCAGCACGCGCGGATGGCGCAGCGCCGCGAAATAACCCTCGCGCTGCAATCGCGCTTCGTCGGCATCGACGCTGTAGGACACATCGACCGCCAGCACGAGTTCGAGATCGACAGGCACGGCAAAGGCGGAATCCCGCAGCCCCGCAAAGACCGCCAACAGAACCGTCAAACCAAGCAGCGCGCGTCGCATCGAAATCCTCCGGATGCGGCGCCCGCAAATCGGCCGTCAGGCCGGGCGCCAGGGCTCCACGAAATCGCCGGGCCCCAGCACGCGATGCGGCGGCTCGTCGGGCATCGACGGGTAGGTCTCGAACGCGTCGCTCCGCGACGAATAGCCCTGCCCGTGCATGCCGTGGCTCGACTGCGGTGCGGCTTGCGCCAAGGCGCGCAACGCAAGCGCTTCGAAGCCGCGCTCGGTCTTGACGTAGTCGATCTCGACCGACATGCCGGCACTCTGCGGCCCGGCAAGGCCGGCCGCCTCGAGCACGCGGGCGGGCAGATAGATGTCGCGCCCGAGATCGGCGTCGGGGGCGGCAAAGCCGAATCCCTTTTGCGCGTTGAAGAACTTCACGACCGCCGTCACGGTCTGATGGCCGCTCGGAGGTGCGCGCTTGATCTCGGTCTGCGGTTTCCAGCCGACGCGCTCGAGATTGGCTTGGGTGGCCTCGCTGCCCAAGCGGCGCAGCTCCTGACAGGCGAACCCCTTGGCGACCGGAACGATCATCAGATCGGCATCGAGGCCGGGCTTCAGATCGCGCGACAAGCTCGGATCGAGCCGATTGCTGTGCACAAACACTTCGCGCCCGTCGTCGAGCAGGATGAAGCCAAATCCTTTGGCGTGGTTGAACCATTTGACGATGCCGTGCACGGGTCCTTCGGCGGACGGGCGCGGCGGCGGCGCACTGGAAGCCGCTGCCTGCGGTGAATCGTAGAGCGGCACGGCCGGCGAATACATGCTCGGCTGCGGGGCCGCCCACGCATCGACGGGCGCCGGTTGCTGGACGGGCGACTGCGGGGCGGCTTGTTGCGGCTCTGCTTGTTGAGGCGCTGCTTGTTGAGGCGCAGGGGGGCGACGTGCCGGTGCCGGGGCCGCCATGGGCGCAGCGCCGGATGTTGCGCGCGGCGGGCGCATCAGAAAGGCCGGTTGGAAATCGCTGTCGGACGGGGCGGAGTCGTTACGCGTCGTTCTCTTGGTCATTTAAGCCGTCGAAATTTTCTGAGGAACAGGGGGAATTGGGAAACATCAACATCAACTCCTTTCAAAATGCCATCAATAGGGCCGGAATTCAATTGATTTGACCTGACCTGCTTGCTTGGGCATTTTGCGCGCCTCAGCGACCTTCTGCAGGTGCAGTGACGCCCTTGAACCCGATCTTCGCCAATCTTTCGACGTCGATTTTCGAAGAGATGTCGCTGCTCGCGCGCCAGCATGCGGCGATCAATCTCGGCCAGGGTTTCCCCGACGATCCGGGCCCGGCCGACGTGCGCCATAAAGCGGCCGAAGCCGTCGTCGAGGGCTGGAACCAGTATCCGCCGATGATGGGGCTGCCTGAACTGCGCAGCGCCATCGCTGGCCACTATGCCGCCCACCAGAATATCGCGCTCGATCCCGAACGCGAGACGATGGTGACCTCTGGTGCGACCGAAGCCATTGCGGGCGCCTTGCTTGCGTGCATCGCACCCGGCGACGAAGTGGTGCTGTTCGAGCCCGCCTACGACGCCTATCTTCCGCTCGTGAAGCGGGCGGGCGGCGTGCCGAAATTCGTGAAGCTGCAGCCGCCCGGCTGGCGCTTCGATTTGGCGCAACTCAAAGCCGCGGTGGGCCCGCGCACGCGCGCCGTGCTGTTCAACAATCCGCTCAATCCGGCGGGCTGCGTCTACGATGCGGCCGATCTCGCGGTCCTTGCCCAAGCGCTCCAGGGCACCGACGCGATCGTGATCGCCGACGAGGTGTGGGAGCATGTGCTGTTCGACGGACGGCGGCACGTGTCGGTGCTGGCCGTGCCCGAATTGCGCGAACGCAGCATCAAAATCGGGTCGGCGGGCAAGATCTTCAATCTGACCGGCTGGAAGGTCGGTTTTGTGGTTGCCGCACCCGCCTTGCTGAAGGTGCTCGCCAAGGCGCACCAATACATCACCTTCACCACGCCCCCCAATCTGCAGAGTGCGGTCGCCTACGGGCTTGCCAAACCGGCCGCGCATTTCGACGCGATGCGCGCCGACCTGCAGGCAAGGCGCGACCATCTGGCAAAAGGGCTGGCGCAGGCCGGGTTCGCGGTGCTGCCGAGTGCGGCCACATATTTCCTCAATGTCGATCTGGGTCCGATGGGGCTCGACGACGATGCCGCCTTCTGCCGCCGCATGGTTGCCGATGCCGGCGTGGCCGCCATCCCCGTTTCGGCCTTCTACGCGGACGCCGGCATGCGCAGCACGATCCGTTTCTGCTTTGCCAAAAAATACGAAACGCTCGATGCGGCCGTGGCACGCCTCGTCGAGAATGCCGGCCGGCTGCTGGCGGCGCACGCGTGACCGCACACACGCTCGACGGACCGCAAAGCTGGCGACGGCTCGTCCTCGCCATCGCCCTCTCGACGCTCGGCTGCATCGGAATGTGGTCGGTCATCGTCGTGCTGCCGCAAGTGCAGGCTGAATTCGGCGCCAGCCGTGCCGACGTGTCGCTCGCCTACACCGCGACGATGATGGGCTTTGCCGTCGGCGGCATCGTCATGGGGCGGCTCTGCGACCGCTACGGCACCATGCTGCCGGTGCTCGGCGGCACGCTTGTGATGGCGGCGGGCTATTTTCTGGCGGGCTTTGCCGACAATCTCGTCGTCTTCGCGCTGCTGCACGGGATCGCGATCGCGGGCCTCGGCAGCTCGGCCATGTTCGGGCCGCTGATGGCCGACGTGTCGCGCTGGTTCGACCGGCGGCGCGGCATCGCCGTGTCGCTGTGCGCAAGCGGCAACTATCTGGCCGGCGCCATTTGGCCGCCCGCGATGCAGCCCTTTCTCGACACGCTCGGCTGGCGCCAGACCTATATCGGCATCGGCGTGCTCGTGCTGGCAACGATGCTGCCGCTGGCCCTCCTGCTGCGCGCCAAGCCGCCTTCGGCGGCAGGCGACGCAGCCGACGCGCAGGCAGCACGCACGACGCCGCAGCTTCAGCTTGGGCTTTCGAACGGCACGATCCAAACCCTGCTCGTGGTCGCCGGCGTTTCGTGCTGCGTGGCCATGGCGATGCCGCAGGTCCACATCGTCGCCTACTGCGCCGATCTCGGCTACGGTGCGGCGCGCGGGGCCGAGATGCTGTCGCTGATGCTCGCTTGCGGAATTGCGAGCCGCATCGGCTCGGGCCTGCTCGCCGACCGCATCGGCGGGTTTGCCACCTTGCTGCTCGGCTCGTTCCTGCAGATGACGGCGCTTGCCCTCTATCTTTTCTTCGACGGGCTCGCCTCGCTGTTCGCGATCTCGGCGCTGTTCGGCCTGTTCCAAGGCGGCATCGTGCCGAGCTATGCACTGGTGGTGCGCGCGATCTACCCCGCCTCGGAAGCGGGCATGCGCGTCGGCATCGTGCTGATGGCCACACTTGTGGGAATGGCGCTGGGCGGCTGGCTTTCGGGCGCCATTTTCGATTGGACCGGAAGCTACGCGATGGCGTTCGTCAACGGCGTTGCGTGGAACTTTCTCAATGTCGCGATCGTGGCGGGCCTGATGTGGCGCGCCCGGCGCTTCAGCCGCTTCTAGAGCGCGGCTGCGGGCGCCAATCGGGCGGCGCCAATTCGAAGCCGTCGAAGGCAAAAGCCGGCCCCACGGTGCAGCCGACGAGCGTCCACGCCCCCAAACTCGTCGCCGCCTGCCACACGCCCGCTTCGACGGTCGCTTGCGGACGCTGGCCGCCGAGAATTTCGGGGCCGAGGATTCTGGCCTCCGCATCGTGGCCGTTCGCCGACAGGGTCAGCACCAAGGGTGCGCCCGCATACCAGTGCCAGATCTCCGCCGCGTCGACGCGATGCCAGTGCGAAAACTCGCCCGCCGCCAAAAGATAGTAGATGGCCGTCATCGCGCCGCGCCCGCCGCCCGGATCGAGATGACGGAAGGTCTCGCGATAATGGCCGCCCTCGGGATGCGGACGCAAATCGAGGGCGGCGATGATCGAGGCGGCGCTGTCCAACGCTTACGCCACCGGCATGGTGGCCGCGACCGACGGGCGGCTCGCGATCTTCTGCATCCAGGCGGCCAGTTTCGGACGCCCGGCAAACGCGTCGCCCACGACCGCGCGCAATTGCAGCCAGCCAAGCGCCGAAACGACAGCGATCTGGCCGATGCCGAATTCGCCGTCGAGCAGGGCCGCATCGCGCTCGATCTGGTCGAGCCCCTGCTGCACCTTGGCGGTCTGGCCGTCGATCCATTCCTTCCAGCGCAACGCTTCGGGGCGCAGGAAGCTCTCGTAGCGCACGAGGATGCCCGCATCGGCAACGCCGTCGGCCAAGGCTTCGATGCGCAGCGCCTGCCAACGCGCGCCGCCCGCCTCGGGGATGATCTTGCGCCCGCCATGCAGCGAATCGAGATAGGCGCAGATCACGCGGCTGTCGTAGAGCGCTTCGCCGCCGTCGGTCCACAGGGTCGGCACTTTCATCAGCGGATTGTCGCGGCCCAAATCGCGGTTGGGCTGGTCGGGCCGCACGCTGGTGGGGACTTTTTCGATACGGTCGGCAAGCCCGCATTCGTGCGCGACGAGCATGACTTTGCGGGCATAGGGGCTGGCACCGCTGAAGGCGAGTTTCATGGCGACTCCGTTTTCTTGGATCGGCGAAAAAACGCCCGAGCTTAGGCGTTCGGGGGCCCCACTTCAACGAACCGCATCAACGATGGGCGTCAGGAGGCGCGCGGCCGGCCGCGCAGGCTTCGCCAGGCATTGGCCAAGCGCTGCAGCGCGCGCAAGACCGGCAGGCGTTCGTCAGGCGCTTCGAGCTCGAGGCCGACTTTGGTGGCGCGCCCGCGCGCGATCGCACCCACCACGAGCTCGACCGGCCCGAGCGCCACGCGGTCGCCCGGGATGGCGTCGGGGCCGAGGCGCTCGGCAAGGAAATCGGCAAGCGTCTGCTCGGCATTGGGCGCTTCGAACGGCACGCCATATTGCGCGCACAAAACGCCGAGCTTCACGTCGCCCGCAAACACGAACTCGCCCATGTCGTCGATGTTCTTGCGACGCACCGGGCGCGGCGCGAACAGCCGGTCCAGATCGATCGACTGTTCGGGTGGCACAAGGGCGATGATCTGGTCGCCGATGCTGAGCCTCTCGAGCTCTTGGCGATTGAGCAGCGTGCCCGCCCGGATCACCGCGATGATTCGCGCGCGCCGCGGCAACGGCAGGTCGGCGAAAGGCCGGTCGAGGGCGGGGCTGTGCTCGGCCACGCGCCAGCTTGCCGCATCGCGGTCGGCCACCAGCGGCAAATCGATGTCGGTGCGCTCGGTCTTGTCGATCTGCGGCGGCAGCGCGAGCCCCAAAAACCGCGCGGCGATGCCCACTGTCCAGCCCTGCAGCACGAGCGAGACGAGCACCACGACGAAGGCGACGTTGAAAAACACCTCGGCGTCGCGCACGCCCGCAATGACCGGGATCGACGCAAGAAAGATCGGCACGGCGCCGCGCAAGCCCACCCACGATATGAAGGCTTTTTCGCGCCAGTCGAATTTGGCGGGCAGCAGGCACAAAAACACCGCTGCCGGCCGCGCGACCAGCACCAGCGCCACCGCAATTGCGATTTCCGCCCCCAGATACTGCAGCAGCTTCGAGGGTGTGACGAGCAGCCCCAGCATCAGGAACATCACGATCTGCGAGATCCAGGCGAGCCCGTCGTGGAAACGCAGGATCGTCGCCTGCGCACGGTGGCGCCGATTGCCGAGCACGAGACCCGCGAGATACACGGCCAAGAATCCCGACGCATCGAGCGATTGGGCGGCCGCGAAGATCGACACGGCGAAGGCTGCGCACAAGACCGGATAGAGCCCGCCCGCAAGTTCCGCGCGATTGACGAGCCATACCAGCACGAACCCGCCCGCAATGCCGATCGCGGCCCCGCCCAGCATCTGCTTGAGAAAGAACAGGCCGAGCATCCAATCGAGCGGCGCGGGATGCAGCAAATATTCGACGCACGCGATCGTGAGGAACACGGCCATCGGATCGTTGAGGCCGCTTTCGACCTCGAGCGTGGCGGCCACGCGCTTGTTGATTTCGGTGCCGCGCGCATTGAGCAGCAGGAAGACAGCCGCCGCATCGGTCGACGCGACAACGGCACCCACCAGAAACGCCGCGACCGGCGACATCGACAGCGTGAAAAACGCGATCGCGCCCACGATCGTCGCGGTTATCGCCACGCCGACCGTTGCCAGCACGAAGGCGGGCTTGGCCGCCAGCCGGATCGTCTGGCGCGAGGTGCGCAACGCGCCGTCGAACAGGATGATGGCAAGGGCGACCGAGCCCACAAGATACGTGAGCTTGAAATCGTTGAACGCAATACCGCCCGGCCCGTCTTCGCCCGCGAGCATGCCGAGCCCGAGAAAAACGAGCAGCAACGGGGCCCCCAGGCGCGACGAGAACATGCCGGCCAGGATGCTGAGCACGACCAGGAATCCGCCCAACAAGATCGCTTGGTTGATCTGCTCCACGCTTGCGTCCCTTCCCGCTTCCCCATCTGCATCCTAAACGCGATTGCAGCGGAATTGGGAGACGTACTTGATCCGGCACTTGCCCTTTGGGGGGCTGGCGGCGGAAACTGCTTGCGTCATGTGGTCCGATGTCGTCGATTTGCGCGATTTTTACGCAAGCCCCCTGGGCCGCACCGCGCGCCGGCTCATCGACGCGCGCCTGCAGGAGATTTGGCCCGATGCGGCCGGCCAAGCGGTACTGGGTCTCGGCTATGCCGTGCCCTATTTGCGCAATTGGCGGGGCAATGCCGCCAGCTGCCTCGCCATGATGCCAGCCCCGCAGGGCGTACTCCATTGGCCGCCCGAAGGGCCCAACGCCACGAGCCTCGTCGAAGAAGAAGCCCTGCCGCTGCCCGACATGTCGGTCGATCGCGTGCTGCTCGTGCACGCGGTCGAGCATGCGGAATCGCTGCGGCCGTTTCTGCGCGAGGTGTGGCGCGTGCTGTCGGGCAGCGGGCGCGTTCTGATCGTGGTGCCCAACCGGCGCGGCATCTGGGCAAGGCTCGACCATACCCCGTTCGGACACGGCCACCCCTACACCTCGGGCCAGCTGCAGCGTCTGCTGCGCGACAATCTGTTCGTGCCGCAGCAGACGCGCAACTGCGTGTTCGTGCCGCCGCTGTCGGGAAGCCTGTGGCTGTCCTCGGCGCGCGCATGGGAGCGGGTTGGGGCACGGCTGTTTCCGGCCCTTGGCGGGGTGACGATCGTCGAGGCCAGCAAGACGCTTTATGCCCCCGCACCCACGCGGCAGCGGGCACGCGCACGCCCCGTCCCAGCCGCCGCCGAGCTTGCGCGCACGCGATGATCGTCGAAGCCGCACCGGCCAAGCTCAATCTCAGTCTGCAGGTCGTCGGCCGACGCGCCGACGGCTACCATCTGCTCGACGGGCTCGTCGCCTTCGCCGATATCGGCGACGTCGTGACGGCCGCAGCTGCCGATACAACGAGCCTTGCGATTGAAGGGCCGTTCGCAGCAGGCCTGTCGGCGGGGCCCGACAATCTCGTGCTGCGGGCGGCTGCCGCTTTGGCGGATTTGGCGCCGACCCCGCGCGGGGTGGCCCTGCGGCTTGCCAAAAACCTGCCCGTCGCAAGCGGCATCGGCGGCGGTTCGGCCGACGCGGCGGCGGCTTTGCGCGCCCTTCGGCAGCTTTGGCGACTCGATCTGCCGCCAAGCCAGCTGCACGCCCTCGCGGCACGGCTTGGCGCCGACGTGCCGATGTGCCTTGCCAGTCGCCCTTGCTGGATTGCCGGTGTCGGCGACATTCTCGATCCGCTGCCCGA
>JAIXXA010000060.1 GCA_027490975.1 Rhodospirillaceae bacterium
ATCCCGCGCCCCACCCCGCGCGCGGGCGCAGCCGCACCAAGCGCGCCGCGCATCGCCGCGATCGTGCTGGCGGCCGGCAAATCCTCGCGCATGGCGCCGGCCAACAAGCTTTTCGTCGAGATCGACGGGCGCAGCCTGATCGACCATGCCGTCGCCGCCGCAACCGGCTCGCACGCCGCCGCAACCATCGTGGTGCTCGGCAACGAAGCGGCGCGCGCACGGGCGGCGCTCGCGGAACGGCAAGCAATTCTGGTCGACAATCCCGACTACGCAAGCGGCCTTGCAAGCTCGCTGCGCGCGGGGCTTGCTGCGGTCCCGGCCGATTGCGACGGGGTCGTCGTGCTGCTCGCCGACATGCCGGGCGTGACGCCCGCCCATGTCGATCGGCTAATCGCCGCTTTTTCGCCGCTCGAAGGACGTGCCATCTGCGTGGCCGCGCGCAACGGAAAGCGCGGCAATCCGGTCCTGTGGGCGCGGCGTTATTTCGCCGAGATGGCCGCCCTCGACGGCGACCAGGGCGCGCGCAGCCTCATCCGCCGCCACGAAGATGCCGTGTGCGAAGTCGACATGCCCGACGACGGCGTGCTGACCGATCTCGACACACCCGAGGCGCTTGGCGCCTATCGCGCGGCACAGGGAAAAAGCGCATGACGCAAGCCCTGCGAAGCCAGTTCCCGATCCTGACGCCGAGCCTCGCCTATCTCGATTCGGCGGCAACGGCACAAATGCCGCTTGCCGTCCTCGACGCCGTGCGCGCCTTCGAAACGAGTTCGCGCGCCAACGTCAAACGCGGCGTACATCGCTTGGCCGAGGCCGCGACCGACGCCTATGCCGCCGCACGAAGCGACGTGGCCGCGTATCTCGGCGTGCCGCCGTCGGAGATCGTGTTCACAAGCGGCTGCACGGCCGCCCTCAATCTCGTGGCGCATTCCTTCGGCGCGCTTATGAAACCCGGCGACGCCGTATTGCTGAGCGCGCTCGAGCACCATTCCAACCTCGTGCCGTGGCAGATGCTGGCCGCGCGCAGCGGCATCGAGCTGCGCTTTCTCGATGTCGATGCCGAAGGCCGCATCGATCTCTCCGCACTCGAAACGAAGCTCGATGCGCGCGTAAAACTCGTATCGCTGGCCCACGTGTCGAACGTGACCGGTTCGGTGCTCGACGTCGCTTCGGTCGTGGCGACCGCCGCCAAGGTGGGTGCACGCGTTTTGCTCGACGGCGCGCAACGCGCACCGCACGGCCCCCTCGACCTCAAGACCCTGGGTGTGGATTTCTACGCATTCGGCGGCCACAAGGTTTTTGCGCCGCACGGTGTCGGCGTGCTGTGGGCGCGCCGCGAACTGCTCGATGCAATGCCGCCGTTCCTGGGCGGCGGCGAGATGATTGCCCAGGTCGAACTCGCGCACAGCACCTGGGCCGCCGCCCCTGCGAAATTCGAAGCGGGCACCCCGCCCATCGGGGCAGCGATCGGGCTTGGGGCGGCGTGCAGGTGGCTCGGCACCCTGCCCTGGGCCGAAATTGCCGCCACCGAAGCGCGTCTGTGCCAGCGCCTGCTCGACGGGCTGGCGGCCACGCCGGGCGTGCGTGTGCTGGGGCCGCAAAGCCTGCAAGCGCGCGCACCCGTCGTGTCGTTTGCGCTCGAGGGGACCCATCCGCACGATATCTGCCAGATCATGGACAGTGCGGGGGTCGCCTTGCGCGGCGGCCATCATTGCGCGCAGCCGCTGCACAAGCGCTTCGACCTTGCCGGTACGACGCGCGCGTCGCTCGCCCTCTACAGCGACGACAGCGACATCGATGCGTTTTTCGCAGGCCTCTCGAAAGTGCGGAAAATCCTGCTGTGAGCGACGCCCTCTACCACGACGCCATTCTCGCCCTCGCCAAAGATCGGCGCCATGCCGGGCGCCTCGACGCGCCCACGCACAGCCATACGAGCGACAATCCCTTGTGCGGCGACCGCGTGACGATCGATATCGAGCGCGCATCGGACGGCACCGTCCGCCGTATCGGCCATTTTGTGCGCGGCTGCGTGCTGTGCCAGGCGGCGGCGGCTGCCCTTGCCGCGAGCGTCGAGGGCCGGGGACCGGCCGCCTTTGCGGCGGCCGAGTCCGCCCTCGCCCGCGTGCTGGCAGGCCAAAACGACCCCGAAAACGGCGTTTGGGCGGCGTTTTTGCCCGTTGCGCGCCATACGAGCCGCCTCGATTGCGTGCGCCTGCCGCTCGTCGCCGCCAAGCCCGTCTTCGAGGCTTGATTTACGCGAACGACCTCGCTACATAGAGCGCCTTCTGCGGGCCCAAGTTCCCTTCGTCTAGAGGCCTAGGACACCACCCTTTCACGGTGGATACAGGGGTTCGAATCCCCTAGGGAACGCCAGCGCCTGTTGATCTCGGCGCCTGAGTCGGCCGGCCCCACCTCGTTCAATCGCGCGAGAAGCGCACGCCAAGCCGCCAGCTCGAATTCGCCCCGGTCGGCGCGGCGGCGATAAGCTGGCGCGTGTTTGGATTCGGATGGTCGATTTCGCTGCGCGGTGCCGCGATATCCCGTATCTCGAGGCGAACCGCGTCGCCGACAAAACGTATGCGCAGCAACCGGCCCTTCTGCGACAGGATCGCTGTATTTCCCTCGATGCGGATCTCTGCCTCCGTACACATCGCCCACCGGATCTCTCGGCCGGGTGGGACACCGTCGATCTCGTCTTCAAGCTCGACCGCGTCGTTGGAAAAGCGGGCGCGACGCGTCGCCCGGCGCAGGCCCAGGACCGCCGCAAGATCGACCAGCGCTTCGCGTTCGTTCACCATCCGAAGCTCGGCCATGGCAGTTGCGCTGTGCGGGCGACCGGCCACGGTGAGCGTATTGTGCGCGTCGCTGCCGAGCCGGAAGACCTTCCAGCGCGACGATTCCGGTTTCATGTTCCACAGATCGATGCCGCGTGATTCGAGGCTGAGATAATCCTGCATGCCGAGATCTTTCGCCCAGCGCAGACCGTCCATGTCCAGGACGAAGCTGCCGGCATCCATATGGCCGTGATTGTGCGCCGCACCGCCGCCCTTGATCGCGAACCACAGCGCGTTCGGGTCGCTCCACGCGCTGCGCCAGATCGCCACCGGCTGCGGCCCCTGGCCAGAGAAAGACAAAGCCGGCGGCGTGCCGCTTTCGGCCGTCGGCCACCACAGAATCGAAAGCGGCGCGAAGCGCTCCCAGACGCCCTGATTCTTGGCGATCATCTCGCGCTTGGCCGCAAGCAGTGCCGGCTGGTTCAATTCGCGCGCCATGTACACGATGGGCGCCGGCAATTCCTGCCCTTCGCTGCCGTCGGCGAAATTGAAATGCTTGGCCGAAGGGCCGATCGAGTGGGCGTAGAATTCGGCGCTGCGCACGAAGCCGGGTGCCGCGAGCACGCCCCAGTCGGGCAGATTGGCATTGCGCAGTGCGGCAACGAGCAACACCGAGTATGTCGTTCCGTAACTCCAGTAGCTGGGCCCCTCGGGATAGACGCCGTCCGGCTTGTAAGCATTCAAGCCGACGAAGACGTCCTTTCGAGCCGCTTCCAATAGGTCGCGCGCCAACTCGGGTTCGTCTTCCTGCACGGCCAGCGCGCCCAGCACCATGCCGCCGATGCAGACTTGGTTCCAGTTGTTGGTCGATTTAAAGGTCTTGTGGCCGTGGCGGGCCTGAGCGATGCCCTTTTCGACGATGGCTTGGCGGATCTTGGTGCGCGCGTCGGCAGGCAAATCGTCGAACAGCCAATCGTAGCCGATGGCAAGGCCCGCCGTCATCTCGGCCACATCAAGATAGTGGTTCGGGTTCCAGTCGGCGAATGCCGCGACGGCGAGCATCTCGCGGCGCGCGCGGTCGAGGAACACGGCGTCGCCGGCGACGCGGTAAGCAAACGCCCATTGCAGCACGCGGCGGATGAGCTCGCGCGAAACGCCGAGCAGGCGCCGGCCTTCGAGCTTGTACTCAAGCGTCGGCCGCTCGAGATCCCTGCGAGCGCGCTCCAGCAGCAGCGTTGCGAAACGATCGAGGTCCGGATCGGCCTTGCGGCGGGCGGCAAGGCTCGTCCATGCGTCCGCCCCGACGATCAGGCGCGGATGCGCCGCAACACCCTGCGCCGCAGCAACGGCCGGACTGCCATTCGCGGCCGGCAGCACGGCAAGGGCGGCAACGGCGGCGGCGAATTCGCGACGATTCATGTTCAGCTCCGGCAAAGCGGATCGGATGGCGCCAAATGCTGCCCAAAGGATAGCAAAATTCCGAGGCAAACAAAGAAGGCGCCGAAGACCGACCGTCTCCGCCCGTCAGTCGGGCGCAAACATGCGCTGCGGCAACTCGGTCGCGATCCACGGGAAATGGATCAGGATCGCCGTCATCAGCACCATCGCCGCGACGAACGGGAGTGTGCCGGCGAACACCTCGCGGATGTTGCCTTCACGCCGGACGGCCTGGATCACGTAGAGCGTCATGCCGACCGGCGGGGACAGCAGCGAAAGTTCGCACATCAAAACCATGAACACGCCGAACCAGATCGGGTCGATGCCGGCCGCAACGATGATCGGGAACACGATCGGCACGGTGCCAACCATCATCGGCAGCGTCTCGAAAAAGACGCCGAGCACGACATAGAAGACCGCGAGGATCCACATGAGTTCGGTCGGAGACCGGCCGAGGCTGGCGATGAAAGCGCTCAGAGTCTGCGTCACGTTGAGGCTGCCGAGCGCGAAATTGAGGAAGAAGGCCACGGCCAGAATGAGCATCGTGATCGCGGTGAGATTCGCCGTGGCAACGAAACTCTCGTGCAGCATGCGAATGCTGAGCGTGCGGTTGGCGGCCGCGATGACCAGCGCCACCAGCACCGACAGCGCCGCCGATTCCGTGACGGTTGCCCAGCCTGTGTAGATCGATCCCATGATGACGACGAATACGACGACCGGGCCGGTAAGGTCGGCCAGGCCGCGGATGCGCTCGGCCAAACTGCGCTTAGGCTCCTTGGGCCCCGTCAGATCCGGGCGCAGCACCGCGATCGCCACGATCGTCGCCATGAAAAGAAAGATCATCAGCACGCTCGGGATGATGGCGCCCGCGTAGAGCTGGCCGACCGAGCTGTTCGTCAAGGCGGCATAGACGATGAAGGCAATGCCGGGCGGAATGAGGTTGCCGAGCGAGGCACCCGCCGCGATCGAGCCGAGCACGAGCCGGTCGTCGTAGCCGCGCTGGCGGAACGACGGCAATGCAACGGTCGCGATCGTCGCCGCCGTCGAAACGGACGAGCCGGACACGGCCGAAAAGAGCGCCGAAGCGCCGATGTTCGTGTGCAGAAGCCCGCCCGGCAGGCGGCCGAGCCACAGCGCGAGGGCGCCGTACATCTTGTCGGTCGCACCGCAGCGCACGAGGATTTCGCCGAGCAGAATATAGAGCGGGATCGACAGGAGGATGTAGTCCTCCATGGCGCTCCAAAGCTGCGTGCCGAAGATGGCCATCAGCGCGCCGTCGAAATAGATCTCGATCGCGACGGCGGCCGTGAGGAACAGCACGGTTGCGACATGCAGGCCGAGGAACAGCAGCAGCATCATGCCGAGGAAGCCAAGTGCAACCGCGGCGATTCCGATCGTCACGATGCTTTAACCTCCGAACCGGGCGGCAACGTGCCTTGCGTTTCGACCTCGATCTGGCCCTCGACCGTCAACGGACCGTAGAGCGCGTCGAGACGCTTGCGGTCGCGCAAAAACAGGAGTGCGGCATGCGCCGCGCATGCGCCGCTCACCCCCGCGAACATGGCAAGCCCCGCGATCCACAAGCCTTGCGGAATCCACATCGGCGTCTGCAGCGGCGTCGCCGCGCGGCTGTCGAAAAGCAGGCTCTCGTCGAGCACATTCCAGCCCTGCCAGAGCGCGATGGCCGCAAGCGCCGCGAGCGAAACGGCCGTCGCGACGTTCAGCATCGAGACGACCAGCGGCGGCATGTACGGGTAGAGAAAATCGACGCGCGAATGCGCCTTCTGGAGCAGCGCCGAGGAGAATCCGAACGCCGAAACGATGGCTAGCAGATAGGCCCCGAGCTCGTTCACGCCCTGGACCGAGTGCCCGAAAAGCCGCCGCGCCACGATGTCGTAGAGTGTGGCAAAACAGATCGCGAGCAAGGCCCACCCGCACGCGATCTGGAAAGCCCGAACGACCGGCCCCAGGACGCGCGCGACGGGATTGGCGTTGTCGTAGGGACCGGTGCCGGGCATTTAGCGGATCGTGATCCCGCGCACCTTGCCGATGCTGCCGTTCCAGGCTTGCTTGCAGTTCGGATACGCGCGCTCGCAGCGCTCGGCCCATTCGGGAAGAACCTGCTCGGCCGAGATCTTGCGCACGCGCTCGAGATCGGCCGGCGCCACGTCGACGAGCGTCATCTTGTAGCTCACGTGCGGCGCCGTGCAGGGCTCCTTGCCGATGCTGCAGTTGGTTGCGATCGCGTTGGTGTTGCGCGCGAGGTTCCAGAGTTCGGTTTCCATGCGCCGAAGTTCGAGCGCCAACACGTCCCGCTGCGGCGCCGAAAGCCTCGCGTACCACGCGGCGTTGACGAGATGCGCCTGCACAGAACCCGAAACGGACAACGGCAGCAGATGCGACGTCACCTCGGGCCAGCGGCCGGTGTTGGCCGACGTGGGCGAAGTGACGCCGCAATTGGCAACACCGCGCTGCAGCGACGGATAGACTTCCGGGAACGCAATCGAAACAGGCGTTGCCCCCAGCTGCTCCAGCAGTTTCGACATCGACGGCGTGAAGGAGCGCACGCGCTGGCCCTTGAGATCGTCGAGTGTCTTGATTGCCTGGTTGCAGAAGAAAACCTGCGGACCGAACGGCCAGATCGCAAGCGCGCGCGCGCCGAAGCGCTGCTCGACGCGCTTGTCGAACAGCGGGCGATAGGCCTTCACGGCCGCTTCGAGATCGTCCATGTCGGTCGAGACGCCGATGAGATCGATGCCCTCGAGGAACGGATCGTCGCGCGATGCGAGCCCGACCTGCGTGGAGACGATGTCGTACGAGCCGCCGCGAACGAGGCGCAGCGCGTCCGCAAGATTGAGGCCGAGCGCCATGAACTCCTGTCGGTCGACGCGCAGGCCCACGCCGGCCGACGTAATCCGCGCCATCGCCGCCGATTCGATCGGATATTGGGTTTGCACCGTCGGCGTCTGGCTCAGCCAACGCACCGGAGTCTGGGCCGACGCACCCGTGGCAACGACAAGGGCCGCAACGACCCCGTAAACAAACGACCGCATGCGCAAAACTCCTGGTTCGATCGAAACAACAAATGTCCCCAGGATAATGCAAAACATATGCCATTGAATGCGTTGAACCGAACGCATCGAGCCGAACGCATTGCGCCTCGCCGCACCGCCCGTCGAGAGGTGCCTATACGGCCTTAGCGGGGATCAGTTCGACGCGGAGCAATCCCCCGCAGTCGGCCATGCCGACCACGCCGTTCTGGCCGGTGTGCCGTTGAAACCCTCGGCAACAACGCCGCATCACTGATAGACGGGTGTCTGGTTGAACTGCATGGGTCGAACAATCATCTTGTCGGCCGGTACATTGTCGGCGCGCAAGACCGCGCGCGCCTCCTCCTCGTTGATGTCGACCCAGAACCTCGACCCGCCGATACGACCGAAGCGCTCGAACTGGCCGGAGAACTTCACGTCGCCGACGTAAAGAACTTCGCCCGCCGCGACCGCTATCACGGGACTGTTCGAGAAACGGATCAATGGCCGATTCTCCGCGTTGTAGACCCCTCTCAAAACGTGCCTGCCGGGCGCCAAATACATGACGGTGTAGCGCGCACTTGCCGGCGCATCGCTGAAGCTGCATCGCCCGTTCATAGCGTAAACGCTATCGAACAACCCCGAATCGTTTTTTGCGTCGAGTTTGTCGAAGACGAGGTTGAAGTTTCCGGCAAATGCGCCGAGAAACCGGCCCAGCGGGCAGGTTTTCAGCAGGCCCACCGGCTCGCCGACATATTCGAAACCGACCACGACCGTGGCCGTCTCGGATCTGGTATAGCCGATAGACTGGCCAGCGCACCCCGCCAACGAAAAAAGTGCTGCCGCAAGAACGAAGGCTCTAAACATCACGTTTACCCCTGTCATTGGTTCGGCGCTGCGCCGACAAGCATGCGCCGCTCGACCAGCCGTTCCGCAGCTTCGGGCCAGATCTCCTGCAATGCCGCCCGGGCACCCGCAAGGTTCGCCGTCGTGCGCAACCGGACCGGCTCGACACGCAGAAAGACGAGCGTGCCGACATGGACGACTTCCCCGGCCGCGACCGAAAAGCGCGGAACGGTCATGTCCGGCCAGCCGCGCGGCGTGGGCTGCGTGTCGCGGATCGGCGTAGCGGTCGTGCCCTGCATGGGGCGGAAATTCTCGATCCGCTCCAGCCGATAATTGCCGGGGCGAAGCTGCAGGACCGTGTATTTGGCGGGCAATACGCTGAAATCGAGCGTCGGCGCCTGATCCTTGCCCACGCACTCGATCGCTCGGACTTCGAAGCCGAAAACCGGCACGCCGCCGCCTGACCAATGCGCGCCAAGCGACGTCGGGCAACGCTCGCCGACGAGCTGATTTCCAAGGAAAGTTTGGCCGATCACGACGGTCGCAAGGCCCGGATCCGACGACAGCTGCTCGGGCCGTGTTTTGGCAAAAGGATCCGGTCGCGCGCATCCCGCGAGCAACAGCGCAATCACGCAAACAAGCGCGCGCCTCCCCCACCCTCCAGCCGCACGCGAAATGGCAGACGACATAAAAAAACCGCTCCCCCCACACGATATGCGCGAAGCAAAATCTATACGTTGCATATTCGACAGGCAAAGGGAAAAACGAAAGATTGCAACAAGGCGACGTTACACCTCGTCGCGGCCGTCAGCGCCCTTTGCAGGCTTCAAGGGCGACAAGGGTCGCTTGCGGCAGCGGGCGCGATTTGCGGTCGCGCGTATCGACATGCACAATCACGCTTTCGGCCGAGGCGACATGGCGGCCGTCTTGGAACAAAGCTTGTTCGAGGCGGATCGACGAGCGCCCGATCGCGGCGACGCGGCTGCCGACATCGACCCTGCCGGGCCAGCGGATTTCGTCGACGAAATCGATCGCCACGCGCGCGATCACAAACGCCCCATCGGGGCCATGCAAAGGGGCTGCCGGATCGTACAAGAATTCGACACGGCCGGTCTCGAAAAACGTCGCGAAGACGGCGTTGTTGACGTGCCCTTGCCGGTCGGTGTCGGCATAGCGCAGCTTGTCGTGGGCGTGGCGCGGATAGTCGGCGAGTGTCGGCTTGTCGGTCATGCGCGAAAGGCTCCGCGAGCGGTTTGGGCCGCACGAAGCTCAGCACAAAGCGCTGCACCGCGTCGAGGGCGGAGGCTTGCGCTTCTTCTGGCATCTGATTTGCTTGCCTGGGGCGCCATGAAACTCTCGGAAATTCCGGCGCTGAAGCGCTTCTGGTATCCGCTCGTGCGCGTCGAAGATCTCGCGGCCGGGCCGGTCGCACAGCGCCTGCTCGGCGTCGATCTTGTGCTGTGGCGCGACGAAACGGGCGCACCCGCCGCGGCCATCGACCGCTGCTGCCATCGCACGGCCAAACTCTCGATCGGGCACGTCGAGAACGGCGCCATCGTTTGCGGCTATCACGGCTGGACGTTCGACCGCACGGGCAAATGCGTGCGCATCCCGCAACGCGCCGA
This sequence comes from Rhodospirillaceae bacterium, assembly GCA_027490975.1. Taxonomy (GTDB): domain Bacteria; phylum Pseudomonadota; class Alphaproteobacteria; order CACIAM-22H2; family CACIAM-22H2; genus Tagaea. Next base: position 9,712 of record JAIXXA010000060.1, read on the forward strand.
TCCGGGCGCGACCGGCAACATCAAGATCGCCGCGTTCGCGGCAAAGGCGCGCTTCGGCCATGTGTGGGTCGCCCTCGAGACGCCGCAAGCCGACATCCCCGATTTCGCCGAAGACGGCGATCCAGCCTGGCGGCGCATCCCCGAATTTGCCGAGACTTGGGAATGCGGCGCCTTGCGCCTCATGGAAAACGAGTTCGACAATGCGCACATCGAATTCGTGCACCAGGCGACGTTCGGCGCGACGCGCAATGCCATCCCGGCCGAAAACAGCATCGAAGAATTCGCGGACGGGTTCGTCGCGCACACGGTCGTTCGCGCCGCCAATCGCGCCATCGGTGCCGCCTATTCCGGCCTTGCAGGCGAGACCACGACGCGCACGACCGTGCATCGCTATTGGGTCCCGTTCCTGCGCAAGCTCGACCTTGCCTACCCCAACGGCGTTGCCCACCGCATCGTGACCGCGACCGTGCCCGTCGATGACGGCCACACGCGGCTTGTGCAATGGGCCTACCGCAACGACAGCGAGGCCGACGTTCCGGCCGCGAAGGCCGTGGCTTTCGACCGCGCGGTCACGCTCGAAGACAAAGCCGTGCTCGAAGCGACGGACCCCTATGTGCCGTTGCGCGATTCTGCGGCTGCCGAACGGCACATGCCGTCGGACAAGCCCGGCCTCATCATGCGCCGGATGCTGCTGGCCCTGGCCGATTCCGGCTGAGATTTGCGGCAAGTGCCCGTGCCGCTGCCATGCCGACCAGCATCGCGGCGACGAACAGGAACGCCGACGGTGCACCGGTACCCAACGCGACGAAAGCGGGACCGGGGCAGAATCCGACCAGCCCCCAGCCGACGCCGAAAATCGCCGCCCCGAAAGCGAGGCGCGCATCGATAGCTGTCGCCGTCGGCAGATGGAACGCATCGGCGAAGACCGGATGTTGGCGCTGCAGCACCGCGCGATAGCCGAGTGCGGCGACGCCGACGGCACCGACCAGCACAAACGCCAAGCGCGGATCCCAAGCACCCGATCCGATCGCCGAGACGTCGAGAAAACCCAACACCGTCGCCGGATTGGACATGCCGGAGAGGACGAGCCCAAGCCCGAACAGCAGACCGATCGCGAATTGCGCCAAGATCGCCATCGTGCCTCTCACAGGAAATGCCGAGTTAGAACGGCGGTTGCGACCGCCGTCGCCATGAAGATCGGCACAGAGACAAACGAGCGTTTCGACAGCCGCGACAGTCCGCACACGCCGTGGCCCGAGGTGCAGCCGCTGCCCAAAACGCTGCCGAAGCCGACCAGAAGCCCCGCCGCGACGAGCACGGCAGGCCCCGCTTCGACGACGAGATCCGGCATCGTGCCTGTGCCGAAGCCCCAGGCGAGCGGCGCCGCCGCAAGCCCCAACACAAACGCTGCACGGCCGAGAAATTCTCGGCCCGCCAATCCGTCTCCGGTCGAAGCTCCGGCATAGGGCGGCAACAGGCGCGACGCAATGCCGCTTACGCCGGCAATGCGCCCCTCGAACAGCATCAGCAGCACGGCCGCCGCACCGATCAGCGCGCCGCCCGCCAATGCGGCGGCAAAAGAAACGTCCGTCATCGCGGCGTCACGGCGACGGGATGCGGCATGTCGAAATGCCGATGAGCCGATAGGCCGGGCAGAAGCGGAAGGCTGCCGTCGCCATCAAGATCGCACCCGCCGCGACGGATGCGAATTTCCAGAGGCCGAGGGCCGCGAAGAATTCGGCGAAGGGCGGCAGGAACGGAGCCGCGAGCAGCACCGCGCCGCCAGCAAAACGCAGCAGGCGGTCGGTCGATCCGACATTGGCCATGGCAAGCTCCTATGATTTTTCGGACGTGAAACTATTTGTTAAGTATATTCGAAAATACTAAAATAATGAAGATGGAAACGAAACGGCGGAGAATCGCGGCCAACGCTCTGGAATCGAACGCCGAACAGGCGGCTGACCTGCTCCGCGCAATGGCCAACGGCAAGCGGCTGATGGCGCTTTGCAGCCTGCTGGACGGCGAAAAATCGGCCGGCACCCTCGCCGAGATCGTCGCCCTCAGCCCGGCTGCGCTGTCGCAGCATCTTTCAAAACTGCGCGCGCTTGGCCTCGTCGCTGCGCGCCGGGAGGGCCAGACGATCCGCTACAGCCTTGCCGGCGTTGCGGTCACGCAAGTGCTCGAAACGCTCTACGATCTCTATTGCGCGCCCAAACGCAAACCAGCGCAGCGGTCGCGCAAGCCCCGCGCCCCCGGCGGAGCCGCTCAGACGTACGTGCCGTCGAAGCGGTAATAGACCGAGACGCCGAGCAGAATGTCGGGACGTTCGCCGTCGTCGGCCAACGGCAGCATCAGGCTTTCGACCTCCGACCAAATGTCGCCGTGCCGCAGGATCGGCGGCGTGCGCGCCCAGGTCGCCAAGCCGTCGATCGCGGTCGTGCGCAGCCGCGCCTCGTCGAGCGGACGCTGCGAATCCGACAAGGGACGTTCCAGAAGATTCTGGCCGGTGATATCGACGCCGACGGCAGCGGGAATCACCGCACCCAGGGTAGGGATCACGCTGCCGATGGTCGACC
>JAIXXA010000117.1 GCA_027490975.1 Rhodospirillaceae bacterium
AGAAATCACGCGCGACATCCCGAATGTGGGCGAAGAAGCGCTGAAGAACCTCGACGAAGCCGGCATCACCTATATCGGTGCCGAAGTGAAGCCGGGCGACATTCTGGTCGGCAAGGTGACGCCGAAGGGCGAAAGCCCGATGACGCCGGAAGAAAAGCTGCTGCGCGCCATCTTCGGCGAAAAGGCCTCGGACGTGCGCGACACGAGCCTGCGTCTGCCGCCGGGCGTGGCGGGCACGGTCGTGGAAGTGCGCGTCTTCTCGCGCCGCGGCGTAGACAAGGACGAGCGTGCCCTGCAGATCGAGCGCCAGGAAATCGAGCGTCTCGCCAAGGACCGCGACGACGAGCGCGGCATTCTCGACCGCTCGATGTCGCAGCGCCTCAAGGAGCGCCTGATCGGCCAGGAAGTGGCCGGCGGCCTCAAGGGCCTCAAGGCGGGCGCCAAGATCGACGAAGCGCTGTGGGCCGAGTACACGCCCGGCCAGTGGCGCCAGGTCGTGCTCAAGAACGACAAGGTCATGCAGGACGTCGAAGCGCTGAAGAAGCAGTTCGACGAGTCCGTGAAGGCGCTCGAAAAGCGCTTCGAGGACAAGGTCGAGAAGCTGCAGCGCGGCGACGAGCTGTCGCCCGGCGTCATGAAGATGGTCAAGGTTTTCGTCGCTGTTAAGCGCAAGCTGCAGCCCGGCGACAAGATGGCCGGCCGCCACGGCAACAAGGGCGTCATCAGCCGCATCATGCCGGCCGAAGACATGCCCTATCTCGACGACGGCTCGCCGGTCGACATCGTGCTCAATCCGCTGGGCGTGCCCAGCCGCATGAACGTCGGGCAGATTCTCGAGACGCATCTCGGGTGGGCGTCGGCGCGCATCGGCCGCGAAGTGGGCGAGATCGTCGACAAGGCGCGCAAGTCCGGCAAGATGGGCGATCTGCGCAAGCGGCTCGAGAAGATCTACCGCAAGGACGAACTCGTCGAAGGCGGGCGCGAACTCACCGATCCGGAAATCTACGATCTCGGCGCCAATCTGCGCCGCGGCATTCCGATCGCGACCCCGGTGTTCGACGGCGCGCGCGAAGCCGACATCAACACCATGCTCGAGCAGGCGGGCCTGCAGCATACGGGCCAGGTGTGGCTGACGGACGGGCGCACGGGCGAACGTTTCGACCGTCCGGTCACGGTGGGCTACATCTACATGCTGAAGCTGCACCATCTCGTGGACGACAAGATCCACGCACGTTCGATCGGTCCCTACAGTCTCGTCACGCAGCAGCCTCTGGGCGGCAAGGCGCAGTTCGGCGGCCAGCGCTTCGGCGAAATGGAAGTCTGGGCGCTCGAAGCCTACGGGGCGGCCTACACGCTGCAGGAAATCCTCACCGTCAAGTCGGACGACGTCGCGGGCCGCACCAAGGTCTACGAAGCGATCGTGCGCGGCGAGGACAATTTCGAGGCGGGCATCCCGGAATCGTTCAACGTGTTGGTCAAGGAACTGCGGTCGCTCGGCCTCAATGTCGAGCTCAACCAGCGCGGCTTCTGAGGCTTCAAGAACCGTATCCGACGTCGACCCGACATCGGGTCCTTAAAAGGGACCCAACGGAGAATTAGATGGCAATGCAGAACGAAATCGCGAACGTCTTCGGCGCTCCCGCCAAGCCGCTCCAGTTCGACCAGATCAAGATCACGATCGCGAGCCCCGATCAGATCCGCGCCTGGTCGCACGGCGAGATCAAGAAGCCCGAGACGATCAACTACCGGACCTTCAAGCCGGAGCGGGATGGCCTGTTCTGCGCCCGCATCTTCGGGCCGATCAAGGACTACGAGTGCTTGTGCGGCAAGTACAAGCGCATGAAATACAAGGGCATCGTCTGCGAAAAGTGCGGCGTCGAAGTCACGCTCTCGAAGGTCCGGCGCGAGCGCATGGGCCATATCGAACTTGCGTCGCCCGTCGCCCACATCTGGTTCCTGAAGTCGCTTCCGAGCCGCATCGGCCTTCTCGTCGACATGACGCTGCGGGATCTCGAGCGCGTGCTCTATTTCGAAAACTACGTCGTCGTCGAGCCGGGCCTGACGCCGCTCAAGATGCGCCAGCTCCTGTCCGAAGAAGCCTACATGAAAGCGCAGGACGAGTACGGCGAAGACGCGTTCCAGGCCCTCATCGGCGCTGAAGCGCTGAAGCGCATGCTCGGCGAAATCAATCTCGTCGAAGAGCGCGACCGCATCCGCCAGGAACTGCGCGAAACCACGTCCGACGCCAAGCGCAAGAAGCTCGTGAAGCGCCTCAAGATCGCCGAAGCCTTCGTCGATTCCGGCAACAAGCCGGAATGGATGGTGCTCGACGTGATCCCGGTCATTCCGCCGGAACTGCGCCCCCTCGTTCCGCTCGACGGCGGCCGCTTCGCCACGTCGGATTTGAACGATCTCTACCGCCGCGTCATCAACCGCAACAACCGCCTCAAGCGGCTGATGGAACTGCGCGCGCCCGACATCATCGTGCGCAACGAAAAGCGCATGCTGCAGGAAGCCGTCGACGCGCTGTTCGACAACGGCCGCCGCGGCCGCGTGATCACGGGGGCCAACAAGCGTCCGCTGAAG
>JAIXXA010000164.1 GCA_027490975.1 Rhodospirillaceae bacterium
CAGCGGCCGCTGCAGGCGCTTCGGCAGAGGGAGGTACTGCGGCGGTCGTTTCTCCCGTTGCACGGGCATTGGCGGCAGCGGTCGTGTTCGTTGCAACCCGTGCGGCCGTGTCGCTCGGCGCGTTGGCAAGCGTGGGGGCCGCGATCGTCTCGGGGCCGGCACCTTGGGGCGCATTGGCGACTTGCGGCACGTCAGCATTCGGGATCGCTGCGGTCGCGTCGGCCCCGGTCGGCCGCACAGCGTTTTCCGCCTCGCGCGTGGGGCCGCGCATTTGGGCGGTTTGCAGCGTGGCTTCGAGATTGGTTGCAAGCTGGCCGCCGGTCGCCAGCGACGTGTTGGCGGCGGCGCCGTCTTCTGACGTCGTTGCTTGCGGCGCCGTTGCCTGTGCAACCTGAATATTGCTGGAGACGATGGTTGGGCCGTCACTGGCGGGCGGTGCGGGCGCAAAGCTGCGCTCGTCGCCCATCAAGGTGCCGTAATGGACCGCCCCCATGCCGGTGGCGTCTGTGGCAATGATCGAGGCGGGCGGTGGCGCCGGGGTTGCCTGCGGCTGGGGTGGTAAAGCGGGGGTCGGTCCGGCGCTTGGTGCCGTTGCCAGGGCTTCGTCGGCAATAACCGTCGATTTAGGGTCAGCCATATCCTCACGCATTCTGCAGAGTATTGATATTGATGACAAAATTTAGATAATTAAAATTATCGTCTTTTTTTAAATTTGAGTCCAGCGAAATTATCAGTCATTATAATAGTCGTTTGCAAATCGGGGGGCTGCGTCGCAGCGGCTGCCCGGGGGAGATGTCGCACGCGCAATGGCTCAATTCGATCGCATACCGATGGGCGCCGGGCTCGGCATGGCGCTGAACCCGACGCTGTTGGTCGCCTCGCTTGCCCTTAATCTGTTTGGCGTGGCTCTGCCGATTTTCACGCTGCAGATCTACGACCGCGTGATCCCGAATGCTGCCACTGACACGCTTGCCCTTCTGGTGCTGTTGCTCGCGACAATTCTGGTGGGCGAAGGGATTTTGCGCGGTGCGCGCAACATGCTGACGAGCTGGGCGGGTGCGCGCTTCGAGCATGCGGTCGGGTGTGCGGCGATCGGGCGCTTGCTCAATGCCGAATTTGTCGCCGTGTCGCGCGATTCGTCGGGCACGCAGCTCGAGCGGCTGGGAGCGGTCGATCGTCTGCGCGAGTTCTACGCCAATCAAGGCGCGACGATTTTCGTCGATTTGCCGTTCGCGCTCATTTTTGCAGGGCTCATCTGGGTCATCGGCGGCTCGCTCGTCTGGGTCGTGGCGGCCGTGTTCGCGGCATTTGCCGTGGCGGCCCTCGGCGTCGCCGTCTTCTTGCGCAATGCGATCGCCGCGCGCGCGCAATCGGACGACCGCCGCATCAGCTTCATGATCGAAGTGTTGACCGGGGTTACCACCGTCAAGGCGCTGACGATGGAGCGCCAGATGATGCGCCGCTACGAACGCCTGATGGATCAGGCCGCGGCAGGCGCCCACCGCGTCACCAATCTTTCGAGCCTGTCGCAAACGCTCGGCATGCTGTTCTCGAACCTCGCGGTCGTGGCCGTGCTCGGTTACGGCGCAATGCAGGTGATCGACGGCGATCTCACGGTGGGTCAGCTCGCCTGCTGCTCGCTGCTTGCCGGGCGCACCTTGCAGCCATTGATGCGCGCGATGGGCATTTGGACCAACTACCAGAGCATTCGCAACGAACGTGCACGTCTGCAGGCGCTCGCAGAGTTGCCGCAGGAGCCGGCCGCGGGCGATGCGCGCGCGGTGCACGTCTCGGCTGGTGCGATCGATCTTCGCGGTGTCGATTTCGGCTACGGCCCGGGGCGTCCGATCCTCAACAACGCCGATCTTTCGATCAAGGCTGGCGAATGCGTTGCGATCGTCGGCGCCAATGGCACGGGCCGCTCGACCGTGCTGTCGCTGCTGGCGGGGCTTGTGCGCCCGCAAGCGGGCACGATCGCGTATGACGGCGCGGTCCTCAAAGCCGACGATGCGCGCCCCGGACCCGCCGAGATCGGCATTCTGCCGCGCCAGGGCGTGGTGTTCCAAGGGCGCCTTATCGACAATCTGACGATGTTTCGCCGCGGCCCGATCGTGGACGCGGCCCTCGACGTGTCGGCGCGCCTGGGGCTCGACGCGTTTGTGGCCGCCCAGCCGCAGGGCTACGAGACCGAATTGGGCGACCCTGAAGCGCTGCCGGGCGGCGTGCGCCAACGCATCGCGATCGTGCGCGCATTGGCCGACGCGCCGCGCATCGTGCTTTTCGACGAGAGCAACAACAGCCTCGACCACGATTCGAACGACCGGCTTGTGCACATGCTGCGCGAACTCAAGGGCCGCAGCACGCTGGTGCTGGTGAGCTACCAGCCCTCGGTCTTGCGCATCGCCGACCGCGTGATTGAGTTGCACGACGGCCGCTTCCACGAACGCCCGCGCGGTGCCGCATGAGCGAGCCCGTCGCCCTGCCGCAACGCACGCGGCCCGAGATTGCCGTCGTGCGCGCCGATCCGCTGGCCGAAGAACTGCGCCAGGGCAGGCTCGAGGCGTTCCAGGCGCATTCGCCCTTCACCGCCTGCCTGATGCCGCTGTTGAACGCGCTCGGTTGGCGCGGCGACCCGCGCGTGATCGTCGAAGCGCTGCCGCATTTTGCCGCCAATCTCGATCTCGACGGTTTGCGCAACGTGCTGGCGGAACTCTCCTTCGCAACCAAGCCCTACAAAAAGCGGCCCGACGAAATCGATCCGCGATTGCTGCCGTGTCTGCATGTGAGCCCGTCGGGCGCACCGCGCGTGCTTCTGTCGCGCGAGGGGCCGCGCATGCGCGTTTTCGACGCGCATGCGGGCGAAGAGCGCGACGTGCTGGCGGCCGACGTGCCGCTGGGGTCCATCTATCTGATCGAAACGATCGAGACTTCGCGCGAAGAAAACGCGGCCCAAGCCTCGTTCATGTCGCGCCTGCTGCATCGCTTCCGCCCCATTCTGGGCCAGCTTGCGTTGCTGACATTTTTCACCGATCTGCTCGCGCTTGCTTTCCCGCTTTTTTCGATGGCGGTCTTCGACAAGGTCGTCGGCACGCAATCGCGCGACTTGCTGCTCTCGCTCGCCGTCGGCATGGCGGTCGTGTTCCTGTTCGATTTTCTGATGCGCCTGCTGCGCGGCCGCCTGCTTGCCTATGTGGGCGCGCGCATCGAGCGGCTGATCTCGGTTGCCGTCTTGCGCCATCTCTTGCGGCTGCCCACGCAGTATCTCGAAGGGGCACCCGTCGGCACGCAGCTCGCACGCCTCAAGGAATTCGAGTCCGTGCGCGAGTTTTTCAACGGCCCGCTTGCCGGCGTTGCCCTCGATCTGCCGTTTCTGTTCGTGTTCCTGATCGCGATCGGCCTGCTCGGCGGGCCGCTCGTGTGGGTGCCGCTGGTGCTGGGCGTAGTCTTGGTCGTGTCGGGCTATTTCGGGGCCGTGCTGCTGCAAGGCCCCTCGTTGCGGGCGAGCAAGGCGCGCAGCCTGCGCCATGCGCTGTCGGTCGAGATCGTGTCGAACCTGCGCGCCATCAAGCAGATCGGCGGTGCAGATGCGTGGCTCGAACGCTACCGCGCCGCGTCTGCCTCGGCGGTCGGCGAGGGGCGCAAGGTGCAGGCCACCAACGCGGCGCTGCAGACGTTTTCGCAAGGACTCACGATGCTCGCCGGTGCGGTCGTGCTCGTGTGGGGGGCGGCCCGCATAATCGACGCGCAGATGTCGGTGGGTGCGCTTGTCGCGACGATGGCGCTCACCTGGCGCGTGCTGTCGCCGCTGCAGGTCGGCATTGCGGCCCTGTCGCGCCTTACGCAGATCCGCCAGAGCTTGGCGCAGATCGACCAGCTCCTGCGGCTGCGCCCCGAACTCACCGACCGCGCGACGCCGGCCGTCGTGCAGCGCGTGTTCCGCGGCCAGATCGCCCTCAACCGCGTGTCGCTGCGCTACCGTGCCGAAGCCGAGCCCGCTTTGCTCGGTGTGGATTTCGTCGCCAAGCAAGGCGAGATGGTGGGCTTTGCGGGCCATTCGGGTGCCGGCAAATCGACCGCCCTCAAAGTGATGATGGGGCTTTATCAGCCGCAGGCCGGTACGGTGCAGCTCGACGGGCTCGACATCCGCCAGATGACGCCGGCCGAGCTGCGTCTGGCGATCGCCTATGCGCCGCAAAGCCGCCATCTCTTCTACGGCACGATCGCCCAGAATCTGCGCCTCGCGGCCCCCACGGCCAGCACGCCCGATCTGCATGCAGCTTTGGCCGAAGCGGGCGGCCTTGAAGAGGTGCTGGCCCTCAAAGACGGGCTCGACACGCAGCTCGGCGACCAGGGGGCGAGCGGCTTGCCGGCAGGCCTCTTGCAGCGCATCGCCTTGGCCCGCGTGTTCCTGCGCCCGGCTTCGGTTCTGCTGCTCGACGAGCCTGGCCAATGGCTCGATGCGAACGGCGATGCGGCCCTCATCGCGGCCCTGCAGCGTCGCAAGGGCAAACAAACGATCGTTCTGATTTCCCACCGTCCCAGCCATCTTGCTTTGTGCGACCGCGTCGCCACGTTCGACGGCGGCCGCATCGTGCAAATGCGCGCCAACCCTTCCGCCTCGGTTCCCGGAGCCATTCGATGACGCTGCCCTCGACAGCATTGCGGGCCGATCCTGCCCGCATCCGCTATCTCACCCTTGCGATCCATCTTGAAGAGGGCGGCGCCCCTTGGCTCATGCGCGCAGCCGTGTGGCTGATCGCTGCGCTGTTGGGCGGGGCGGTTGCGTGGGCCGCCTACACGAACGTGGCGCAGATCGCACAAGGCCCCGGCGAGATCGTGCCGGCCGGCAGCGTTCAACTGGTGCAGCATCTCGAAGGCGGCATTGTGGCGCACATTCTCGTGCGCGAAGGCGACATCGTCGAAGAGGGCCAACTGCTGGTCGAAATCGACGCGACGGCCGCGAGCGCCGAGCGCGACCAGCTTGCTTCGCGCGAGGCGAGCTTGCGCCTCCAGGCCGAGCGCTTGCGCGCCTTCGCCGAAGGCCGCGTTGCCACGCTCGCCGAAGCCACCGAAACGGGGCTTTCGGCCGACCAGGCCGCCATCCTGCGCACGCAGGAACGCGCGCGCACGAGCCAACGCGTGGTGCTCGAGCGCCAACTCGGCGGCAGGCGTGCCGATCTCGAAGCGCTGCTGAGCCAGCGCCGCACGCTCGAGCGCCAGATCGAAATCACCAACGAAGCGCTCGGCATGCGCCAGCGTCTGACCGACCAGGGCCTCAACTCGCGCATCACGCTGCTCGACGTGCAGCGCGAGATGAACCGCGTGCAGGGGGAGCTTTCGACTGTGACCGTCAATATCGGGCGCGCGCGCGAAGCGGTTGCCGAAGCCGAGCAGCGCCTGATCGAACTCGACAGCCGCCTGTCGGCCGAGGCAATGCGCGAAGTGGGCAGCGTCACGGCCGAACTGCGCCAGGTCGAGGAGGCGCGCGTGCGCCTCGACGACCGGGTCGCGCGCACGAAGGTGCTGTCGCCGGTGCGCGGCGTGGTCAAGGAAATGCGCGTCCGCAGCGAGCGCGGCGTGTTGCCGCCCGGCGGCACGCTGCTCGAAGTGGTACCGATCGGCCGCGAACTCGTTGTCGAAGCGCGCCTGCCGCCCAACGACATCGGCCAGGTGCGCATCGGTCAGCCGGTTGCGGTCAAGATCTCGACCTACGATTTCGCGCGCTTCGGCAGCGTGCCGGGCACGCTCACGAGCCTGTCGGCCTCGACCCTCGTCGATCCGCAGGGGCGCACCTACTACAAAGCGGTCATCGGTCTCGACAAAAGCTATGCGGGCGACGATCCGGCCCGCAATCCACTGCTGCCGGGCATGACCGTGCTGGCCGACATCAAAACCGACGAGCGCAGCGTGCTGCGCTACATGCTCAATCCGGTCTACCGCGCCCTCGACCAGGCGTTCAGCGAGAAATAGACGCGCGAAGCCAGAGGAGCCAATCTAAACTAACTTTTGCTCCATTCAAAAGGGGCCGATCACGACCGTATGCCACCGCCTGGGCGGCCTCATCGAGTAGCTCGACTGCCTGCCCGGCGACGGCAGACAAGAGCAGCGGTTCAATGACATGCGCAGGAACAAACCTTACCTCACCTGCGAGTTCGCGGCGTCCTTCGACGATCGCGCGGCTTACATAGGTCCTATATCGCCGCGCGTCTTTCTTGAACGACGCGCGGGCGACCATCTCATACCCGGCGCTGTCGAATAGTTTGCCGCGCAGTGGTGCTGGAGACTTAGTGTGGCGCTGCCCTTTGGTCAGGTCACGACCGCATAAAGTTCGCGCAGGTCGATACGCTTGCCTGCCGACGAAGCCTCATTGACTGCAAGGGTCGCGACCAGGGTGCGAGCACCGTCTTCGACAGGTTGAATGGATGGCACCACGCCGCGGATCACATCGCGGAAATGATCGAGCTGAGCGGTATAAGGGTTAATCGTTGGAACATTGATGCGCTGCGCTTGGACTGGCCGATTCCAGCTCGGCTCGCCCTCGGCCTGTGTCCACTCGATCAGATTTGGGAATTCAAGCGCGCCGCGACTTCCAACGATACGGTAGCTGCTTTCACCGCTAGATGGGAACGCCGGCGACTCGCCGAGCCCTTGCTCCATCGTCCATGGCGAGACGGCACTGTCGCTAAGAAGAAATGTCCCAACCGCGCCGCTTTCAAATTCGATCAGGATGGCAGCCGTGTCTTCGACTGCAAAGCCTCGCTGGCGGTTCGAAAGCGTTGCGCTGATTGCGCTGATTTCGCCGACGGCGAACCGCAGAAAATCGATCTCGTGGATGAGATTGATCAGAGCCGGTCCACCGCCGGCTTGTGTGCGCCAGGGAGCGGCCTTGAAATAGGATTCGGGCTTGTAGGTTGCCCAAATGGCGGAGACGCCAACGATCTGTCCGATCCGACCCTCGCCGATCAGCGAACGCACCGCCGCGACCTGCCGATGGTGACGACGATGGTGCCCGACGAGGGTCCGGATACCGGATTTGCGGACCTCGGTGACCAATGTGGCGGCCGAATCGAGGGTGTCCGTGACCGGTTTCTCGATCAGGATATGGATGCCACGGTGGGCACATTCCACGCTGTTCTCCGCATGCATCTGGTTCGGCGATGCAATGACTACAGCGACGGGGCGGGTCTCGTCGAGCATTTGCCGGAAATCGGCGAAAACACGTGCTGCAGGATTTTCGGCAGCGACCTGTTCGGCATTGATGTCGGCGATGCCGACAAGGTCGAAATCCGGATGCTTAGCGATCTCCGCCAAATGCGTGCGGCCAATCAACCCCGCGCCGATGATTCCGATTGCGATGTTTGTCATGCGCGTGCCGTTTGGATTCATTTTGCTTGATCGTGGAAGGCGAGTTTGACTGACTTCCACATTGCGCTTGTGAGCGCCATGTTTTTCATGCGCCAGATCGTACTTGGCCTGCGCCTGCTACGTCTTACCAATTCGAGTTCAGCTGGTTGGTGCCAATAGTGCCCGCCTTCATCCACTACGGCGCGCCAGCGGTTCACGGTATCAAGGTTCCCGCGCGGCGCTAGTAGAAGCGGTTGTGCAAGCGGCCCAAGCCCGTGATTTCGATCGTCACGACGTCGTCTGTCTTCAGGAATACCGGCGGCTTCATGCCGATGCCGACGCCGACGGGCGTTCCGGTCGCAATGATGTCGCCGGGCTCCAGCGTCAGGCCGCTTGAGATCGTCGCGATCAAGGTCGGGATGTCGAACAGCAGGTCCCGGGTGTTCGCATCCTGGCGCAATTCGCCGTTGACCCAGGTCTTAAGGCTGAGATCCTCCGCATCGACCTCGTCGGCAGTGGCGATCCACGGTCCCATCGGACAGAACCCGTCGAGCGCTTTGCCCAGAAACCATTGTTTGTGGTTCCTCTGCCGGTCGCGCGCCGTAACGTCGTTGATCGCGACATAGCCCCAGATGTGCGAATACGCATCTTCCTTGCGGATGTCCTTGCCGCGCTTGCCGATGACGAAGGCCAATTCGCCCTCGTAGTCGACCGCGGACGTAGCTTGCGCGTGCAGACTTACGGAATCGGTTGCCGCACAGATCGTGCTGGCGGGTTTGCTGAACACGGCGGGATAGGCATCGACCTCGGCGCCCGCGACGGCACCCGCTTCGAAGCCCGAGCGCGCGAACTCGACCGCGTGCTCGCGGTAGTTTTTGCCCACGCAGATGATGTTGCGGCGCGGCGCATGCAGCGGTGCCAGAATCGCAACATCGGCAAGTGCGCGAACCGGGCCCGTCGTCTTGAGCGTTTGGGCAGGCAGCGCATGCGCCTCGACGATCCGCACCATGTCGTCCGCGTGCGTCGTGAGCGCTTGCACAGTGCCTTTTTCGGCATCGACCACGCCGATTGCCGTTTTTCCGTCGACCGCAAAGCGCGCAAGTTTCATCGGGAAATCGTCCTGTGTTTTGGGGTTTGTCGAAACGTCACGGCACGAGAATGCTGGCGCCGACAGTGCGGCGGCCTTCGAGATCGCGGTGCGCTTGTGCTGCTTGCGACAGCGCGTAGCGTTGGCGTGGGGCGGCCCGCAGGCCTGCGTCGATCGCGGCGAACAGATTGGCGGCCATCGCGCGCAAGGTTTCGGGATCGGCCGTGTAGTGGAACAGCACTGGCCGCGTGAGGCTCGCACTTTTGCGCGAGAAGATCGCGGGATCGACAGGATCGAGCGCGCCGGACGCTTGGCCGTAGCTGACCAGATGGCCGCGCATCGCGAGCGCCTCGAAGGATTCGAGGAAACTTGCCTTGCCGATGCCGTCGTAGACCACGTCGCAGCCTTTCCCCTTCGTGGCGTCCTGCACGGCCTTCAGAAAGCCCGTGCCGCGCGAAACGATCGGATAGTCGCAGCCGTGGTCGCGCGCGAGCCTGGCTTTGTCGGCCGACGAGACGGTTCCGATGACGACCGCGCCCAGCTTCTTGGCCCATTGGCACAGCAGAAGCCCGACGCCGCCGGCCGCCGAATGGACCAGAACGCGGTCGCCTTCGCGCACGCGGTGCACGCGGTGCAGCAGATACTCCGCACTCAAACCCTTCAGCATCGCGGCTGCGGCGGTTTCGTCGTCGATCGACAGCGGCACGAGAACGAGCGCGTCGGCCGCGATGTTGCGCAGGCTTGAATAAGCGCCGACCGGCGGGGCGGCGTAGGCCACGCGGTCACCCGGCAGGAACCCGACGACGCCTTCGCCCGCATCGACTACGATCCCCGCTGCTTCCATGCCGGGCACGCCGGGCGGGGTGAGCAACGGATAGGCCCCGGTGCGGCAATAGACGTCGATATAGTTGATGCCGATCGCGCTGTGCCGCACGCGAACCTGGCCAGGGCCGGGCGGCAGCACGTTGGCGCGGGCATTTTCGAGCACTTCTGGACCGCCATGTCGGCTGACCTGGACGATCGCGGCTTCGAGCGGGCCCGGGGCCGTTGCGGCCGTTGCCGCGCGGGCAACGCGCATCACCGCCGGTTCGCTGCCGGCGCTGCGCGTGCGGCTCACACGCTCGCGCACCGAGGCGAAGCCCGCCGCCATCACGTCCTCGGCGATGCGCTCGGCAAAATCGCCGCGGCGCTGCGGATCGGTCGCGAAGCTCGCGCGCCATTGCCAGAAGGTGCGGTCGCCGTCGGTCACGCGGCGCAAGGATTGGTGCGCCACATAGCCGTAGAGCGGCAAAGGCGTATCGACAAGGCAGGTTTTGAGCGTGTGCTTGCGGTCGTCGAGATCGATCAGGCGCTCACGCAGTGCGGCCCCGTCCCCGCTTTGCGTCGCGGCCGCGCGCGTCGCGCCCACCGTGGCGGCCGTGCGGCCGCCCTCGAGCGTGCCCGCGAGATTGCTGCCCGGGATCGGCCCCGCTTCGGCGAAATCGCGCAGCACCGCCCACACCGCTTCAAGCGGCGCGTCGATCACGGTGGAGCAGACGACCTCGACCATCCGTGCTTGCCTAGCGCCGCGCCACGCGGCGTTTCAATTCGTCGAAAGCGGCCTGGAAGACGCCGCGGCCGATCTGGTCGACCAACGCTTCGGCGCGCGTCGGATCGCAATCGAACTCGGCCGTCCACTCGGCGAAGCAACGTTCGCCGTCGGTCACCGGCACCAGGCGCAAGGTTGCGATGTAGTTTTCGACCGCCATCGGCGATTCGAGAATCGAATAGGTCGTCGAAAAATCGTAGTCCGACAGCGCCAGCAGCTTCTCGCGCAACATGCCGCCGTCCTTGAGTTTGAAGGCGCGCACGCAGCCGATCTGGTCGGCGGGAACGTTGCTTTCGATGCGACACTCGGCCACGGCCGGAACCCATTTGGGAAGGGACGCGAAGTCGCGCACCTCGCGCCATACACGTTCGGCCGAAGCGTCGATCACGCTGGAGACGTAGACTTTGGGCATGGGATCACGCGCTCGCGTCGCGCGGCTGGGTTTCCGTCGTCATCGGCCCGTCGGCGATCTTGCCGGTCGCCGCACCGGGAATGCCCAATTCGCGCAGCAGCGAATCGATCAGCGGGCCTTGCGCGCGGTAGCGCAACGCCGAATTGACAATCGATTCGGGCAGATTGGCCGGCCCGCCGTCGCCGCCTGCGGCAGGTGCCGAACCGCCCAACCCCTCCACATGCAGCACGCGGATCGAGTCGATATTCTCCATCGGTCGGGCACTCTCGCGCACGATGGATTCGAGCTTGTCGATGAGGCGCAGGCGGGCAGCCGACGCGCGGGCCGCATCGGTGAGCACGTTCTGCGCTTCGTTCATGCCGCGCAAGCCTGCGGCGTCCGCGGCATTGCGCAGATTGAGGGCCGCGACGCGGATCTTCTCCGCGTCGGCCTCGCCTTCCGCGGCAACGCGCAGTGCGGCCGCCCGGTCGCCAGCCGCCGTCTTGTCGGCTTCGGCGGCGAGCGTGAGGCGGATGGCCTCGCGCTCGGCTTCCTGGCGCGCGCCGATCAGTTCGATCTGCTTGCGCCGCTCGGCCTGCTCGATCTCGCGTGCGGAGAACACGCGCTCTTCGGCCGAGACGGCCTCGGCGCGTGCCCGATCGGCGTCGGCCTGGGCGATCGACTGCGCCTTGCTCGCTTCCGCAACCGCGACGGCGCGCAGCTGTTCGGCCAGTTCGAGTGTGCGCCGGCGCTCGATTTCCATTTCCTGCACGGCGCGTTCGCGCGCGATGCGCTCTTCGTCGAGGGCGCGTTCCATCGAGATGCGCGCGCGTTCGATCTGCTCGCGCGCCGCGATCTGCGCCTGCTCGGCCGTCTGCTCCTGCTGGGCGCGTTCGCGCACGAGATCCGAGCGCTGCTCGGCGCGCCGGATCTCGAGTTCGCGTTCCTGGGCGAGCTTGGCGTATTCGCTTTCGCGGTCGATATCGAGCGTGAGTTTCTCTGCTTCGAGATTCTTGTTGCGGATCTGGACCAGCGTGTCGAGTTCGATGTCGTTGCGAATTTTCTTGCGCCGTTCGATCTGCTCTGTGAGGCGCGTCATGCCCTCGGCGTCGAACGCGTTGGAGGGGTTGAAGAATTCGAGCGCCGTCTGGTCCATGGCGGTCAGCGACACGGTTTCGAGTTCGAGGCCGTTCAGCACCAGATCCTCGGCCACGGCCGCGCGCACGCGCTTGACGTACTCGCCGCGCTTTTCGTGCATCTCTTCCATCGTCATTTCGGCGGCCGAGGTGCGCAGCGCATCGACGAATTTGCCCTCGATCAGTTCGCGCAGCGATTCGGGCTGCATCGTGCGATGGCCGAGCGTCTGGGCGGCCTTGGCGATCGCCTCGTCGTTCGGCGCCACGTGCACGTAGAACTCGGTCGTTACGTCGACGCGCATGCGGTCGCGCGTGATTAGCGAGGTTTCGCGCGCGCGCCGAACTTCCAGGCGCGTGGTGCCCATGCCAACCGGGATCGTTTCGTGCAAGATCGGCAGCACCAGCGCACCG
>JAIXXA010000147.1 GCA_027490975.1 Rhodospirillaceae bacterium
GCAGCGACCAAAACCGCAGCCCGGACCGGCGCTGGACGGTGCTGTTCTGCTACAACGCCGCCAGCAACGACCCGTTCATGGCCCACCACCATCCGGGCTACACGAAGCTCGACAAGGTGGACGACGGGGCGATCAAAGCGGCCGGCGTCACCTTCACCACCAACAACTCGGCCGGTTTCCGCGAACGCTCCTACCGCCCGCCGGGCTTGGCGAAGGGGGCGTAGGCCGTTACGCCACGCGCACCAACGGTTTGGCGCGCGCAATGCGGGCACGGCGCCTGGAATCGTGCAGCGCTTCCCACAGATCGGTGCGGCGCTGGGTGTTGAGCCAGAAATCCGGCGTGTTGCCGAACACGCGCGCGAGCATCAAGGCCGTATCCGCCGTGATCGCACGCTTGCCGACGCAAATCTCGTTGACGAGCCGGCGCTCAACGCCCATCGCCCGCGCAAGTGCGGTCTGCGTCAGCGAGAGCGGCGCCATGAATTCTTCGGTCAGCATCTTGCCCGGCGACACCGGCTTGCGGGACGTCGTCATTCCCAAACCCACTTGCGCGCGTAACGCGCTTGGGCAGCGCTGGACAATTTGGGCGAATGGGCCATAAATGGCAGACCTCAGGGAACGCGACGGCGCGACAAATTACACGCTCTAGTCGCCCCCTGCAAATCGCCCCAGCCCCCTACCCGCCGCGCTTCGCCGCCTTGATCCAGGCCAGCGCCCCCGGCGTTGTTGTCCAAGCGCGCGCGGTGTTCACGGCGATCACGATCGCTTCGTCGCGGCTGGCAGGCTCGATGCTCGTGGGGGCGGCCTTCGGCGGTTTGCGGTCGCCGACGAGATAGGCGGGCACGAAGCCGTTAGCTTTCACCGCATTCGCGCGTGCGACGTCGGCCGCTCCCCCTGCCCCGCTTGCGCGGAACGCGATCAAAGCGCGCGCGTAGGCGAGCCGCGCGCTTGCATCGTCAGGGAACCGGTCGGCGATGGCGGCGGCTTCCGTCGTATGGCCGCCATCGAGCAGCGCATCGACAAAATCGTGGCGGCATTCGCTGGGATCGGACTGGTCGGCATCGAGCACTTCGCGCCATTGCGCAAACGCCGCGTCGCGCTCGCCTTTGACCGACAGCACGCTTGCCAGATGCTGGCGCGCTTCGAGCCCGGCCAAGCGCTGCGCGTCGCTGTCGTCGGCCGCCTGGGCGATCGCATGCGTCTTGAGCGCCAAGCGCAGGAAGGCTTCGCGCGTCGGCAAATCGCGCGACAAAAACAGCGACAGCAGCACGAGAGCCGACGGGCAATAGGCGCTGATCGCGAGCGCCGCCGCGGCTTGCGCTGCCCCTTCGCGCGGGCTTTTGGCGTTCCACGCCTGAGCGGCCGCTTCGCGCGCGGCGACGATCGCGGCGGGGCTGGCGTCGTCTTTCGCCGCCACGCCGTGCTCGTCGAGAAAGCCCCAATCGGCTTGCGTCGGCTTTTCCGGGGCGGTCATACGGGCGCACCTTCGGCTTCGTCCGGCGCATCCACCGGGCGCGGGCGGCGGTCGAGGCCGATCGCCACATAGGTGAACACGCCTTGCGTGACCTTGACGCGCTGGCTCGCCTCGCGCGCGCGCGTCCAGGTTTCGACCGCGATGGTGATCGAGGTGCGGCCCACGCGCTCGATGCGGCAATAGCAGCTCACCTCGTCGCCGACATGGACCGGCAGATGGAACGTCATCGCGTCGATCGCGACGGTGGCCACGCGGCCGCGCGAGCGCTGGCTTGCAAGGCTGCCGCCGGCCAAATCCATCTGCGCCAGCAGCCAGCCGCCGAAAATGTCGCCGTTCGGGTTCGTGTCGGCCGGCATGGCGATGGCGCGCAGAACCGGCTCGCCTTCCGGTATGGGGGCGGCTTTGGCGGCGGGTTTGGCTTCGGACGGGCGCGAATCGGGGGTTTGCATCGAATCGACCATGGCGCTTAGTCTCCGGCGCTGGAAGAGCCTTTCACCCCAACCATAGCGTATTTGACCCCATGGCCGATCTGTTCTCGAATTCCGGCAAGAATGCCGATTCCTATACCGCCAAAGACATCGAGGTGCTCGAAGGGCTCGAGCCCGTGCGCCGGCGGCCGGGCATGTATATCGGCGGCACGGACGAACGGGCGCTGCACCATCTGATCGCCGAAGTGCTCGACAATTCGATGGACGAGGCGGTGGCGGGCCATGCCGACTGGATCGAGATCGAACTTGCCGCCGACGACGCCGTGACGATCCGCGACAACGGGCGCGGCATTCCGGTCGACCCGCATCCGCGCTTTCCCAAAAAATCCGCCCTCGAGGTGATCCTCACCACGCTGCATTCGGGCGGCAAGTTTTCGAACAAGGCCTACGCCACGTCGGGCGGCCTGCACGGCGTGGGCGTGTCGGTCGTGAACGCCTTGTCGGACGTGTTCGAGGTCGAAGTCGCGCGCGACAAGACGATCTACGCGCAGAGCTATTCGCGCGGCGTGCCGCAAGGGCCGCTCAAGAAAGTGGGGCCGACGCAGAATCGCCGCGGCACATCCGTCATGTTCCATCCCGATCCGCAGATCTTCGGCAAGAACATGCATTTCAAGCCGCAGACCATCTACAAGATGGCGCGCGCCAAGGCGTTCCTGTTCAAGGGCGTCGAGATCCGCTGGAAATGCGCGCCCGATCTTCTGAAGCCCGAATGGGGCATTCCGCCCGAGCAGAGCCTGCATTTTCCGGGCGGGCTTGCGGATTCGCTGGCCGAAGCGCTCGGCAAGCGGCCCTGCTACACGCCCAAACCCTTCGTGGGCGACGTGAAGCTCGACAACCAGGGCGGGCGTCTGGAATGGGCCGTGGCTTGGCCCGGCGACGAAGACGCCGAAGTGCATTCCTACGTGAACACGGTGCCCACGCCGCAAGGCGGCAGCCACGAACTGGGGCTTCGCGCGGCGTTGACGCGCGCGCTGCGCGGCTACGGCGACATGACCGGCAACAAGAAGGCGGCCCAGATCGCGGGCGAAGACGTGTGCGACGGCGCCATCGTGTTCCTGTCGCTGTTCATCCGCGAGCCGCAATTCCAGGGCCAGACCAAAGACCGGCTCGGCATGCCCGAGGCCCAGAAGCTCGTCGATGGTGCCCTCAAAGACCAGTTCGACCATTGGCTCGCGGCCGATCCGGCGGCGGCCAAACAATTGCTCGAGCGTGCGGTCGAACGTGCCGACGAGCGCGCGCGCCGGCGGGCGCAGAAGGAAATGGACCGCAAGACCGCCACGCGCCGCCTGCGCCTGCCGGGCAAACTTGCGGATTGTTCGTCCTCGTCGTCGGAAGACACCGAGATTTTCCTCGTCGAAGGCGATTCCGCCGGCGGTTCGGCCAAACAAGCGCGTTCGCGCGAGCGCCAGGCGATCCTGCCCTTGCGCGGCAAGATCCTGAACGTGGCGTCCGCCTCGGCCGACAAATTGCGCGGCAACCAGGAGCTCGCCGATCTCGTGCAAGCGCTCGGCTGCGGGACGGGCGAAAGTTTCGACGAAGCCAAGCTGCGCTACGAGCGCGTGATCATCATGACCGACGCCGACGTGGACGGGGCGCACATCGCGTCGCTGTTGATCACGTTCTTCTATCGCGAGATGCCCAAGCTCATCGAAAGCGGGCATCTCTTTTTGGCGCTGCCGCCGCTCTATCGCATTGCGGCGGGCGGCGACGTCGTCTATGCGCGCGACGACGCGCACAAGGACGAACTCATGAAGACGAAGTTCAAGAACCGCAAGGTCGAGGTGAGCCGCTTCAAAGGTCTCGGCGAAATGCCGCCAGCCCAGCTCAAAGAAACCACGATGGACCCCAAGAAGCGCACGCTGCTGCGCGTGGTGGTGCCCGACCGCGACCATCGCGAGGCGTTCGAGGAAACGCAGAACCTCGTCGAAAGCCTGATGGGCCGCAAGCCCGAGCTGCGCCTGGCCTTCATCCAGGAACACGCCACGGCCGTGGGCGAACTCGACATCTAGGCTTTGGCGTCGAGCCGCGCTTCAAGCTTCTCGAGCAACGCAACGAGCCGGGCGATTTCGGTTTCGCGCAGCAGGTCGATCTTCTGGTGCAGCGTTTCGATCTCGAGCTCGGCTTTGAGGTTGATGTTGTAGTCGTCTTGCGCGCGCGCGCGGTCGATGTCGCCCATGCGGTTCTGGCTCATCATGATGATGGGGGCCGTATAGGCCGCCTGGAACGACAGCACGAGATTGAGCAGGATGAACGGGTACGGGTCCCAGGCCTGCACCCAGGCGAACACGTTCGCCGACAGCCACAGCACCAGCAGGCCGCTCTGCCACAGGATGAATCGCCACGAGCCGACGCGCGCGGTGATCCAGTCGGCGGCGGCGGCCCCCAAGCTCGCGGCCGGCGGCGCGGTCTGTGCGGCCGCGATCGCGGCGGGTTTGGCCGCTGCCGCGCGATGGCGGCGGCGATGGCCGCGCAGTTCGTGCAGCAGCGTCAAGTCGGCTTGATCGAGCTTCGGGATCGCGTTCATGTCGGCGGCTCCTTGGCGCCTAAAGGCGCAGACCCGGCGGCACGAACAGCAGGAAATCCTGGCGCCGCGCCGTCGCGTGGCAAGCCGCACAATAGCGCACCTTGGCGTCGTCCGGGCCGTTGGTGGCCCCCACCGTGTTTCCGTCGGGGCCGATCAGCGCGAAACGCCAATCGTTGGTGTCGGGCGAAAAGCCCGGCGCCATGCGCTCCATCACGAACAGCGCATAGGGTGCGGCCCGACCCTCGGCATCCACGCGGAAGCTGCGTTTGAGCACCGTGCCGCCGACCGGGATCGCAGCACCCTGCTCGTAATTGCGGTACGAAGCGGCCGCCGCTTGGTTCGCATAGACCTGCAGGAACATGCCGTGTTCGGAGCCGCGATAGGCTTTCGACATCGGCGCCCACGCCGCAGCCCCGCGCAACGCAGGGTCCTGCGCCGCCGCGAGCACGGCATCGAGAGCCGGCGCCAAGCACGCGGCCGTCGCCGCGGCTTCCGCCGCCGTCAGATGCTCGGGCGGCGTGCCGAGGCTGCCGAGCAGGTTCGCAGCCGCCGGCTGCAGATGCAGGCGCTCGACCCGGCAGGCCGCGACGCCCGCGTCGCCGCCGCCGGGCGCGCACGACGCCGCGAGCAACGCCGCCAGCAAAAGCCCGATCGCGACAGAACGATGTTTCATGGCCCCTTGTTCGACGGCTCAGGCAAAAAGGTTTCGCGGGAATTCGAGCCGCGACAGAATCGTTGAGATGCGCCATTATACGCAAAACAAGCCGCGCCCACCGGAGAAGCGTCCATGTGCCGTTGGTTGGCCTATACCGGCCGTCCGCTCTATCTCGAAGATTTCCTGTTCAAGCCGGAAAATTCGCTGATCAACCAGTCGCTCCATGCCCGCAAGGGCCATGTCGCGACCAACGGCGACGGGTTCGGCGTGGGCTGGTACGGCGACCGCCAGGAGCCCGGCCTGTTCCGCGACATCCGCCCCGCGTGGAACGACGAAAATCTGCGCTCGATCGCCGAGCAGATCCGCACCGGCCATTTTTTCGCCCATGTGCGCGCCTCGACGGGTACTTCGATCAGCCGCGCCAACTGCCATCCGTTCCAGCACGGGCGCTGGATGTTCATGCACAACGGCCAGATCGGCGGTTTCGACCGCGTGGCGCGCGATCTCGATTTCGCGATCGCGCCCGACCATTACCGCATGCGCCGCGGCACCACCGACAGCGAAACGATCTTCCTCTTGATGCTGACCTACGGCCTCGAACGCGACCCCGAACATGCCGTGGCGCAAGCGCTGGGCAAAATCGTCGATACGCTGGCGACCGCCAAAGCGGAAGAACCGTTCCGCTTCACCGCCGCCTTCACCGACGGCAGGCGCATCTACGCCGCCCGCTATTCGACCGACGGCCAGTCGCCGACCTTGTACTACGGCTGCGGCAAGGGCGTGCGCGCGGCGGCCGGCGGCGAATGTTCGGATTTCGAGGGCGGATCGGACTCGCTCCTGGTGCTGTCCGAACCGCTCGACACCGAAAAGGGCCATTGGACGGCGGTCGAAGAGAATTCGCTGCTGATCGCAGAAAACGGCCGCGTCGAAATCAAAGCGCTCTCGCCATTGCGCGCGCGCATTGCCGCCTGAAGGAAAGGCCCCCAGCATGCTCACGATCTACGGCCGCGACAGCTCGTCCAATGTGCAAAAAGTGCTCTGGCTGTGCGAAGAGCTGGGCCTGCCCTACAAAAGCGCCCATGCGGTGGCACCGGGCACGG
The DNA here is from genome assembly GCA_027490975.1 of Rhodospirillaceae bacterium. Taxonomy (GTDB): domain Bacteria; phylum Pseudomonadota; class Alphaproteobacteria; order CACIAM-22H2; family CACIAM-22H2; genus Tagaea. The sequence continues at coordinate 6,242 of JAIXXA010000147.1, forward strand.
CCAAAGACAGCGACGCGTATCTCAAGCTCAATCCCAACGGCCTCATCCCGGCGATCGACGAAGACGGCTTCGTGCTGTGGGAGTCGAACGCGATCCTGCGCTATCTCGCCGCCAAACACGCGAACGGCACGCTGTTCGCGGCCGACCTTCGCGTGCGCGCCGACGGCGACCGCTGGATGGATTGGCAGGCGACCGTGATGGCGCCCTTGATGGCGATCCTGCTGCGCCAGCTCGTGCGCACGCCGCCCGAGCAGCGCGACGCCAAACTCATCGCGGCAACCGCCGCCGACATCCGCACGAAGGTCAAGATCCTCGACGCCGCGTTGGCGGGCCGCGCATATCTCGCCGGCGACACATTCACGATCGCCGACATCGCGGTCGGCCAATGGA
>JAIXXA010000105.1 GCA_027490975.1 Rhodospirillaceae bacterium
TCGAGAATTCGGGCAGCATCGAGGCCAATGGCGGGCGCGTGCTGCTGACCGCGCGTGCCGCGCGCAGCGTGCTCGACAACGTCATCAATACCTCGGGCATCGTCGTCGCCCACACGGCCGCGCTCGTGAACGGCGAGATCGTCATCGACGGCGGCGACAGCGGCATCGTGCATGTGGCGGGCACGCTCGATGCGTCGGGTGCGGCGGCGGGCGAAACCGGCGGTACCGTCAAGGTTCTCGGCGAAAAAGTCGGCCTGTTCGAAAACGCGCGCATCGACGCCTCGGGCAATGCGGGCGGCGGCACGGTGCTGGTCGGCGGCAACTATCAGGGTGCTGGGCCTGAGCCCAATTCCAAAATGCTCTACATGGATGCGCGCGCGGTCATAGACGCGAGCAGCGCTTCGGGCGACGGCGGTCGCGTGATTCTGTGGTCGGATCTCGCCACGCGCAATGCCGGCCACATAAACGTTTCGGGTGCGCGCGACGGCGGCTTCATCGAAGTGTCGTCGAAGGGCTATCTCGACTTTCGCGGCACGGTCGATTTGCGCGGGCTTGCGGGGCAGGCCGGCAATCTCCTCCTCGACCCGACGGACATTACGATCACTGCGGGTGCGAGCAGCGGCGGCATGTCGGCCGGTTCGCCCTTCGCGGGCACGGCCGCAACCTCGAATCTCGATGTTGCGGTGCTCAACGCGGCGCTGACCGGCGGCACGGTGACCGTTACCACCGCCTCGGCCGCCGGCGGTACGGGCAATATCGACATCACGGCGAGCATCGTGAACCAGGCGAACGGCACGAACCTCATTCTGCGTGCCGACGGTGCGATCACGGTGGGCGCCGGCGGCTATATCAGCGGCGGCGGCTACACGTTCAACGTTTCGCTGCGCGCGGCGGGCAACATCACGGTCGGCGGTACGGGCATCGCGACAAACGGCGGCTCGCTCACGACCGAAAGTGCCGGCGGCGGCGGGCAAGCGGGCGGGAATTTCGTCAGTACCGCCAGCATCAATACGAACGCCGGCAACGTAACGCTGGCGCATACCGGCACCATTTCCATCGGAGCCGCGCTCAACACCACCGGCCAATTGTCGATCAACGCTGGCGGCGCCACGACCCAGAGCGCCGCCATTACCGGTCCGGCTTCTCTGGTGATCGGCGGCACCGGTGCCGTAACCCTCGGCAACGCGGGCAATTCTTTTTCGAACATCACTTTGGGCCGCACTGGTACGACCACCGATGTCAGCATCGTCAACGCGATCAGCGGCAGTTTCCAAACTTCGACGCTCGGCTCCGGCACCTTCACCTACAGCAGCGCCACGGCCGGATTCCTGCAAAGCGGCGGCATCACGCAGGATGCCGGCGGCGGTGCGGTGTCGATTTCCGGCGGTACCGGCGCCGTCACGCTGGGCCAGGCCAACAGTTTCTCCGGTCCGGTGACCGTTACCGGCGACTCGATCACGGTGTCGGCCGCGCAGAGCGCCACGGGTGCCGGTTCGATCTCGCTCCAAGCGGCGCGCAACGTCGTGGTCAGCGCCAACCTCACGACCGCCGGCGGCGACATTCTGATCACGGGCAACGTGACATCGTGGGTGACCCCCACGGTCAGCGCGCCCACTTACGCTGCTCTGTCGGGGAGTTTCGACGGCGTCGCGGTCAATGCGGGCGTGTCCATCAATGCCAACGGCGGCGCCATCGCCATCGCCGGCATGGGCGGCGACACCGGTGCGAACCAGCACGGCGTGCGCATGTATGCTGCGGCCGCAACCCCGACGACGCTCGCGACGACCGGGACGGGCACGATCACGGTCTACGGTCGGGGCGGCGCATCGACCAGCAACGCCGGCGGCGGTTTGGGCGGCTCGCATGGTGGGTTTCGCTTCGACGGCAATGCCACGGGTGTGGTCGATGTTTCGACCGTGAACGGCAATATCAAGATGGTCGGCGCCGGCGGCGGTGTCGGCATCACGTCGGACAACAACGGCGGCGGCGTATTTTTCCACACGAAAGTCCGCGCGACGGGTTCGGGCGCCATCGACATCGCCGGCACGCCCGGAGTCGGGGCGAGCATCGGTCTGGCCGCGTTCTTCGCGCAAACCGAGATCTCGGCGGTCTCCGGAAACATCGCGCTAACGGGGACGAGCGGTGCCGCATTTGTCAACGACGGCGCCTTCGCCGGCAGTGCGTCGGGCCTCCGGATCGGCGGCGCCACCGTCAGGACGACCGGCACGGGCAACGTCACGCTGCGCGGCATCGACGGCACCGAAGGGCCTGGGATCCTCATTTCGGATGTCAACGGTACGTCCACGCTCGGCAATGCGGCGATGAACGGCGATCTGACGCTCCGCGCGAATTCTTTGACCTACGCCGGCACCAACACGATCACGAACTCGGGCAGCGGAAGAATCATATTCCGCACCGACACCGACGCCACGACCATCGGCGTGGCGGGCGGAGCGGGCACGCTGCAGGTCCCGACGTCGATTCTGTCGGCGGCGACCGGGTTCTTCAATGCGCAGATAGGGTCCATCAGCCAGACCGGCACGATCACCGCCGGTGCGGGCTGGACGCTGGCGCGCAGCACCACGCTGCTCACCGGCACCGGCAACGTGACGGTCGCCTCCGTCGCATTGGCGGGCAATCAGCTCACGTTCAACGCAGGCGGCACGGTTTCGCAGACCGGCGCCATCAGCGGGGCAGGTTCGGTCTATCTGGCCGGGGCGGGAAACACGACGCTGAACAATGGCGGCAACAGCTTCACCGATTTGTCGTTCCAGATGACCGGCACGGCCGGCAACGTGAATATCGCGACAACCGGTGCCCTGTTCGTTGGCTCTTCGACCATCGGCACGGGCACGCTGTCGCTGACCGGGGCGGGAATTACCCAAAGCGGCCCGCTGATCCAAGATGTGGGCGGCGGCACCGTGACGCTGATCGCCACCGGCGGCAACAGCATCACGCTGACCAATTTGTCCAACGCGTTCCGCGGGGACGTGCTTATGACCACGACCGGCTCAGGGAACGCATCGATCTCGCATCAGTTCATCGCGCTTCAGCTTGGCGCTTCGTCGGTGGGGGGCAATTTGACGGTCGTCTCCGGCAGCGCATTGACTCAAGCCGGCACGCTGACCGTTGGCGGTGCCGCCAACTTTACGGCGGGCGCCGCGACGCTCGATTTGTCGACCAACGGCGCGGCGAATTCCTTCGGCGGGCCGGTTGCGTTGACGAATTCGGGGGGAGCCAACGTTCTGATCAATTCGTCCGGCGGCCTGACGCTTGGCGCGGTATCGACCGTTGGCGATTTGATCGTTACGGCCGGCGGAAGCATCACCCAGTCGGCGGCAATCAGCGTGTCGGGCGCGGCCACTCTCACCTCGTCGGGCGGCAACATCACCCTCAGCCAGATCAATTCCTTCGGCGGCGCAGTGACCGTCACCGGCGACTCAATCTCCGTTACCGGCAGTTTGACGATGACCGGGATCGGGAACCTCACGCTCGCCGCCAGCGGTGCGATCGGGATCGGAGCCGCCGGTTCGTTGGCAGCGACGGGGAGCGGAAGCGTCTGGATCGCGGCCGCCAACAACATCGTGATCGACGGTTCGATCACAACCAACGGCGGCGGCATCACAATCTGGGGCAACGCGCCCGGCGGTAGCAGCACGGCCGGCACGGCGGCCGGCACGGCATGGGGCGTTCAGATCAACGCGACGGCGATGATTTCCTCCGCTGCGGGCGCGATCAGCATCGTCGGAAAAGGCGCCTTAGACAACGTCACCGGCCAGCACGGGATCGTGCTTTGGCAGGGCGGCACGGTCCAATCGACGACGGGCGGCATTACGCTGCTGGGGCGCGGCGGCGACGGTTCTGCGGGCGGGATCGGCATTGCAGTTGTCGGAGGCACGATCCAATCCGCGTCGGGTGTTGTGTCGTTGACGGGTTATGCGGGCAACAGCGGCGCGAACGCCGACGGCATCCAGCTTTCGAACGGCGCCGACATCCATTCGGATTCCGGCGCGATGACCCTGACAGGGGTCGGCTCGGGCAGCGGCTTCGGTTTCGCGGCGGCGGGAACCATTTCGACGATCGGCGATCCCGCCTCGA
>JAIXXA010000157.1 GCA_027490975.1 Rhodospirillaceae bacterium
CAACAGCACCCACATTGCCGACAGTACCGCCCAGAATCAATCGATCGTTGCCGTCCCCCAAGTCGATCGTGGTGCCCGAGAGAATTGCGGCACCAAGGGTCACCGTATCCGCAAGCGATCCGCCGGTCACGGTCTCGACGTTCGCGACCGTCAGCGTATTTGCGAAGTCGCCGAGCACCAGTGCATCGCTGCCGAGCCCGAGATCGATCGAGCCCATGGTCATCGACGCGGCGATCGTCACCGTGTCGGCGCCCGTGCCGCCGACAAGCGTTTCGATATTGCTGGCCGTCAGCGCGTTGCCGAGATTGCCCAGCACGAGGCGGTCGGATCCCGCCTCCAGATCCACATTGGTGCCCGATTGGCTGCCCGCAAACGTGACCGTGTCGGCGCCGGCCCCACCGACCAGCGTTTCGACGTTGGCGACCGTAAGCGTGTTCGCGGCACTCGCCAGCACGAGACGGTCGTTGTTGCCCGCGAGATCGATGCTGCCAGACGTGACGGCGGTACCCAACGTTATCGTATCGTCGTCGGCGCCGGCGACCAGCGTCTCGACATTCAGAACCGTCAGCGTGTTAGCTGCGCTGTCGAGGATCAGGCGGTCGTTGCCCGCCCCCAGATCCACCGTGCTGCCCGACTGCCCGCCGACCAGCGCCACCGTATCGGTACCCGTCCCGCCGACGATCGTTTCGACGTTCACGACCGTCAGCGTGTTGGCGAAATTGCCAAGCACAAGACGGTCGTTGCCTTCGAGCAGATCGACCGTGCCGGCTGTCGCCGCAGCCCCGAGCGTAACCGTGTCGTTGTCGGTGTTGCCGACCAGAGTTTCGACGTTCAGAACCGTGATCGTATTCGCGGCCGTGTCGAGGATAAGCTGGTCGTTGCCTGCCCCGAGATCGACCGAAGCGCCCGATTGGCTGCCGGACAGCGTGACCGTATCGGCACCGGTACCGCCGACGATCGTTTCGACGTTCGAGACCGTGACCGTGTTGCCCGCCGTGCTGCTCGCCAGCACCAAGCGATCGTTGCCTGCGGAAAGATCGATCGAGGCGCTCGTGGTCGCCGCACCCAGCGTGACCGTATCCGCAAGCGAACCGCCGACGATCGTTTCGACATTGCTTGCCGTAAGCGTGTTCGCGAAACTGCCGAGGGCAAGCGAATCGTCGCCGTCGCCCAAATCGACCAAGCCCACCGTGATCGCCGTGCCGATCGTTACCGTGTCGTTCGTCGTGCCGCCGACCAAGGTTTCGACGTTGGCGGCCGTCAGCGTATTCTCGAAACTGCCCAGCGCGAGGCGGTCGTTGCCCGCGCCGAGATCGACGACACCGTCCAGCATCTGGCTTGCCAGCGTAACCGTCGAGGCAAGCGAACCGCCGACGACCGTCTCGACGTTGATGACGGTCAGCGTATTGGCGAAATTGCCGAGCACCAGACGGTCGTTGCCGTCGCCCAGATCGATCGTCCCGGCCGTGATCGCCGTCACGATCGACACCGTGTCGTCCTCCGTGCCGCCGACAACCGTCTCGACATTGGCCACCGTCAGCGTGTTCGCTTGATTGCCGAGCGTCAGATGGTCGCTGCCGCCGAGCAGATCGACGGTGCCCGATACGACCGCCGTGCCGAGCACGACCGTATCGGCGGCCGTACTGCCGACCAGCGTTTCGACATTCAGGACCGAAATCGTGTTGCCCGCAGTACCGCCCAGCACCAGACGATCGCTGCCCGCCGAAAGATCGACGGTTCCGTTCGTCACAGCCGACCCCAGCGTGACCGTGTCGGCAAGGGAGCCGCCGGCAAGCGTTTCGACATTTGCGACGGTCAGCGTGTTGGCAAAATCGCCCAAGAACAGCTGGTCGCTGCCCGCGCCCAGATCGATCGAGCCAGCACTCAAAGCCGAGCCGATCGTCACCGTGTCGTTGGTCGTGCCGCCCACCAAGGTTTCGACGTTCGACGCCGTCAGTTCGTTGACGAAATTGCCGAGCGCAAGACGGTCGGCCCCGGCCCCCAAATCGACCGAGCCGTCGATCGCCTGCGTCCCCAACGTCACCGTATCGGCAAGCGACCCGCCGATCAGCGTTTCGACGTTCGTCGCCGTCAGCGTGTTGGCGAAATTGCCGAGCGCAAGCCGGTCGCTGCCGTCGAGCAGATCGACGGCGCCGCTCGTCACGGCGGTGCCGAACGTGATCGTATCGTTGTCGGTGTTGGCCACAAGCGTTTCGACGTTCAGCACCGTGACTGTATTGGCCACTGTGTCGAGGCTCAAGCGGTCGCTGCCGGTTCCCAGATCCACGGTCGTGCCCGTTTGGCTGCCGACCAGCGCTATCGTGTCGGCGGCCGCGCTGCCGATCAGCGTTTCGACATTGACGACGGCGCCGTTGTTGCCGGCACTGCCGCCCAGGATCAGCCGATCGTTGCCTGCACCCAGATCGATCGTCGCACCCGATCCGATCGCCGAACCCAGCGTGACCGTATCGGCAAGCGATCCGGCAACGACCGTTTCGACGTTCGTGAGCGTCAGCGTGTTGGCAAAATCGCCGAGGACGAGCGCGTCGCTTCCCGCCCCGAGATCGACGGCACCCGCGCTCATCGCGGCTGCGAGCGTCACCGTGTCGGCGTCGGTTCCGCCGACCAAAGTTTCGACGTTGCTTGCCGTCACCTCGTTGGCAAAGTTGCCGAGCACCAATCTGTCGGCGCCCGCCCCGAGATCGACCGTGGTCCCCAACTGGGCGCCGACCAGAGTGACCGTGTCGGCGCCGGAAGCGCCGACCAGCGTTTCGACATTCGCGACCGCAAGCGTATTTGCCGCCGTCCCGCTCGCCAACACGAGGCGGTCGTTGCCGTCGGAAAGATCGATGCTGCCCGCAATCATGGCCGAACCGAGCGCGACGCTGTCGTTGCCCGTGTCGCCGATCAAGGTTTCGACGTTCAGCACAGCAAGCGTATTGTCGGCACCGGCGCTGTTGAGGATCAGGCGGTCATTGCCTGCGCCGAGATCTACTGTCGCATCGATCTGGCCGCCGACGAGCGTGACCGTATCCGCCCCCGAACCGCCCACCAGCGTTTCGACATTGGCGACGGCAACGGTATTTCCCGCCGTGCCGCCCAAAACCAAACGATCGCTGCCGGCCGCAAGATCGATCGACCCGTTCGCAAGCGAGGCCCCGAGCGTGACCGTATCGGCAAGCGATCCGCCGCTCAGCGTTTCGACGTTCGTCGCGGTCAACGTATTGGAAAAATCGCCCAAGGTCAGTTTGTCGGCGTCGGCGCCAAGATCGATCGATCCCGCCGTCATTGCCGTGGCGACTGTCACCGTGTCGTCTTCGGTGCCGCCGACCAAGGTTTCGACATTGGCGACGGTCAGCGAATTCGCGAAATTGCCGAGCGCCAAGCGGTCGTTGCCTGCCCCCAGATCGACCGAGCCGTCGAGCATGCGACTGCCCAAGGCGATCGTGTCGGAAAGCGACCCGCCGGTCAGCGTTTCGACGTTCGTCGCCGTCAGCGTGTTGGCAAAGTTGCCGAGCACCAGGCGGTCGTTGCCGGCCTGCAGATCGACAGCGCCCGACGTGAGGGCCGTGCCGAACGCAATCGTATCGTTGTCGGTATTGGCAACCAGGGCTTCGACGTTCAGCACCGTCAGCGTGTTGGCCGTCGTATCGAGAATCAGGCGATCTTCGCCCGCGCCCAGATCCACAGTCGTGCCCGACTGGGCGCCGCGCAGCGTAATCGTATCCGCACCCGAAGCACCGACGATGGTCTCGGCATTGGCGACCGCGAGCGTGTTGGCGGCCGCACCGCTCGACAGCACAAGTCGGTCGTTGCCGGCCAGCAGATCGACGGTGCCTGCCGTGACGGCCGTGCCGAACGTGACAGTGTCGTTGTCGCTGTTGGCGACCAGCGTTTCGACGTTCAGCACCGTCAGCGTATTGGCCGTGGTGTCGAGGATCAGGCGGTCGCTGCCCGCGCCCAGATCGACCGTGGCGCCCGATTGGCTGCCGACCAGCGTCACCGTGTCGGCAGCCGAACTGCCGACGATCGTCTCGACATTCGCGACCGTCAGCGTGTTGCCGGACGCGCCGCCTAGAACCAACCTATCGTTGTCGGTCGAAAGATCGATCGAGCCGATAGTCTGCGCCGCACTCAACGTAACCGTATCGCCAAGCGCCCCGCCGACGAGCGTTTCGACGTTTGCGACGGTCACGGTATTGGCGAAGCTTGCGAGCGCCATCGCGTCGTTGCCGGCCCCCAGATCGACTTGGGCGGACGCGGTCGCCGAACTGAACGTCACCGTGTCGGCGGCCGTCCCGCCGACGACGGTTTCGGCATTGGCGACGGTCAGCATGTTTGCGGCATTGCCGAGGACCAGACGGTCGGCGCCTGCGCTCAAATCCACGGACGTGCCCGACTGGCTGCCGACCAACGTGATCGTGTCGGCGCCGGATCCGCCGACCAGCGTTTCGACATTCGCAACCGCGATCGTGTTGGCGCTCGTGCCGCTTGCCAGCACGAGACGGTCGCTGCCGCCGAGAAAATCGATGCTGCCGGACGTTACGGCCGTGCCGAGCGTGACGGTGTCGTTGCCGGCACCGAGAATCAAGGTCTCGACATTCAGCACCGTCAGCGTGTTGGCGGCGGTGTCGAGCACCAAGCGGTCGTTGCCTGCCCCGAGATCGACGGTCGTGCCGGACTGGCCGCCGAGCAGCGTGACCGTGTCGGCGCCGGCGCTGCCAATCAGCGTTTCGACATTGACCACCGCAAGCGTGTTGGCGGACGTGCCGCCGAGAACCAGACGGTCGCTGCCGGCCGCAAGATCGACGGTCCCGCTCGTCATCGCGGCACCCAGCGTGACCGTGTCGCCAAGCGCGCCGCCCGTGAGCGTTTCGACGTTCGAGACAGTCACCGTATTGGCAAAGCTGCCGAGCGCAAGCGCGTCGTTGCCGCCCAGGAGATCGACCGAGCCTGCCGTCATGGCCGTCGTGATTGTGACCGTGTCTTCGTCGGTCCCGCCGACCAGCGTTTCGACGTTGGCCGCCGAAAGCTCGTTGTAGAAATTGCCGAGCGCCAAGCGGTCGTTGCCGGCCCCCAGATCGACCGAGATGCCGAGCTGCGTTCCGACAAGCGTCACCGTATCGTTGGCGGAGCCGCCGACCAGCGTTTCGACATTCGCGACGTTGATTGTGTTGCCGGCCGTCCCGCTCGCCAGCACGAGGCGATCGTTGCCGCTCGAGAGATCGACGCTGCCGGCCGCAACCACGGCGCCGAAGGTAACGCTGTCGTTGCCGGTATCGCCGAGCAAGGTTTCGACGTTCGTGACCGTCAACGTATTCGCAGCACCCGCACTGTTGAGAATCAGGCGATCGGCATTGGCCCCCAGATCCACCGTCGAGCCCGACTGGCCGCCGACCAGCGTGATAGAATCCGCCCCCGCACTGCCGATCAAAGTTTCCACATTGGCAACGGCAATCGTATTGCCCGAGGTGCCGCCGAGCGTCAGACGGTCGTTGCCGGCCGCAAGATCGATCGACCCGCGCGTCATCGCCGCACCGAGCGTGACCGTGTCGGCAAGGGCGTCCCCGGTCAAGGTTGCGACATTGCTAACCGTCAGCGTATTGGCAAAACCGCCCAGCACGAGCGCATCGTTGCCGCCGCCAAGGTCGAACGAGCCTGCGGTCACGGCCGTGCCGAGCGTCACGCTGTCGTCGTCGGTGCCGCCGACCAAGGTCTCGACGTTGCTGGCGGTCACTTCGTTGTAGAAATTGCCCATCACGAGGCGGTCGTTGCCGGCCCCGAGATCCACAAGCACGCCGAATTGGGTGCCAGCCAGCGTAACGGTGTCCGCCGCGGAGCCGCCGACCAGCGTCTCGACGCCTGCAATCGTGAGCGTGTTGCCAGCCGTACCACCCGACAATGCGACGCGGTCGTTGCCCGACAGAAGATCGATGCTGCCGCTCGTCATGGACGTGCCGAACACGATCGTGTCGTTGTCGACATTGGCGATCAAGGATTCGACGTTCAGCACAGTGACCGTATTGGCCGTCGTATCGAGGACAAGACGGTCGCTGCCGGCCCCCAAATCGACCGTGGCGCCGGTCTGGCTGCCGACCAGCGTGACGGTATCGGCAACCGAACTGCCGACGATGGTTTCGGCGTTTGTGACCGAAAGCGTGTTGCCGGAAGTGCCGCCCAGCACCAGGCGGTCGTTGCCGTCCAGGAGATCGACGCTGCCCGACGCGACGGACGCGCCGAATGTGACCGTATCGTTGCCGGAATCGGCAACCAGGCTTTCGACATTGAGGGCAGTAAAGACATTGCCGACGCCGAGGCTCTGGAGGATCAGACGATCCGCTCCTGCCCCCAGATCCACCGTGGAATTCGTCTGCGCACCGACCAGCGTGACTGTATCGGCAACCGAACTGCCGACGACGGTTTCGACGTTCGCGACGGCCACCGTGTTTCCGGACGTGCCGCCGAGAGCCAGACGATCGTTGCCGGCCAACAGATCGATCGACCCGTCCGCGAGTGCGGCACTGAGCGTGACCGTATCGGCAAGCGCAGCGCCGGTTATCGTCTCGACGTTTGCGGCCGCCAGCGTGTTGGCGAAGCTGCCGAGAACAAGCGCGTCGTTGCCGGCACCCAGATCGATGCTGCTCGAACCCGCCGCGGCCGATAGCGTCACGGTATCGTCGCCCGTACCGCTAGACAGCGTTTCGGCATTGCCTACCGTCAGCGTGTTGCCCAGATCGCCGAGCGCCAAGCGGTCGGCGCCCGCGCCCAGATCGACCGCCGTGCCCGCCTGGCTGCCGACCAGCGTAACCGTGTCGGCCCCCGTGCTGCCGACCACCGTTTCGACATTCGCGACCGTAAGCGTGTTGGAAGCCGTGCCGTTCGACAGAACCAGCCGGTCGTTGCCGTCCAGCAGATCGATGCTGCCCGACAAGACGGCCGAGCCGATCGTCACCGTATCGTTGTCGCTGCTCGCGACCAGGGTTTCGACATTCAACACGGTCAGCGTATTGGCCGTGGTGTCGAGGATAAGCCTGTCGGCACCGGCCCCCAAATCGATCGTCGCGCCCGTCTGGCCGCCGACCAGCGAAATCGTGTCCGAACCCGTGCCGCCGACGATGGTCTCGATGTTGGAGACGGTCAGCGTATTTGCGAAATTGCCCAGCACGAGGCGATCGTTGCCGGTCGAAAGGTCGATCGTAGAGTTGGAGCCCGCCGAGCCAACCACGATCGTATCGGCAAGCGCCCCACCCGTGATCGTCTCGATGTTCGTAACTGTAGCCGTGTTTGCGAAATTGCCGAGCGCAAGCACGTCGTTGCCTGCCCCCAAATCGATCCGGCCCGCGCTTATTGCAGCCCCGAGCGTCACCGTGTCGTCCGATGTGCCGCCCTCCAATGTTTCGACATTGCCCGCCGTCAGCGTATTGGCGGCATTGCTGAGCACGAGGCGGTCGTTGCCCACCCCGAGATCCACACTAGTACCCGATTGGCCGTCGAGCAGAGTGACCGTGTCAGCGCCGCCGCTGCCGATCAGCGTTTCGACACTCGTAACCGCAATGGTGTTCGCAAAAGTGCCGCTCGACAGAACCAAGCGATCGTTGCCTGCGAGCAGGTCGATCGTGCCCGACGTGACGGCCGTGCCAAACGTGACTGTGTCGTCGCCACTGTTGGCGATCAAGCTTTCGACGTTCAGCACCGTGACCGTATTGGCGGCGGCGTCGAGAACCACGCGGTCCGCACCCGCGCCCAAATCCAAAGTGATGCCCGCCTGGCTGCCGACAAGTGCGACCGTATCCGCAGCGGCAGTGCCGATCAGCATTTCGACATTGGCGACCGAAACGATGTTGCCGGTCGTGCCGCCCAGCACCAGACGGTCGGTTCCGGCCGAGAGATCGATCGACCAGTTCGTCGAAGCGCCGCTCAGTGTGACCGTGTCCGCAGACAATCCGCCGGTGAGCGTCTCGACATTTGCGACGAACAGCGTGTTGGCAAAATCGCCCAAGACCAAAGCGTCGCTGCCCGCCCCGAGATCGATCGAAGCCGAATTCAGCGCCGCCGCGATCGTGACGGTGTCGTTGTCTGCGTCGCCGACCAGCGTCTCGACATTGGCCACCGCCAGCGTGTTGGCGAAACTGCCGAGCGTCAGACGGTCGTTGCCTGCCAGCAGATCGACGGTACCGGATACAACAGCCGTACCGAGCGTTATCGTATCCGCGCGCGTGCCCGCGACCAGGGTTTCGACGCTGAAGAGCGTCGCCGTATTGTTGAAATTGCCCAGCACGAGCTGGTCGTTGCCGTTGCCAAGATCGATCGTGCCGGACGCGACGGCATTGCCGATCGTGATCGTATCGTCGTCGGCGCCGGCGACGAGCGTTTCGACATTCACCACCGTCAGCGTATTGGGGGCCGCATCGAGGGTCAGCCGGTCGAGGCCTGCGCCCAAATCGACGGTACCGCCGGTTTGGCTGCCGACCAGCACCACCGTATCGGCGCCCGAACTTCCGACCAGCGTTTCGACGTTCGAGACCGAAACCGTGTTGATTGTGCTGCCGCCGAGTACCAAACGATCGTTGCCATCCAAAAGATCGATGGAGCCGCTTGACGTTGCAGCGCTAAACGTCACTGTGTCGGCGAGCAATCCGCCCGTCAGCGTCTCGACGTTTGCAACCGTCAGCGTATTGGCGAAACTGCCAAGAACGAGCGTGTCCTCGCCCGCGCCGAGATCCACGACGCCCGAACTCATCGCCGTCGCGAGCGTAACCGTATCTGTAGTGGTGCCGCCCATGACGGTTTCGGCATTCGCAACGGTGAGATCGTTGGCGAAATTGCCCAGTACAAGACGGTCGTTGCCCGCGAGCATGTCGATGCTGCCCGCCGTGATCGCTGTCCCCAGCGTGATCGTATCGGCGCGCGTCCCCAGGACCAGGGTCTCGACGTTGCGAACCGTCAGCGTATTGCTGAAATTGCCGAGCACCAGGCGGTCGTTGCCGTCGCCAAGATCGACGACGACACCCGACTGGCTGCCAACCAGCGTGACGGTATCGTCGCCAGTGCCGCCGGTTATCGTATCGGCAACGGAGTAGGTGTAATTGCCACCGGTATTTCCAAGCGAAATAGGCATTGTCCACCCAATTGGTTAAGCTGTCTTCTGACAACAAGAAAAACTTATAACACCTCTAAGATGGTTAAAGAAAAGGCTTTTTGCCGAGCCGCGCGCTGCGCGGAACCACGCAAAAGTTGGCCCCGGGGACCGGTCAACTTCCAATGGAAACAGAGGCGCATGCGCGCGCAAATTCACTTTGCCGACATGCAGAATGTGCCCGAGCACCCGTAACCTACAGTCATTAAACACAAATCTCTGGGCAGGTCAGTGTCGAGGGTCAAACGCCACCGCAACGACTGACGCGATCAGCGGGCCGCGAGATCGCGTGTAGCTGCCAATGCTGCATCTTCCGCACGGATGCGTACGAAGAGGGCTGCCGCATTAAGCGCCGTGAAAACGGCCGCATAGAACGGCATCCCAAGACAGAGCGGCAGCACGGCGATTTCGCCTGCGACAACCGCGTAGTTGGGATGCGACATGAAGCGATAGGGGCCGCGCCGCACGAGCGGCGCATTCGGCAGCACCACAATGCGCGTCGTCCAACGGCGCCCGAGGGTCGCGAGCGTCCAAACGCGCAACACCTGGATCGCGAGAAAGACCGCAAGCCAGCCGCCATCGACCGCCCTCCCCCAACCGCCGATCCACAGCCCGGCAAGCCATGCAGCATGCAGGACCACGAGCAGCGGATAGTGGCGCGCGCCGAATTCGACGGCGCCTTGCGCCATCAGCGCCGCAGTGTTGCGCCGGGCGTACCACAGCTCGGCCAGGCGCTCGGCCGTCACAAAAGCCAAAAGCAGCGCCGCCGGCGTCATACCGCTTCCTTGAGCGAAACGCAGCTCGCCGAAAATCCCGGCCCCATCGCCGTCAGCAACGTGCGCGGCGCAAGCCCGCTTCGCACGACGCGCTCGAGCACGAAGAGTGCCGTCGGCGCCGACATGTTGCCGAAATCTGCCAGTACTGCGCGTTCGTGGTCGAGCGAACCTGGTTCCAGCGCAAAGGCGCGCTCGAGGGCAGCCACGACCTTGGTGCCGCCCGGATGAAAAACGAGCCGGTCGAAATCGGCAAGTTCTAGCTTGGCGCGCGCGAGGATTCCCGCAACGGCCGGGCGCATATGCGCCTCGGCAAAGGGTGGAATGGCGCGGTCGAATATCACGCCGAAGCCTTGCGGATCGACCGACCAGCCCATGACGTCGATCGTCGCGGGCCAGAGATGCTGGCCGCTCATCTCGATGGCGGCAATACCCGCATCGCCCGTGCGCAACACGCAGGCGGCCGCGCCGTCGCCGAACAATGCGGTCGCGACGATGTTGGCTTTGGTCAGCTTGTCGAGGCGAAATGAAAGCGTGCACAGCTCGATCACGACCAGCAGCACGACGCTGCCGGGTCGCGCAAGGGCAAGCCTCGAAGCAAGCGCAAGTCCGCTCACGCCGCCCGCACAGCCAAGACCGAACACAGGCACGCGCTCGACATCGGCGCGAAAGCCCATGCGCCCGGCGGCGTGCGCTTCGAGGCTCGGCGTCGCAATGCCGGTCGACGACACGGTGACGACCGTATCGACCGCAGCGGCGGGAAGACCGGCCGCGTCGAGGGCGCGCGTGCCGGCGTCGACGAACAGCGCCAATGCGCCGTCGAGATAGGCTTCGGTGCGCTCCGGCCAGCCCAACGGTTCGAAATACCACTCGATCGGCTTCACGGCATAGCGGCTGCGGATACCGGAACTCTCGAACACGCGCGCCAGGCGCTCGTAGTCGCCCACGCGACCGGCAAATCCGCGATGTGCGGCCTCGGCGACGTCGCGTTGCGCGATTCGATGCGGCGGCACCGCCGTCGCGATCGAAACGAGTTGGGCTGTCGGCGGCATTGCAGATCCTGTCGATCGTCGCGGGCAGCGGGTGCGAGCAGCAACGCGGCAATCGGAAAGCGCTTGCCGCGTTGCCGCCGTACGTGGCGATTACATCCAGTATCCGGGCGCGCTGTAGTACTTGTCCACCTTGCGGCCGTATTCGGCCGTCCATTCGAAATTGCCGTCGCTGTCGTAGTTGGGGGCAGCTTCCAGAATCTTCTTGTCGATATCGACCACGTAGCCGCCGAGTTTGGTGTCGTAGACAAGCGTCGCCCAAGGCATGGGATGGTGCTTCTCGTTCATGCCGAGAAACCCGCCGAACGAAAGAACGGCATAGATGGCGCGCCCGCTCGTGCGGTCGATCAGAATGTCATCGACCGTGCCGAGCTTTTCGCCCTTGCGGTTGAAGACCTTGGCGTCCTTGACTTTGTCGGCGGCGATAAGCGACGCGACAGTGCCTGTATTGCTGTTCATCATCGGCAAACTCCTTGATGTCGATTGAGCGTGGATCGGAACGATCTGTATCGCAGGGCGTCGAACGATGCTGGGAGGCCCTGCAGCAGCGGACCGACGCAATGTAGGTGCGGCTTGCTTTGCGGCGGTAGTTTCGGGAACTACGCATGGTCCCGCGGCCCGGGCGCTGTTCCGCCCCCCACAATTAAACCGCGATTGGCGCCTCCAATCGCCTCCAATCATCCGGCAGGTCCGCGAGTTGCCGCTACGATCCGGAGCCCGCATGCGCAGCACGACCATCGCCAGAGCCTTTCCCATCGTCTGCGTCGGCGGATCGGCCGGCGGCCTCGACGCGTATGTTCGGCTGCTGTCGCAGTTGCCGGCGGACATGGGGGTGGCGATCGTCATCGTGAACCATGTGCGACAGATGGCGACATTGCTGCACGAGATCCTGCCCAAACACACGGCGATGCCGGTCATGCTCATCGCCGACGGCATGCCGATCCGAATCGATTGCGTGTTCATCATTCCGGAACGCGCCGATCTCCATGTCCGCAACGGCCGGTTCCGCCTTGCGGCCATTTCAAAACCGCGCGGTTGGCCGGACGTGATCACGGTTTTCTTGCGCTCGCTTGCGCGGAACTGGAAGGGACCGCTCGTCGCCGTCATCGTTTCGGGCCTTGACGGCGACGGGGCCGCCGCCCTGCGCGGCGTCAAAGCGGTCGGCGGAATTGCGATCGCTCAGGACCCGATATCGGCCAAGCAGCCGGATATGCCGATATCGGCGATCGGCACAGGTTTTGTCGACTTCATCCTGACGCCCGAAAAAATCGGACAGACTATCGCGGCACTGGCGCACGAAAAGAGCGCCCTCAGAACCAAGCAACTGCGCGCAGCCAAAAGCGCTTAAAGAACGTCTGGAATCGGTTCTGCAAAAACGATGCGCAATCACAGCGCCTCGGTCCACGTACGCGTGATGATCCCCGCGCACTCCGGCATTTAGCCGGAAAGCGCGGGGAATGCCGGTCAGACGACCTTGACCGTCAAAATCCCGACACCGTCGATCGCGGCTTCCATCGTGTCGCCGGCAACCACGGCCGCCACACCCGACGGCGTACCGGTCATGATGACGTCCCCAGCCGCAAGTTCGAAATAGTCCGACAGGTACGAGATCATCTCCGGCACCTTCCAGATCATCTGGTTGAGATCGCCGGTCTGCTTGGTCTTGCCGTTGACCTTGAGCTCGACCTTGCCGGCCGCCGGATGGCCGATCTCAGAGGCCGGAACGAGCGGACCCATCGGCGCCGATTTTTCGAACGCCTTGCCGATCTCCCACGGACGGCCCATCTCCTTGGCAATTCCCTGAAGATCGCGGCGCGTCATATCGAGACCGACGGCGTAGCCCCACACATGGTCGAGCGCTTTGGCGATCGGGATGTTCGTCCCGCCCTTGGAAAGGGCGACGACCAGTTCGATCTCGTGGTGCACGTCCTTCGTCTGCGAGGGGTACGGGAACGTGCCGGAGAAGTCGATGTTGTTCGGATTCTTCTGGAAGAAAAACGGCGGTTCGCGGTTCGGATCGTGCCCCATTTCGATCGCGTGTGCAGCATAGTTGCGGCCAATGCAGTAGACGCGGCGGACGGGAAAGAGCTTGTCGGATCCCATGATCGGCGCTGCGGCAATCGGCGGCGGATCGATGATGTAGGCGGGCATTGTGCAATCTCCTCGCAGTTGAAACTGCGCGAGCGTGTCAGACCGGAATCGTTCGATCAAGTCCCGATGCCGTGCCGCCGAATATCGTGCCGCGAAACCCAACTTGCGCGGCAAGGCCTACCCAGGCGAACCTTTCGGAAGCGCAAACTGATTGGCGGCAAGCGTGCCGATATGCGCGAGAACCGCTTCATGCCCGACCACGTCGGCGTACCTGGCGTGCATGTCGGCCAGATTCACCGCATGATTTGCTTGAACGCGGTCGAAACAGCCGTCGGCAACGACTGCGACGCGGAAATTGTTCGAGAACGCGTCGATAACCGTCGCGCGCACGCAGCCAGACGTGGTCGTGCCGACGACGTATACGCAGTCGCAGCCAAGCAGTTGGAGATAGCTGTGAAGGTTCGTGCCGAAGAAACCGGACGGTTTCTGCTTGTACACGACGATGTCCTGCGGATGCGGCGCGATAGCGCCAACAATTTCATTTCCATCGGGCAAATCCGCGCGCCGCAATTCTGCCTGCGACTTGTTCGCCTCGTCGGTTCGCGAATTCTTCCAGGCCCAACTGCCGATGTCCCATTTGTCGCTGCGCACCACGCCGGTCGTGTAAATGACCGGGACCCCTTTGGCACGACACGCCTTGGCGACCCTGTCGATGATTGGGATCGCAACCCACGCGTCTTCGCCGCAGGAATTGGGCCAGGTCTTGATCGACTCCAGAATCGGCTCGGGCTTTTGGCCACAGAATCCGTACGAAACGTCGATGACAAGAAAGGCCGGTCGCTTGCCGAAACCGGCCATCGCGCCAAACCCGGAGGCCGAGAAGACTTGCTGGTCCCGCTCGGTCAGAAAGGGATCCCAAAGAGCACTCTGCATTCTCGCCTCCTCAATACCAGAGATTTTCGGTCTTCACGCCCATTCCGCTCGGCAAATCGAACTGGCCTTGCGGATAGTCCTGGAGATATTTCACCACCTCCTCGGAATGCATGACGTTTGCGTACTTGGCGTGCATGTCGCACAGATTGATGGCATGGCTCGCCTGGCTGCGATCAAAGCAACCGTCTTCGACCACCGTGCAGCGCACGTTCATCGAAAAGGCGTCGAGAACGGTGGCGCGCACGCACCCAGACGTGGTCGTGCCCGTGACGATCAGCGAGTCGCAACCGAGCAATTGCAGATAGCTCGAAAGGTTGGTGCCGAAGAACCCGGATGGCTTCTCTTTGCGTACAACGAGATCGCGCGGACCCGGTTCGATCTCCTTGACGATCACGTTGCCGTCGAGACCCGTCGCGGCGATCTTGGGTGCCTCCTTGCCGCGCGAGTTTTTCCAAAGCCAGGAGCCGCCATTCCAGCCGTCGGGCCGGCGCGTGCCGGTCGTGTAGATCACCGGAATCGTCTTTGCACGGCACAAAGCAATGAGTTTCTGCAGCACGGGAATGGCAGCCCACCCCTCCTCGCCGCACGAATTTCGCCATTTCTTGATCGATTCAAGAATCGGCATGGCGCTTTCGCCGGTGAAAGCATAGTTGACGTCGATGATCAAAAGCGCCGGCCTTTTGCCCCACTCCGCCAGTGCGCCGTAGCCAGCCTGCGCGAACACGGCCTTGTCGCGTTCCGTCAAGAATTTGTCCCAAACTCGCTCGGCCATCTCTTCAGTCTCCTTTTGGTTGTGAGGATTGTGATTTTGACCGGGCGCGCGCATCTTGCGCAGACCAGCCGACGACGACAAAAAGAAGCGCCGACAGAACGACCAGCGCGCCGTTTATCACAAGCGCGCCGGCGTAGCCGACGCCCAGAAAATCGACCGAAAGCCCAAGAAGGACTGGACCGACCACAAAGCCGAGATCGCCCGCAAAGCGCAGAATGCCCATCGTTGGTCCATAGCGGCCGCCCGGCGCATGTTCTGCCGCATAGGCCGCGATCGCGGGGCCCGAAAAGCCGGTTGCAATGCCCATCAGAACCATACCCGCCCAGAACATCCACGGCGCCCAGGAGACGGCGATCAAGAACAGGCTGCCCCCCACAAGCAGGGTGGAAACCGAAATGACCGGTACACAGCCGAAGCGATCCGATGCGCTTCCCGCCCACGGCAAAACGGCGAGATTGGAAAGGGCGGCAAGCGTCAGTGCCAAACCGAGCGCACCAGCCTCAAAGCCGAAGCGGGTATGCCCCAATAGCGGCGTTATCGTCCATTGCGAGGCCGAGCGCGTGAAGAACGCTCCGAACTGGACGAACATCAGCACCGCCAGAGGCGCAACGGCCACGACCAAAAAAAGCGCCGACAGTCCATGTCCGTCCTTGTGGCCGCCATGCGCACTCGATCTTGTTTCGCTGAAGGCAAACCGGGCATAGATTGCGGCGAACAGTCCGATCGCGGCAGCCATCCAAAAAGGGGCTCGCAAGCCGAAATGCTCGGCGACAAAACCGCCGACAGCCGGGCCGAGCCCCGCACCCGTCAGCAAAGCCGCTTGGTAGAGTGCCATCACGCGGCCACGCGTCGTCGGCGTCGCAAGATCTGCCGACACGATCGTGGCCACGGTCATGTAGATGCCGGATCCAACGCCCTGGAAAAAGCGAAAGACGACGAGAACCGCATAATCGTCGGTAAGCGCCGCACCGACGGATGCGACGCATGCGATCGCGGGACCGATCCAGAGAAGCGTCTTGCGTCCGAGTTTTTCGGCAAGAAGCCCTGCCGGAATATCGACTGCAAGGCGCCCCACGCCAAAGATCGTGACGACCACGCCGATCGCCCAATCGGAAACGCCGAACGATTTGCCGTAGAGCGACAAGATCGGCGCAAGCGAACCCATCATCAGCATGTGCCCGGCAACCGTGGCCATGACGACGATCAAGGCAGGTTGGCGCTTCAGGATCTCAGCGTATCCAACCGCCTCCGTGGGAACTGCCGTCGGTGCGGTCACGCGGCACCGATCGGCGCGCCGCCGATAAAGATGTTCGTTAGGGTGGACATATCTTCGCTCAAGCCTCCGGACGCGCGTCTGGACGGCCGACAAAAACCGTAAAGCAGCACATGGTTGCGATCAGAAAGGCGCCGCCGCCCAACAATGCGGCCGAGAGCCCGAAAGCGTTGCCGACCACGCCGAACATCGCCGGACTGATAATCTGGGCGAAGCGGTTGACGAGCAGCCGCAATCCCATGAGTTTGCCCCGCTCCTTTTCGCCCACCGCATCGACCATGATCATCAGGCTGACCGGCAGATTGAGGCCGACGGCCGCCCCCATGATCGATACGACCAGAAGAACAGCTGCGGCATACTGGCCGGCAAGCGGCGTCAGAAGCAGGCATATCGAAGCGACAAAGCCGGCGGCCGTCAGAATCTGCGGCAGCGTCAGCCGCGCCATTACGCCGTCGAGCAATATTCGCGACAGCATGCTCGCCAACCCGTGCACAACAAGCGCGATCGAAATCATCAGCGCCGAATAGCCGAGATGGTCCATGAAAAGCGGCAGGAAACTCGAATAGCTCGCCTGGATGTACATGATGATGAAGGTCGCTGTCAGCCCGAACTGGACCGAACGATGGCGCGTGAGGCCGAAGCCCCACCGATAGCTGTTCACGATACCGCCGACGCTGAAAATCTCGCGCGCCGTAGGTCGCCCCTCGTCGCGCGGCGGCGAATAGCTGCGCGAAACGATCAGCAGAAAAACGAGGAACGCCGCAGCGACGAACGTCGCTGCTAGAAATGCCGCCCGATGCCCGACGATCGAATCGCCGACGAGAGATACGATCGTTCCGCCTGCAAGAGGGCCGATAACGCTGCCCCCCGACATCCACATCGAATAGCGATTGATCGACTCGTTGCGCGTTGCCGGGTCGCCGCGCGAAACCAGAACCTGCAGCGAGGACGCGCAGATGATGATGCTCGCCCCCAAAAAAAGCTGCGACGGAATCAGAAGCGGAATGTCGGTGGCCGCAACCGTCAAAGCCAACGAAAGCACCAAACAGATCATTCCATAGCCGAGCATGCGCATCGGTCCGATACTGTCGATCAACTGACCGCACGGCATCGCGATCAAGATCGGCAGGATCGCGCGCAGCGTCACGAGCAAGCCAATCACCAATGTCGAAGCGCCAAGTTCCTGGGCGTAGAGCGTGAAAAACGGCTGGGCAAGCCCAATAATGCTGAAAAAGACGCCGCCCCCGAGCACTCCGAAGCGCCGAAACCGGTCATCCGACATGGTGGCAGGCTTCTTTGCGGTTCGGCTGGCGCTGCACCAGGATCGGCTTCTCGGTCCGGCACAGCT
Organism: Rhodospirillaceae bacterium; assembly: GCA_027490975.1. Taxonomy (GTDB): domain Bacteria; phylum Pseudomonadota; class Alphaproteobacteria; order CACIAM-22H2; family CACIAM-22H2; genus Tagaea. The sequence goes on from JAIXXA010000157.1 coordinate 17,376, forward strand.
CGCTCACGTGCGGGCAGCGTGTTGCAAATCCGCAGCCGCGCGGAATGTCGAGCGGACTCGGCAGTTCGCCTTTGATGATCGAAACGGGGCGATCGTCCTCGGCCGAGGGATCGAGGACAGGTGCAGCGTCGAGAAGTGCGCGCGTGTAGGGATGCGCCGGCGCGCGGAAGACTTCCTCGGCCGGCCCGTATTCGACGACTTCGCCAAGATACATGACGGCAATCCAGTCCGAGATGTAGCGCACGGTGGAAAGGTCGTGCGAGATGAAGACGAAGCTGATGCCGAGCTCGTCCTTGAGATCGCAAAGCAGATTGATGATCTGCGCGCGGACCGAAACGTCGAGCGCCGATGTCGGCTCGTCGGCCACCACCACAGTCGGATCGAGTGCCAGCGCGCGTGCAACTGCCACGCGCTGACGCTGGCCGCCGCTCAGCTGGCTGGGATAGCGTTCGAGATAGCTCGGATCGAGACCGACCTGCCTAATCAATGTGCGCACTTTTTCGGCACGATCGGCTTTGCTGCCTCGCCCGTTGATGTCGAGCGGTTCGGAGATGATATCTTGCACTCGCATCTTGGGATTGAACGAAGAACTGGGATCCTGGAACACCATCTGCGCTGTGCCCTGGATGAAAATTTCGCCCGTCGTCGGCGCATCCAGTTCGAGCAGCAGACGCGCGACGGTGCTCTTGCCGCAACCGCTCTCGCCGACGATGCCGAGCGTTTCGCCGCGCCTGACACGCAAGCTGACGCCGTTCAACGCCCTGACGACGACCGGCTTGCGCCAAGGAAGCATCGATCCGCGGACGAAATGTTTGGACAGGTTGTTCGTCTCAAGAATGTCGTGTGGCGGCAATGCTTCGACATCGGGCCGCGCGGCGCGATCCGTCGTCTTTCGCATCTGCGCGAGACTCCCAGCATCCAATCCGTTCGGCTGCCAGCACGCCGCATCGTGGCTGGGCCCACGCGCCGAAAGCGGCGGTGCGGCCTCGCCGCAGCGCTGCTCGGCGCCAAGGCAGCGATCCTTGAAGGCGCAGCCAAGGATCTCCTGGCGCATGTCGGGCGGAAAGCCGGGGATCTGCACAAGACGACTGCGGCCGCCATCGGCGCCGCGCGGAATGGCGCTCAGCAAGCTTTGCGTATAGGGATGCTTGGGATTGCCGAACACGTCGCGCGTCGGTCCGATCTCAACGATCTTTCCCGCATACATCACCGCGACCGTCCGCGCGAATCGCGACACCAAGCCGAGATCGTGCGTGATGAACAGCATCGCCGTACCCGTCTCGGCCGTCAACGTGCGCAGCAGTTCGACGATCTGCGCCTGGATCGTCACATCGAGCGCGGTTGTCGGCTCGTCGGCAATGATGAGTTTCGGCTGGCACGACAGCGCCATTGCGATCATGACGCGCTGGCGCATGCCGCCGCTCATCTCGAACGGAAATGCGTCGATGCGGCGCGCGGCATCGGGGATTCCCACCTTGTCGAGCCACGCAACGGCCGCCGCCTCTGCCCTTGCGCGATCGAGCGACAGATGCCGCATGATCGGCGGCACCATCTGGTCCCGCACCTTCATGACCGGATCGAGCGACGACATCGGATCCTGGAAAACCGTCCCGATCTCGTTTCCGCGAACGTCGTTGAGCTCCGATTCCGACATCGTCATTATGTCGCGGCCCTGCAGCCAAACTTCGCCGTTCACGACTTTGCCAGGATGCACCAGCAACCGAATAAGCGACATGGCCATCGCGCTTTTTCCCGAACCGCTTTCGCCGACGATCGCCATGCGCTCGCCGCGCCGCATGGCGAAGCTGACGCCGTTGACCGCGCGCACCACCCCCTTGTCGGTCGCGAACTCGGTTCTGAGGTCGCGCACGCTGAGCACTGTGTCGATCATCGTTCGGGCGAAATTCACGATCGCTTTACTCCCTTCGAGTCCAGGCTCTTCGCCACATCAGGTCCGCGCGCGCGGGTCGAGGGATTCGCGTATCCCGTCCGACAGAAAATGCAGGCTTATTGCGATCGCGAGGATGACGGCCCCCGGCAGCGTCGAAATCCACCAGGCCTGCTCGAGATAGGTCTGTCCATCGCGGATGATGTTGCCGAGAGACGGTTCCGGCGGCATGATTCCGAGCCCAAGAAAACTGAGGCTTGCTTCGACCAAGATCGCGTTGGCAGCCGCGATACTGGCGGCGACCAGAAGCGGTGCAATCGTGTTCGGCACGATGTGCCGAAAAAGCAGCCATGTCTTCGAAGCGCGCATTGTGCGCGCCGCATCGATGAAAGCGCGCGTGCGCAGGCCGAGCACCAGCGACCGCTGCAGCCGCACGAAGCGCGGCACGTCGGCAAACGCGATTGCCACGATGACCGGGAAAATCCCAGTGCCCACGATGGACACAAGTCCGATCGCAAGAAGAAGAGATGGAAAGGCCAAAAGAATATCGACAACCGTCATGATCGCGCGATCGACAAAGCGACCGAAAAAACCCGCGATCGTTCCCAGCACCACCCCAAAGGCCAGCGATATGAAGGCTACGCTGAAACCGACGAGCAGCGAAACCTTCACGCCCTCCAGCGTTCGGCTCAGAACGTCGCGCCCCATCCGATCCGTCCCGAACGGGAAGGTCCAGGAAGGCCATTGCATCATGGCGCGCAGATTGGTTTGCAGAGGCTTCTGAAGCGGCAGATAGGGTGCCAGAACCACAAGGACAAGGATCGGGACCAAGATCAGCAGGCCGATTTGCGTCTTCTGGTTCGACAGAAACTGCATGAACTTGCCGCGCACGCGCGGAAACGGATGCGCGGGCGAGAACAGAACTGCCGAACCTGTCATGGACATGGCGCTGCCCCTCCTATCGGGACGGTGGTTGCCGCAAGCCCGTCAAAAGCTCACCCGAGGATCAATCTTCCGGTAAACGAGGTCCGTGACGAAATTGATCGTCACGAATATCAGCGCGTAGACGATGATCAGGTTCTGAACCATCTGGTAATCGCGGCTATTGATCCCATTCACGAGGAGACTGCCGATGCCGGGGATGTTGAAGATGAACTCGACGATGACGGTACCGTTGAGCAGGCTGCCGAAGCTGAGCCCGACCACAGTGACGATCGGGAGCGCTGCGTTCTTGAGCGCGTGGCGGAAAAGAACGCGAAGTTCCGACCAGCCGAGCGATCGGGCAGTTCGGATGTAGTCTTCGCTGAGGACCTCCAGCACTGCAGTGCGGGTGATGCGCGCCATCGTTGCGACCTGCGTGACCGACAGCACCATGACCGGCAAAGCGATACGCTGGAGAAAGTGCCCGGGATTCTCGAGAGAGACCGTGCCGCTCGCCGGAAACAATCCGAGCGTGAGCGAAAAAAACAGCAGAAAGAAAAGGCCCGTCCAGAAGGACGGCATCAGGTCGAGAACCATGGCAGCGCCGGTAATGAGACTGTCGAGGCCCTTTTTTCCTTTGTGCGCAAGGAAAGCCGCAAGCGTGCCGAGCGGGATTGCCAACAGAACGGTGACGACGATCGTCGCAAGAGCAATGCTGATCGTGATCGGCGCTGCCGCCCGCATCAGTTCGCCCGCCGACAAACCCGTCGTGATCGTCTCGCCGAAATCGAGAACCAGCAGCTTCCGCCAATAAGTCAGATACTGCGACATTAGCGGCTCGTTGAGACCCATCTGGTCGCGGAGCCGCTCGAGCGCCTCCCCCGAAAGTGTGTCCCCTGCCATCGCCGACGCCGCATCCCCCGGTATCAGCCGCAACGTGAAAAAGACCAAGGTCACGACCCCGATCGTCGTCACGATCAGCTGAATCAGTTTCTTTCCGGCAAAGGCGAACATGTCAGCCCTCTCCGTTCAAGCGAACGAGACTTCGTGGAAGTTCACCTGGGCGAGATAGTTGATCCGCACGCCCACGACGTTCTTTTTGCCCGGCCACACGACGTTGCTCGTGTAGAGCGGCTGGTAGAACATATCGGTCAGCGCGATTTTCTGGAGCTCGACATACATCGCCTTGCGCGCCGCTGGATCGACCTCGGCGCGGGCACTTTCGAGCAGGCTTGTGACCTTGGGATTGTCGTATCGCGCACCGTTGAGTCCGCGCGGCGCTGCATTGGAAGGATGCAGGTAGCTGAACAGGATCGTGTCCGGATTAACGGCCGGCAACAGACGGCTCGACAACTCGAACTCGGCGCGATTCCGGCGCTGGTTGAAGGTCGGTGTGTCCACGAGTTCCATGCGCATCGTCACGCCGACTTGGCTCAGAAAGTCGATTTCGAACTGCTGGATCTCCGTGACGCCCTGTGCTGCCGTCCCGAGTTGCCTGACGACGAGGCCGCGCGCCGCGCCGGCATCGGCCAACAGTTTGCGGGCACGCGCCTGATCGAATTCGTAGCGCGGGACGTTCGGCGAGTAGGCATCCATCCAAGGCAGCAGGAGCGAGTGCGCCGGCGCCTGCAACTGCGCACCGGTCGCTTTGCAGACTGCTTCCCAATCGATCGCATGGGCCAGTGCATGCCGCACGCGCACGTCGGCAAGGGCGCGGTTCGTGGCCGGGTTGACCACGCGCACCAGGGCAGCGTAGTTGTCGACTTTGTTTAGCGTGAAGCCCGCCTTGGCGAGAATGTCGAGATTCTCCTCCCGGTTCGAGCGCATGATGAGATCGATCTCGCCATTGCGCAGCGCGATCGTGGCGGTCGATTCGTCCTTGATGATCTGGAAATACAGCGTCTCGATTGGCGCCGGCCCGCGGAAATAGTCGGCATGCCGCTTCAAGATGATCCGCGAATTGACGTCGATGAAATCGAGATAGTAGGGCCCGGTTCCGACGGGATTCCACCGTACGCGGTCGCCCGCATCTTCGATCGCCTTCTTGTTGACGATCTGGCCTTGGTGGTAGTTGGCAACCTGATGCAGGAAGTTTCCGTCCGGTGTTTTCAACGTGAAAACGACCGTGTACGGATCAGGCGCCTCGACACTTTCGACATTGCCGAATTCCGCCGCATAGGGCGACGACGTCTTGGGATCGACGATGCGGTTGTAGGTGTAGACAACATCGGCCGACGTGAACTCGCCGTAGTTCTTCTGCCACTTCACGCCCCGGCGCAGCTTGAAGGACCACACCTTGTTGGACTTGTTCTCCCATGACTCGGCAAGGTCCGGCACGATCTTGCCACTCGTGCTGTCGTAGGTCGTGAGCCCGCTGAAGATGTTGAAAGCGATGTTCTCGTTTTCGATGCGGAAGATGTTCGACGGATCGAAGCCCGCCGGATCGTCGTAGAAACGCACGCGCAAAGTCGAAGCTTGCGCCGAGGCCGTTCGCGCCGTGCCGGCGGACAGAGCGGACGCTGCGGTTGACGCAAGCACACCAGACAGAAAATCGCGACGTGTGGCGGTCATCTTCGAATCTCCTTCGCATCTAATCGACGGCGGTCGTTCGGCGCGCAGCTTCCCGGCTCGAACCGCCGCATGGCTGTTCGACTGAACTCCGGTCCGGAACGCGGTCGGAGCGCTTTCGCGCTCCGACCCGCTCTTCTATTCGGCTGCCATCTTCAAAGAGGGACCTGCTTCGCGCAGGTACCCTTTCGCCATCTCCAACGGCACGACATCGGCGTATTTCTGATGCATGTCGTAGAGGTTCATGTAGTGGGAAGCTTCGGTGCGGTCGAAGACGCATTCGTGCACCACGCCCATCCGGAAGCGGTGCGTCGCCCCATCGACGACCGTTGCGCGCACGCAGCCACTCGTCGTTTCGCCACAGCAGATCAGCGTGTCGACGCCGAGGCTGATCAGATGATAGGCGAGCGGCGTTCCCTGAAAGCCGCTCGGCGCCGTCTTTTCGATCACGACTTCGCCTTCGATCGGAGCGACTTCGGCAACGATCTCATGGCCCTTGGCCTGCGTTTCCGCAGACAAACGAGACACATCCCGATGGCGGTGCACCCACGGCTTCATGCCGTTCTGCAGCCCCTTGATGTGCACGACGGGCACGCCGGAACTGCGCGCCACCGCGAGCAGTTCCGCCGTCTTATCCACGGCAGCCCAGCCCTCCAAACCCGTGCTGCTCGGCCAATCCTTCATCGATTCGAAGATCGGCTCGCGCTTCAGGCCCAGCACGCTGTAGTAGATATCGATCAGCAGCAGCGCCGGTTTCTTGCCGAAGCCGTAAAGCGCCTTCTTGCCCCACATCTGATCATGCTGCTTATCCCGTTCGCTCAGATATCGCTCCCACCCGTAGATCATTTGAAATCTCCGTGGCTAATTTATGGGCGCATTGCATCGGAACAGAGACCATTGATGAAAATTTTTGCGACCCCACGCCCCCGCGGCCAAAAAATTTCATCAAGCGACAACCTCCTCGCAATCGCCGTGCCAGATTCAACAACCGTCTGAACGAGAGAGATTCACCGACGAAGCGCGCCTCGCGCAACGAGCGACGTGTCCGCGAAACGGCGAGCGCGCGAAAGCGGCGCACTTATTGCTCGACCTCGTTGCCGACGCGAACCCCTGCGTCATGCCCATCGCGACGCCTCGATGCGCGCGAAGCTGCCAGATGAAAGGAATATGCGCAGATGGAAAAGGATTTCTCGGAGATGACGATCGCGCAGTTGCAAGCCGGCTATAGGTCGGGCGCATGGCGGGTCGCAGACGTCGTCGACTGGTATCTCGCGCGCATCGCGCGCCTCGACAGATCCGGGCCGACCTTGAACTCGGTCATCAGCATCAACGAAAGGATCAGAGACCAAGCGCGCGCGCTCGACCGGCGCATTGCCGCGAACGCGCCCGTCGGGCCGCTGTTCGGAGTTCCAGTTCTGGTCAAAGACCAGATCGACGTATCGGAGATGCCGACCACCTGCGGGTCCGTCCTCTTCCGCGACAATTGGCCCAAACGCGACGCATTCGTCGTTGCACGGCTGCGCGCCGCCGACGCCTTGCTGCTGGGCAAGACGACGCTCGGCGAGATGGGCGCCGGCGATACGCACGGCTCGCTCTTCGGTTCCACACGAAATGTCTACGACTTCGAGCGAACGGCCGGCGGCTCGTCCGGCGGCACCGGGGCAGCGATTTCCGCCAACCTTGCGGCCGTCGGGCTCGGCCAGGAGGGCTATGCGTCGATCCGGCGCCCATCGACGTGGAACGGGATCGTCGGCATGCGCCCGAGCGGCGGCCTCGTCAGCCGCGGCAACGTCTACGACGGTTGGCCGTCCACTCTTGGGTCGGTCGGCCCCATGACGCGTACCGTCGAGGATTCCGCACGGCTGCTCGACGCGATCGTCGGCTATGATCCGGCCGATCCGAGCACAGCGCACGGTGTCGGCCGCCTCCGCGGGCGATTCTCGGACGCGCTCGATCCGAACGGACTTGCCGGCGTCCGAATTGGCGTGCTGCGAACGCCATTCGGCACCGACACGGCGCCCGATGCCGCAGACTTCGGTCGGGTCGAAGCCGTATTCGAGCGGGGGCTCGCGGCGCTCAAGTTAGCGGGCGCTGAACTTGTCGATCCAATCGAGATTCCGGATCTCGTCGATCTTGTTGCGCGTCGCGCGTCGCATCCGACGCACGGCGCCGATGCTTTTGCCCACTACGCGGCGAACCTTCCAGACGCACCTTTTGCGACAAAGCAAGCGGCGATGGAGTCGGCTGCCTACAAGGACGTTTCAACGAACATGAAACGGCGCTGGGCGCGCGCGGACGCAATGCCAGCCGCCTATGCGCGCTATCTCGAAGCGCGCGACATTCTCAAGACCAACCTTCTGAAGACGATGGCCGACCATGGCTTGGACGCGATCGTGCACAAGGCGATTGAACACGAGCCGACGCTGATACGAGACGGCGTCAATCCGCCTTATGTCGACCACAAAGGGGCGCCGCACATCAACACGTTCCTGGGCGATGTTCCCAGCATCGTCGTGCCCGCCGGATTGACAAGCGCTGGATTGCCGGCCGGCATCTGCTTTCTCGGACGCCCCTATGACGACATCAATATGGTCCGCTACGCATTCGCTTTCGAGCAGAAAGCACAGGGGCGCCAAGTTCCCATGCTCGAAGAAACAGCCAAAGTCGATGCTTAGGCGGCATTAGAGACATCGACTGCACGCGTCCGAAAGCAAAAAGCCCGCCGTCCGGTCTCCCCGCGGCGGGCTTCCTTATTGATTGGAGCGGCGGAATGCGAACCTCGCCGCACGAACCTCGGCGGTTTCGAGCATTCGACATGCGCCTGGATCTTCTGCGCGCGCTTCTTCCGCACCGTCTTTGCGAGTTCGTTCTCGAACGCCCGTCTCCATCATCGAGGCGCAGCTTCCGGTGCGTGTCGCCCGCGAGGCTCGATAAAAGTTTCCATCGCCGCATTGAGTTGTTGTCGCGGTCTCTTCGGTTGTTGAGTTGTTTCGGATGATCCATGGAGTCATTCGCATGACAAAGCTGTGGGCAACGATTCTAAGGATCACGCGACTGAAAGACATTTGTCATAGATGACGCGTAAATTTTGCGGCATGCAAAATTCAAAACAAACGCCCGCCCCCAAGAACATTCTGCTCATCGTCGTCGACCAATGGCGCGGCGATTTTCTCCCGAAACTCGGCGCCGAATTTCTGCGCACACCCAATCTCGACATGCTGTGCGAGGCAGGAACGACGTTCCGCAACCACTACACCCAAGCGGCCCCTTGCGGACCCGCACGTGCCAGCCTGCTGACGGGTCTCTATCAGATGAACCATCGCCAGGTTCAGAACACGATCCCGCTCGATGCGCGCTTCACCAATCTCGGCAAAGAACTGCGCGTCGGCGGCTACGACCCGGCCTTGATCGGCTATACGACGACAACGCCCGATCCGCGCACGACTGGCCCCCACGATCCGCGCTTTTTCGTGCTCGGCGACATCATGGACGGCTTCCGCCCGGTCGGCGCGTTTGAACCCTACAAAGAAGCTTATTTCGCTTGGATGGCCAGCAAAGGCTACGTACTGCCCGAAAATCGCGAAGATGTCTGGCTTCCCGAAGGACCGCTCGACCCGAAGGGCGGTGCGACCGTGCGGCCCTCGCGCATCCCGGCCGAACTGTCCGATACGGCATGGTTCACCGAACGGGCCCTCACCTATCTAAAGGGTGCGCAAGGGCGGCCATGGTTCCTGCATCTGGGCTACTACCGGCCGCATCCGCCGTTCGTCGCGTCGGCCCCATACAACACGATGTACAACCCCGCCGACGTGCCGCCCCCGCTTCGCGCCGCATCGCCGGAGGCCGAGGCCGCCCAGCATCCCGTAATGGCACATTACGTGGGCGCTTCGCAGCAGAGCAAGTTCTTCCAGGACGGAACGGGCCGCTCGTGCGACATGTCGGAAGCCGACGTGCGCCAGATGCGCGCGACGTATTTCGGCTTGATGAGCGAGATCGACGCGCATCTCGGTCGAGTGTTCGAATTCCTGCGCGAGTCCGGCCAGTGGGACAACACGCTGATCGTATTCACCTGCGACCACGGCGAGCAGTTGGGCGACCACCATCTGCTCGGCAAGGTCGGCTACAACGACGAATCGTTCCGCATCCCGATGATCGTGCGCGATCCCTCGCCCGCCGCAGATGCCGGGCGCGGCAAAATCGTCGAGCGCTTTACCGAAACGATCGACTGCATGCCGACTATTCTCCATTGGGCAGGCTTGCCGATCCCGCGCCAGTGCGAGGGGCACTCGTTGCTGCCCTTCTGCCACGGTCGCACGCCTTCGGATTGGCGCCGCGAGGTGCATTTCGAGTTCGACTATCGCGACATCTACTACTCCAAGCCGGAAACCGCCCTCGGCCTCACGATGGACACGGCCAACCTCGCCGTCATTCGCGACGAGAAATACAAGTACGTGCATTTTCCGGCACTGCCGCCTCTGTTCTTCGATCTCGCCAAGGACCCCGGCCAGTTCGAGAACCGCGCCAACGATCCGGCCTATGCCCCCCTCGTCCTCAAATACGCGCAGAAAATGCTCGATTGGCGGCTTACGCACGCCGACCGGACCCTGACGCATTTCCGCGCCACGCCTGCCGGGCTCGAACAGCGCCCGGTTCCGCAACCCGATGCTCTCCAGGAGAATCGCCATGCTGCCGATTGATCGCCGCTCGATCCTCAAAACCGCAGTCGCAGCGCCCGCGATCTTCGCATCGGGCCGCGTCTTCGCGCAAGGTGCGGACGCGCGTCCGGTCGTGCGCATTGCCGTTCAGCAGATCGTCAATGCCGGCGCCCTCGATGTGCTGCGCGAGCAGAGCAATGTGGGCGAACGCGTTTTCGCCAGCATCTTCGAGACGCTGATCGGCCGCAACCACCAGGGTCGCGGCGAAATGATCCCGGCCCTTGCGACCGAATGGAAGCGCATCGACGACCGCACGGTTGAGCTTTCCCTGCGCCGCGGCGTCCGTTTCCACAACGGCGACGAACTGACGGCCGAAGACGTCGTTTTCACCTACGGTTCCGAGCGCATGTTCGGTCCCGAGGCGGGAACGAACCAAACCTTGTTCAGCGCCACGGCTGCCGCGCGCGGCGACGGCGTGCCGCCGGAAGTGACGGCCGTCGCCAAGCGCAACTGGCCGTCGCTCGAAAAAATCGAAGTCGTCGATCGCTACACGGTGCGCTTCGTCAACAAGACGCCGGACGTGACGCTCGAAGGGCGTATCCAGCGCTACGGCAGCGAAATCGTGTCCAAGCGCGGTTTCGCCGAAGCGGCAAGCTGGCTCGCCTTCGTGCAGAAGCCGGTCGGCACCGGCCCCTACAAGGTCAAAGAGTTCAAGCCCGACCAGGTCCTCGTGCTCGAAGCGCACGACGAATACTGGGGCGGGCGTCCGCCGATCCGCGAAGTGCGTTTCATCGCCATTCCGGAGGTGACCAGCCGCGTCAACGGGCTGCTGTCGGGCGAATTCGATTTCGCCTGCGACCTGCCGCCCGACCAGATCGCGGGCGTCGAGCGCAACGGCCGCTTCGAAGTGGTCGGCGGCCTCATCGGCAACCATCGAATCATGGTGTTCGACAAGAACCATCCGCAACTCGCCGACGCCCGCATCCGCCAAGCCATCACGCACGCGATCGATCGCCAGGCGATCGTCGACTCGCTGTGGGCCGGCCGCACCAAGGTGCCGAACGGCCTGCAGTGGGAATACTACGGCGACATGTTCCACGCCGATTGGCGGGTCCCCGCCTACGATCCGGCGCGGGCACGCGAGCTGCTGCGCGCGGCGGGCTATCGCGGCGAACCGATCCCGTTCCGCCAGCTCAACAACTACTACACCAACCAGAACGCGACGGCTCAAGCCGTGACCGCGATGCTGTCGGCCGTCGGGCTCAACGTACAGATCCAGATGCGCGAAAACTGGCAGCAGATCTTCGACAAGACCGGCGGCCGCGCATTGCGCGACTGGTCGAATTCGGCGCCGTTCGCCGATCCGGTCAGCTCGATCGTCAACCAGCACGGGCCCAACGGGCAGCAGCAGGTCGGCGAGTGGACGAATGCGGAGTTCAACCAACTGTCGGGCGAGCTCGAAAGCTCGACCGACCGCGCACGGCGCAAAGCGGTCTTCCGCCGGCTGCTCGAGATCGCCGAGCGCGAAGACCCCGCCTACACGGTTCTGCATCAGAACGCGACCTTCACGGGCAAGCGCAAGGACGTCCAATGGAAACCGGCACCCTCGTTCGTGATGGATCTGCGCGCGACGAACTACGTTCCCGCACGGACCTGACCGGCTCACCTGCGGCACGGCTGTCGATCCGGAATCTGATGGTCGGGTTCGAAACGCGCGGCGCGCGGATCGACGTGCTGCACGGCATCGATCTCGAGGTCGTTGCCGGGCGTACGCTCGGTCTCGTCGGCGAAAGCGGCTGCGGCAAGAGCGTCACGATGATGGCGGCCATGGGGCTGCTCGGCAAACGCGGCACGGTCTCGGGCAGTATCCGAATCGACGGCGAAGAACTCGTCGGCAAGTCAGAGCCGGAGTGGAGAAAATCCGCGGACGCCGCATTGCGATGATTTTCCAGGACCCGATGAGCTCGCTCAATCCGGTCCATCGCATCGGCACGCAGATCTGCGAGGCGCTCGCCCTGCATCGCGGCCTGCGAGGGGCAGATGCCAACGCCGAGGCCGTGCGGCTGCTCGATCGGGTCGGCATCACCGCGGCACGGCGGCGCTTGGCCGAATATCCGCATCAGTTGTCGGGTGGCATGAACCAGCGTGTGATGATCGCCATGGCGCTGGCGGGCGCGCCCGACATTCTGATCGCCGACGAGCCGACGACGGCCCTCGACGTGACAATCCAAGCCCAGATTCTCGATCTGCTGCGCAGTCTTCAGGACGAGCAGAAAATGGCGATCGTGCTGATCACGCACGATTTAGGCGTGGTGGCCGAAATGGCCGAGACGGTTGCGGTCATGTATTGCGGACGCGTGGTCGAACAAGCGCCAACAACGCGTCTCTTCTCCGATCCGCGCCATCCCTACACGCAAGGTTTGCTTGCCTCGCTGCCGACGATGCAGTCGCGCGACGAAAAGCTTCAGCCGATTCCGGGTGTGGTGCCAGACCCGTCGCAGCTTCCCAGCGGCTGTGCCTTTGCGCCGCACTGCGCGCAGGTACGCCTTGCCTGCAGCAAGGTGCCGGAATTCGCTCCCTATACGCCCGCCCATTGGCGCGCCTGCCATGCCGACATGCCGAGTGCGGCATGACGCAAGCGCTTTTGCAGGCCGAAGGTGTCGTCAAACACTACCGGGTGCGGAAACCCGGCGATCTGTTCGGCCGTCGGGCGTTTCTGAAAGCCGTCGATGGCGTCAGCCTTGCGATACCGCGCGGCC
>JAIXXA010000058.1 GCA_027490975.1 Rhodospirillaceae bacterium
GGTTGGGATGTTCCTGGCGACGCGGCCGTGGCGACCCACTTGAAGGCGTGCCTTGCAGATTCGAGATTCGATTTGGCGATGATGTGCGACGTGGATCCCGCGCGCGCGGTCGCCGAGAAGCAGCGATACGAAGCGACAGCCCAACTTGTCGACGTTCGAACGATACTAGCCGAGAAGCTGGACGTTCTCTGCATTGCGACGCCCGACGAAACCCACCTTGAATACGCGTTCGCGTGCAACGCGCGCGTGGTTCTCGTCGAGAAGCCCGTTGGCGGGACTGGCGATGAGCGCCGCAGGTTGCTTGCCGCGATCCGTGAGCGTGGCGGAATTCTCACGGTCCATCACCAACGCCGATGGATACCGGGACTCGAGGCGTTTCTGGCGGCCGCGCGGCTCGGGGAATTCGGCCGACCTGTTTCCGGAGTTGTCCACTACACGCGCGGTCTGCGCCACAACGGCGTCCATGCGTTCGATCTCGTCGCGGCGGCTTTTGGAATCTCCATCGACAGCATTCAGCCTTTGGGCATGCCCCATATCGATCGCGACTCGTGCGATCCCACTTCCAGTTTTCTCCTGGCACTTTCGACGACCGGCGGCTCCGTGCCGGTTCTTTGCGTCGGCGTGGACGGGCGGCGCCAAACGGCCTTCAGTGTGGACATGCGATTCGAAATGGCGCGCATTGTGATCGACGACGAGAACGGCATACGCGCGACTTTCTATCGCCCGCAGCCGATCCCGCTGCCCGGCTATGCGCCCGAATTGCGTGCGCAAGAAGGATTTCGGGATTCGCCACCGCGGCTCGTCGCGTCGGTGTGGCGATCGATCGGCGAATATCTCGAGGGGGCCGGCAAACCGCCGTGTTCCGACGAATCGATGCTTGCGGCTTACGAACTGACCGATGCGATCGAGGCTGCACTGGGGGCAAAACGCGCATGACCAATTCGGGAAAAGCACGCGTCCTTGTCGCTGGTCATGACTGGGGCGGCTTGAACATCCTTTTGCCGCTGCTTCGCTATTGGCGCGAGGGTGCGCAGATCACGGCCGAAATCATCGCGGCTCCGACCCAGCGCCGAGACGTTCTTCAACTTGTGCCCGGACAGACCTGCGCGCCGAAAATCGACATGCTCGACGATTGGCTTTCTTCGAACCCGCTCGATTTGGAGGCGTATCTTCTTGAAGTGCTGAAGATCGGCGCTTATGACGTCGTATTGTGCGGGACGTCGGCGCATGCTTTGCTCGAGCGCCGCTTGTTCAAAGTGGCGAAGATAATCGGCGTTCCGACCGTCGCCCTATGCGACATGTGGTGGGCGTATGCCGACCGATTCCGCGAGGGGGCTGAGTGGCATCTTCCGGATGTTCTTTGGGTCGTCGACGAGCGCATGCGCGAAGCTGCCACCAACGTCGTTTGGCCGACGCCTCTGGCCATTGACGTCGTCGGAAGCCCCCTCTTCGGGAGCCTCGTCGAGCGCCGTCGCGGCAGCGGCAGGACGAAAGGCGGCGCCATTCGTTTCGTCTCGGAACCTGCATCGACGAAGTACCCCGAAGCGCGCATCGACGAGTTCTCGCTTGCGGACATGATCGTCACGACTGCGCGCGAGATCGGCTTGGCGCATCCGATAATCATCCGTCCGCACCCAGTCGATTCGCACGAGACCTGGCGGCGGTGGATATTCGCGCGTCGCGAAATGGGGGTCATGTTTGAAACGTTGCCGATCGACGAGGCGATCGCGGACACGGCAATGGCCGTCGGGATTTCCTCCATTCTTCTCACCGAAATGCGGATGTGCGGTGTGCCGACCGCTTCGCTTCAGCCTGCGGGCGTCGATCCCGCCTATTACTGCTTGCCGTACCGCGCGATGAATATCGAATGCCTGCCGACCCGCGAATCGCTGGCAATCTGGCTGCGCGCGCCGAAGATGGAAGAGACGCTTGCTGCTTACGACGTCCACGTCGATGCGCCCGTTCGGATAACGAACAGAATCTTCGAACTGGCTCGCTCATGGGCCAAACCGGCGCCGCGATGATTTCCCGCGGTTCGACGATCGATAAGCTGCCCGCGCTACGTCTGTGGCGCGGCGTCGTCACAGCGTTTTCGTTGCTGACTGCGCGCGAGAAAATCGCCGGGGTCTTCCTGGTCGCCTCGATGAATCTGAACGCGGTTCTGAATATCGCAGGCCTTGCAGGGGTGGTGCCGTTCGTCCAACTTATGCTCGATCCGGCAGCGCTTTCCGGCGAAGGGTTGACGGCGCGCGTCTTGCGGTGGTTCGACATAACGTCGATCGACTTCGCGATCACCTTCGTGGGCGTCTCAATGCTCGTTCTGCTCGTCGCAAAGAACGCGTATTCGCTTTTGCACATGCATCTCGTTACAAGCTTCAGCGCAGGGATCGAAACGCGTCTTGCGAAGGAAACGCTGTCGTTGATCATGAACGCACCTTACGCTTGGCTCGTGGAGCGGAACGCCTCGGTGCTGCGCGACATCGTTTTGGGCGACGTGGTCGATGCATCTCGCGGGGTGGTGCGTTCCGGGCTTCAGATGCTGAACGACATGATTTTTCTGGCGCTTGCGCTAGGCCTGTTGGTCGCAGCAAATCCCATTCCAGGACTGACAGTCTCGACGGCGACGGCCGCGCTCGCATTTGGAATGCTGCTTTTTGTTCGTCCGCACCTCGCAAGACTTTCGGAGTCGAAGCGGGTCGGAATAAGGTTCGCCGCAATGACGGCCTCCGAAGCGATTGCCGGCGGGCGCGACGTGCGGATGTCACCGATAGCGCCTTTGCTGCTGTCGGATTTTCACCGCGACTATGCCCAGTACGCAAAGGCCGATGCGCAATCTCGCCAATGGCAGGCGGCCCCCCGAATTGCGATCGAGGTGTTGGGCATCGGCGCGATTGTCGCCAGCGCCGCCTTCGCTCTTTCGAGCGGAGCCGACCGCGTGACGGTGGCCGGAATGCTGGCGCTCTATTCCGTCGTGGCCATACGCGCTATCCCGGTCGTCAGCCAGATTTCGACGAGCGTCAACCAGATCTTCTCGGCTTTGCCGGCCGTTTCCGCTTTGCGAGAAATTCGTCAGTCCATAGCCTCGGCGGGTGCAGAAACCGGCGCGGCTTCCGCCAACCCGTTTCCGGCATGGCGCGTCCTCGCGCTGAAAGATGCCTGCGTGCGCTATGCGGACGCGCACAGACTTGCTATCGAGAACGTCAATCTTGCGGTCCAGCGCGGCCGCAGCCTCGGAATTGTCGGCGGCTCCGGTTCGGGAAAAAGCACGTTGGTAGATGTAATCGCAGGACTACTGGCCCCGACGCAGGGTGAACTGCTCGTCGATGGCAGTCCTCTGACTGGCGACAGCCGGACGGCTTGGCGTGCGAATGTATCGTATGTTGCTCAGACGCCGTTCCTTCTGGATGCGTCGATCGCGGACAATATCCGCTTTGGAACCCGCCCTGACGGAGACGACACGGATCGGTTGACGCGTGCCGTTGCTGTTGCTGGTTTGTCGGCACTAATCGCGGAACTTCCGGCGCGCGAAAACACGATGGTCGGCGAACGCGGCGCGCGCCTTTCCGGCGGCCAGCGTCAACGCATTGCCATTGCCCGAGCCGTCTATCGAGAAGCCTCTCTGGTCATTTTGGACGAAGCGACCAGCGCACTCGACTCCTTGACCGAACGCGATATCGCCGACGCGATCTACGCTTTGGCGGGCCAGACCACCTTGATCATCATCGCGCATCGGCTCTCGACGGTGACGCGTTGCGACGAAATCGCGGTTCTTGATCGCGGGCGCTTCGTCGCGCGCGGCACGCACGCAGAATTGCTGGATACATGCCTTGCCTATCGGCAGATGGTCGAGGCACAAACGCTTTGAAGGTAAAGTCTATGATGTATGAAGTAGAATATCTTTGCAGAAGACTGAGTCTGTGTTTGATTCGCACTCTTTAGTTGCCGGTTGCAGCATGTCTCAGAAGCATAGTTTTCTGCGGGTTACTGGCGTCACTCAAGCCGTACCGTGGCTAATGAATCGAGGCAGGCGCTTCAAGCGCCGCTGAATTCGCCCGACCGCGACTATATCGCGCGTTTTCTGCATGCGTTCATCTGTCGCTCTCTGTGCGCTTCTGTTGTGCCATAACGAAGCTGGATTGCCCCGCGCCGAAATTCGGAGTGCCAACTACGGTCACCTGTTGAATGGAGCAAAGAATGACCCGTGAAAAAATCTACGACGTTATTCGCGACGTTTTTGCGCAACCGCATCTTGTTCTAGAGGATGCTACAACTGCGTCAGACGTCGAAGGTTGGGATTCCTTCAACCACATGAATCTCGTCATGCGCCTTGAAGAGGAATTTTCAATAAGTTTTGCGACCGAAGAGATCGGTTGCTTGGCCAATGTTGGCGATCTTGTGAAGGCAGTACTCGCCAAAAAAGGCGCTGACAAAAAATGAACCGTTACAGCCGCCAAGATGTCTCACAAGCAATGATCGAAGCCGGTGTCGGTCGCGGCGACACCATATATCTGTCTACACAGCTTTATGGCATCGGAATGCTGACAGGCGCGCGAAATTCTGTGGATTTAGCCGCCGGTTTTGTGGGCGGCGTGCGAGATGTCATCGGCCCGTCGGGTACGATTGTAGTTCCAACTTTTACCCAGCAGGTTGGAAGATACGGGATCCCGTATATTCATGAAGAAACACCTAGTTTGACGGGAATTGTCGGGGAATATCTCCGAAGTCGTCCGGATGCACACCGAAGTCTACATCCCGTATTCTCTGTTACGGCGCAAGGACCCAACGCCAAAGCCATCACAAGCGAAATATCCACGGTGGCGTTCGGACACGACTCGGCTTTTGATCGTCTCTATAAGACCGATGGTAAGTGCGTCTGCGCAGGCTTCGACTTTTACTCTGGGCATATCACGTCGCTAATGCACTACGTCGAAACCTCGTTCGCGGTTCCTTACTATTATAACAAGATAGTGGCGGCCAAGGTATTCGCCGGAGGTAAATCGATCGACAAGCTGTTTACGATAAACGTAAAGCATTTGGGGATTAATTGCGTTTTCGACTATCGACGATACATCGACAAGATTGCGGCGATGGGCGGTATCGGCACAGCGAAGTTAGGTGGAGGGCATGTTTACTCCGTCAATACACGACATCAAATTGAAATAGGCTTTGAAATGCTCAAGAACGATATCCATGCATTTCTTGCCCATCCCCCGGAATACGTGTTTGGGCGAATACCTTTCGAGGGGCCACCCGAACCAATGGCGCAAGCGTCGGCAAAGTCCGTGAACTGGATAGGGTTTCTCCTCGGTGTCAAATGAGAACGCACAGTTTCTCTGATCTGTCGCTAGGGATGCACGCGGCAATAACCGTGAATATTAGTCAATCGGATGTCGATTCGTTTATGTCGCTGTCCGGCGATTTCTCGACGGTTCATGTCGACGATGCGTACGCCGAATCGCGAGGGTTTCACCAGCGGCTTGTTCACGGCGTTCTGGTCGCTTCCTATATCTCTCGTTTGATCGGCATGGAGTTGCCTGGCAAGCACGGTGTGTTGCGCAGCTTGGCTTGCCAGTTTCGTAAGCCGGTGTACGCGGCCGCAGATTTGAACTTCGTTGGGCAAATAACGCGCCTGGTTCCGGCACTAAGGCTGGCACAGGTAACCGTGGAAATCTCCGAAGACGGCCGCGGCGTGCTTGTGAGCGCGCTCGCTGAGACGGTGCTAAAGCAGTAGACATGGAGAACGCGCAGATGGTTGGAGAAATCTACAAACAATTGAGCGCAAAAATGCGCATCAAGTACCCGAACTATGCCGCGGCATGGGATTCGGCGCGTAGCTGCTTCGGCGACGCGTGGGAGCAGGAGTTCGACCACGCGGTCGTTACTCTTTTCGGCCCCGATCCGGACCGGTGGCTTCCTGCCATTGACGGTTACGCGCATTTCGCGACCGATGCGCTGCGGTCGCAGATTTTTTTCGAACGGAACGGGCGTTATCAAGCATCCTCGTACGCAGAAGTCGCCACAAAATACTACCATAACCAAGAATTCATGCGCCGTGCCTACTTGCCCGGCATGTTTCTTTCGCATTACGTGTGGGCCCACCACCATCGAATGCTGCAATGGTACCGTTCTCTTCTCGAACCGCTGACAATCGGTACATTTGCCGAAGTGGGGACTGGTTGCGGCATCTACTCGAAGGAGACCTTGCGTCTCAGGCCGCTTTCGTCGGGCAAGGGTTTCGACATTTCCGAACATTCACTCGAATTTACGCAAGGGGTGGCCGATGCTTTCGGGGTCGGCAAACGCTACGCGACGGAGGTTCGCGATATCGTTGCGGACACCCCAGCGCCGAGCGATCTGGTCATTTGCCAGGAGGTGCTCGAGCATCTTGACGAGCCTGCCGAATTCTGCCGAGCGCTCTACAGGATGACGACACCCGGCGGGCATGCCTATATCACAGCGGCAATAAACGCCGGCCATGTGGACCATATTTATCTCTACCGAAATCTCGACGAGGTCGCGGCGCATATCGAGGCGGCGGGCTTCGAAATTCTCGAACGCCACCAAGAGGTCGCGCCCGGCGCGAAAAAGCCAGGCATGGAACCGTGTCTTGGCGGCGCGTTGTGCCGTCGACCTCTTTGAGCGCGGGGCTGAACTTGAACCACGCCGAAGCAATCGCAGCAATTCGGGCGGACCTCCGGGCGGGCAACCCTGACGCGGCTTGGGTGGCCGTGCGCGCGCTTGTTACCGAAACCCTCCGGCCGGAGCATTTGATGGCTCTAGCCCTGTTGATCGGGGCGATCGGAAAATCGGGCATTTCCGGCGTGCCGCGCAAACGCGTCGCTATCCTTGGCGACGTGACGACGAATTCCATTTCGGCCGCGTCGTCGGTCGCCCTCGCAGGCGAAGGCATCTTGGCGGAAGTTCTGGATGCGCCGTTCGGAACGCTGCGGCAGCAGATACTCGATCCAGAGAGGGGGGCTCTCGCCGAAGACCCAGACCTCGTGGTTCTCGTTCCTCTGCCCAATGGCGCTGCGCAAGAAGGCCAAGATTCGACAACGACGGCCGACGTCTGGCGCGGACTTTGGGCGAAGATCGAAACGAGGCTTCCCGAAGCGCGTATCGTCCACCATCTCTTCGAACCTCCCGACGCAGAATATCTCGGAATCGCGGAGCGGCGCGCCGAATGGACGCCGCTGGCGCAAACGATCGCCACCAACCGCGCGCTCATCGCTGCGGCACCGCCTTCGGTCCATTTGATCGATATGGAGGCGCTCGCGAACAAGGTTGGACGGCGCAGCTGGCACGACCCGCGTCTTTGGCATCATGGCCGCGTTCCGTTCGCGTCTCCCCACGTCGACGATTATCGGCGCGAACTCCAGGCGGCATTCCGACGCGCGCTTGGCAGGGTCCGAAAAGCGCTCGTCGTCGATCTCGACAACACTCTATGGGGGGGCGTCGTCGGCGACGACGGAATAGACGGAATAGCGCTAGGTCCGGGCAGCGCAGCTGGGGAGGCCTACGCGGCATTTTGCGAATATGTCGGCGAGTTGGGTCGCCGCGGCGTGATATTGGGAATCTGCAGCAAAAACGAGTCGTCGGCTCTGGCTGTATTCGACTCGCATCCGCATATGCGACTTCGTCGAGACGATTTTGCTGCGGTTCGATGCAATTGGAACGACAAAGCGACGAACCTGCGTTCGATCTCCGCAGAATTGAATATCGACGTGTCGTCGATCGTCTATGTCGACGACAACCCAGCCGAATGCGACTTGATTCGCCGTGAAATCCCCAGCATATCGGTAGTCGAGCTTTCCGGCGATCCGTCCGGGTTCGTGCGAATGCTCGATAGCCTCAAGCTGTTCCAGATCGACGCGTTTTCCGCTGACGATCTGATGCGCAAAAAATCGTACAAGGCGCGTCGCGACGCCGCCGTGGCGAGGGACCAGGAGACGAACCTGCCCGACTATCTGAAGTCGCTCGAGATGCACGCGTCCTTCTGGGAAGCATGTCCGGAAGATCTTGTGCGACTCTCCCAGATGGAATTGAAAACAAACCAGTTCAATACGACCAATATGCGATATACCGCCGCCCAGATACAGCAGTTCATGGCGGATCCGTCCTATGCCGTCTTCGCCTGTCGGCTGGGCGATCGGTTCGGGGACCATGGTCTGGTCTCGAGCGTGGTTTTGCGTCGCAACGACGACGTTGCATGCATCGAATCGTGGTTGATGAGTTGCCGCGTTTTTTCGCGGACTCTCGAGGAGTATATGCTTTGCCAGATGGTCGCGTGGGCCAAGGATAAAGGTATCCGCGAGGTCGCGGGCAAGTACAAGGCGACGGACCGCAATATGGTCATCGCCAATCTCTTTACGCGCCTTGGATTCGCACCGGCCTTGCCCGACGGTGCAACCGAATACCGATTGCAGATATCCGACGCAATGGCTCTTCCTGTCCACTTCATCGCCGAGCACCGCTAGATGCGGCGGGATGTGCGTCCGCATCTTGCCGCAGGAAGCCTTCGTCGCTGGTCGAGCGCGGCTCAAGCGCGGCGCGGGCGTCCGCGGCAGGACACCGAAAGCTCAAGTCAAAATCGATGCGCCTGAAAACTCTCATTTTTTGAATCACGCCATCATCGTTTGGCATTTCGTCGACTCCGGCGCCTTCTCGGAGCTGGTGGAATCACACGACGTGCGGTTCGTCGTCCCGTCGGGGGACCATAAACGATTCGCAGGCCCGAACCTCTCTGCGACTCCGCCGGAAGCCTGGTTCCTCTCGCCGAATGCAAACAGTGAAACGACATGTATACGCGCCTCTTTCAGATCGGCGCCTTCCGCAATCGAAGCGTCGGGCAGGCGCGCGTTTTGTTCGACAACCATCGCGCCGCAATCGGCAAGAAGGCAGCTTGGCTCTATTTGGTTCTTGGGCTTCCGGGCGTTGGGGCGATCTATCGGCGTTTTCTTCTCTTGAAGATCTGCGGCCTCAAGAATCTCCAGCTTGAAGCGCTGATGGATCGGGAAAAGCCGGCTATTGTTCTTCACCCGACAGTGTTGGCCGGAGTCTATATCAACGACATCATCGACGTATGCCGTGCACGCAAAACGCCGGTCGTCGGCATCATGAACTCTCGGGACAACGCGTCGATAAAACGCGCCGTAGTCGGCCACTTTGACTGGATTCTGGTCTGGGGGCCGCAAACACGCGATTACGCCATTCGCTATGCCTGCATGAAGCCGGAATCGGTGGCCCGTTTCGGCGTTGCCCAACTCGATCTCTATCACACGGAACCTCGGGTCTCGCGCAAAAAGACCTGCGCCTCCAACGGCATTGCCCGCAGCACGAGGTTGCTTTTGTGTGCCGGATCGAGCAAGGGATCGGACGAGTTCCAGCATCTCGACCTTCTGGGAGCCGCGATCGAGAATGGCGAACTACCGAACGTTACCGTCGTCTATCGACCCCATCCCTGGGAAAATGCTGCAAAGACGGCGGCCGGATAGCGGCGAGAGAATGGAAGCACGTTCGCTTCGACGCATCGATGGCGGGCTACATCGAAGCGGCGCGCGGCGGACCGCAACCGATCACGACGCCCGACTATCGGAACACACAGGACATACTTGCCGCCGCAGACATGCTGATTTCGCCAGTATCGACGATCCCGCTGGAAGCTGCGCTGAACGGCATACCCAATGTCTGTCTGGTCGACGATATCCACGAGAGCAACTGGTTTTTCGAAATAAACACGAGTTTCGAGCATCTGCGCGAGTATTTCGCCACACCCGAATTCCTCGTCGCGAAAAGCGTTGCTCAGATGGTCGCGCGCGTTGGCGAAGCTGTCGCACTTCTCGGCGACGCCGCCTCTTCCCGGCGCATCAAGAAGGCGTCGCGCTACTTCGTCGATGTTTTCAACGCGTCCTATCTGACGCGGCTCAAGCATTTCGTCGAAGACCTCTTCGTTCCGGAAATTCCGCATCGCGGAAAAGACGTTTTGATCTCGAATGCGAACGACCCCGCCGGACGCGCCGTGCCGGGTTAGTCGGCGGACGCGGGCGGGCGGCCCGGCTGCCGGGGCGCCAAAGCGGTCTGTACCGGCATTCCTGACGATGCTAAATGATAAGGCTGTAATGCGCGGGTATCGAAATGACTGGATATCTAAGTGACGGGGAGCCGACTGAAATGCGCGTGAAGATCTACGGAGCCGGTTCGATCGGAAACCATTTGGCGCATGCAGCCCGGAGTCTGGATTGGAGTGTTGATGTTGTCGATCCCGACCCCCGGGCTCTTGAGCGCATGCGCAACTCGATCTACCCGACGCGCTACGGAAAATGGGACGAGACGATCCGTCAGTTCGATCCGAAAGACCAGCCTAAAGGTGGCTACGATCTCGTGTGCGTCGGAACGCCACCCGACAGCCACATAGCCCTCGCGCGCAGCGCGGTCGCCGAGCGCGCGCGCGCAGTGCTGGTCGAGAAGCCGTTTTGCGGCCTTGATCTCGACGGTGCCCAGGAGCTGGCCGACGAGGCGGCGAAAGCGGGCGTGGCTGGGTTCGTGGGCTACGATCATGTCGTTGGCCGCGCGGCGCGTCTTGCGTGCGACACGGTGCTTGCCCCCGGCATTGGAGAGATTGCGACGCTCGACGTCGAATTCCGGGAATTCTGGGGCGGCATTTTCGCGGCCCATCCCTGGCTTTCGGGGCCCGCCGACAGCTATCTCGGCTACTGGAAGCGCGGCGGCGGGGCTTCGGGGGAGCATTCGCATGCAACAAATTTGTGGCAGCATTTCGCGCACGTCGTTGGCGGCGGACGCGTCGTCTCGGTACAGGCGACGCTGAATTTTGTTCGCGACGGCACGATCGACTATGACCGCCTGTGTCTGATGACGCTCGAGACAGAGAGCGGTTTGGTCGGGCGCTGCGTTCAGGACGTGGTTACGCAGCCGCCGCGCAAATGGGCGCGTATCCAGGGGACCGAAGGCTTTGTCGAATGGACCTGCGGCCATGCGCCTGGCGTGGACCAGGTCGAAGCCACGTTGCCGGGCCGCATTTCGAACGTGCAACGAGTCGCCAAAACGCGTCCCGACGACTTCATCGAAGAGCTGCGCCATATCGAACAGGCGCTGGCCAGTGATCCGGCCCGCTCGCCCATCGCCCTGTCGCGCGGGCTCGACACGATGCTCGTGGTGGCAGCCGCCCACCTGTCGCACCAGACGGGCCGATGCGTGAAGATCGACTATTCCAAAGGGTGGGTTCCCGCCGCACTCGCAGCCGTTTGATTTTTCCCGAGCAAGGTAGCGCCATGACCGAGACGACCGCAAAATTCAACTTCGAGAATCTTTTTGTCCTCGATCTTGCCAACAACCACCAAGGCAACGTGGTGCACGGCAGCGCCATCATCCGATCCTGCGCCAAGATCGCCAAACGGTACGGCGTCAAGGCGGCGATCAAGTTCCAGTTCCGCGACCTGCCGGAGTTCGTCCACAAGGACGAACGCGCCGCGCCGATTAACAAGCACGTGCCGCGCTTCCTGTCGACGCGGCTCGATTGGTCGCAGTTCGGCGAACTGCTGGCCGAGATCCGCAAGACGGGACTGCTTGCGATGTGCACGCCGTTCGACGAGGCCTCGGTCGACCGCATCGTCGATATGGGCTTCGACATCGTCAAAGTTGCGAGCTGCTCCGCACGCGACTGGCCGCTATTGGAGCGCATCGCGGCGGCTGCTTTGCCCGTCGTCTTTTCGACCGGCGGCCTCGAGCAAAGCGAGATCGACGACCTTGTCAGCTTCTTCGGCCATCGCGCCTGCGAGTTCGCGATGATGCATTGCGTGTCTATCTATCCGACGCCCGATGAAGCGTGCCATCTTGCCAATATTGCTGAGTTCCGCGAGCGCTATCCGGGCATTACGGTCGGCTGGTCGACGCATGAGCCGCCGGGAGAAACGCTGCATGTAGGACTTGCCTATGCGTTGGGCGCGCGCATGTTCGAGCGCCATGTGGGTGTGGAAACCGACCAGATCAAGCTCAACGCCTATTCCTCGACTCCCGCCCAGGTCGATGCGTGGCTCAGCGCTTGGGCGCGCGCAAAAGCGGTAGTTGGCGAGCGCAAACGACAGCCTTCGCTGCTGATCGAGCGAAAATCGATCGATGAATTGCGTCGCGGCGTGTTCGCGCGCACGAGGATCGAGGCGGGTGAAACCATCCGGTCCGAGCAGATCTATTTCGCGTTTCCCTATCGCGAAGGGCAACTGTCTTCGGGTGACTGGCGCGAGGGCATCGTCACGAACGTGGCCGTCGATCCCGATGCGCCGGTACCGGCCGACGGCATCGACATGACGGCCGACCCCGACGTGGCCGTCATCAAGAAGGCGATCCACGAGGTGAAGGCGCTTCTGGCCTATGCCCGTGTGCCGCTGTCGCACGAGTTCTCGACCGAGTATTCGCATCACTACGGTGTGCGGAATTTCAGGAAGGTGGGGGCCGTCCTCATTACGGTCGTCAATCGCGAATACGCCAAAAAGATCCTGGTGCAACTGCCCGGCCAGATGCACCCCTGGCACTTCCACAAGCTCAAGGAAGAGACGTTCGTCATTCTGTCGGGCGAGCTGACAATGGAGCTCGAAAACAAACGCAAACTACTGGTACCGGGCGACACGATGACTGTACTGCCGGGCGTGTGGCACCGCTTCTGGACCGAAACGGGCTGCGTGTTCGAGGAAATCTCGACGACGGCGCATAAAACCGACAGCCTCTATCGCGATCCGGAAATCAACAAGCTCACCTCGGCCCAACGCAAGACAGTTGTCGATCATTGGGGTCGATTCCAGCTGACCGAGCAGTTGCGCAACAACCCGCTGCCGGTAGCCGAGTGATCCGAGCTTTCGTTTTCGATTTCGACGGAACGCTCGTCGATTCGAACGCAATCAAGGCTGACGGCTATCGGCGCGTCGCGGCGGTCCATCCCGGCGGTGCGGCAATCATGGAAGCGACGATTGCCGAAGTGCTCGGCGACCGGTTTGCGGTCTTCGAAGCCTATGCGAAGCGTTTGGAGCGGGCGGGCGGCCCGATATGCAGCCCGTCCGATCTTGCGGCAAGCTACACGGCATCGGTCGATACTGCCGTTGCGGCGGCAGCCGAAATGCCCGGCGCTCGGCAACTTTTGAATGCACTGCGTGAGGCGGGCTGTGCGTCGTTTCTAAGTTCGGCCACGCCGGTTGCTAGCCTGTCCAGAATCGTCGCCGCGCGCGGTTGGACCTTTTTCTTCAAGAGCATCCACGGCGCGCCCGCGCCCAAACTCGATACGCTGCGGCGGATCATTGCAGTCCATCACCTCGCCCCTGGCGAGGTTGCAGTCGTCGGCGACGGAGCGGACGATCATGCCGCCGCCGCAGCGACGGGGTGCCGGTTTTTCCCAGTCGGTGGCTTTGCAGGCGGCCTGCCGACCTACCAGCTCCCGGAAATCGAGCAATTTGCGCTGGCCGACACACGCGAAGAGTCGATGAACCATGATTGAAGGAAAGAAAGTTCTTGCCGTCGTACCGGCGCGCGGCGGTTCGAAGGGTATCGCGCTCAAGAATCTGCGAACCATCGGCGGCCGCTCGCTCGTGGCGCTGGCGGGCGATGCGACGCGCCGCGTGCCGGAGATCGACCGCGCGGTGGTATCGACCGATCATGACGGCATTGCGAAGGCTGCGGCGGAGGCCGGACTCGACGCACCGTTTCGTCGCCCGCCGGAACTGTCGGGCGACAGGATTGGCGATTGGGACGTTTTGAATCATGCGCTGCGCGCGACCGAAGCGCTCGACGGCAGGCAATACGACATCGTCGTGATGTTGCAGCCGACCTCGCCGCTGCGCCGGATCGAGGACGTCTCGGCGACGATAAAAAAGCTCGTATCGGGCGGCTACGATGCCGTATGGACTGTCAGCGAAACGGACTCTAAAGCGCACCCTCTAAAACAATTGACTCTTATTGACGGTAAGCTCGATTACTACGACGCGCGCGGCGCTGCGATCATTGCACGCCAGCAACTCGGGCCCGTCTACCATCGCAATGGCATCGCGTACGCAATTACGCGCGCGTGCCTTCTCGCCCAAGGCACCATCAAGGGTGAGCGCACCGGCGCGCACATCGTCGATGGGCCGCATATCTCGATCGATACTGAATGGGACATCGATCTTGTTGAATTCGCGCTGCAGAAGTGCCGCGCTTAGCTTCCATGAAGATCGCCGTCTTTCTCGACCATGACATCCTCATTCGGCATTTCGTTCTGTCGGGTGCGTTTGACGCTTTGTGCGCCGCGCACGAAGTGGTCTTCGTATTTCCCGACGACGGCGGACGCCGCGTGAAGCTGTCGCCGGACTGGCTGCCGCTGGGCGGATCTTGGACGCGGCTGCCGATCGACAGCGTGCGCCAGCAAATCTGGCGGTGGCTGCTGTTTGCCGACCAATTGAAGCTTCGGTCGGGAAAACACGAAGCGGCCGTGCGGCGTCTGCGGTGGGTTACGTTGGGCTGGAAAGCCGCCGTGCTCTTAACCGTCGCGGGCTTGCCGTTGCTCTCGACGCTGTTCGAGATCTATGCGCGCAGCCGTCTGGCCGAGCGTCCGAACACCAATTTGGCCGGGTTCCTCGCAGGCGGGAAATTCGACGCGGTTGTGCATCCGAGCGTTCTCGAAGGTCTTTTCATCAACGATCTCGTCGCGGCGTGCCGAGATCTGTCCTTGCCGCTCGTCGTTGCAATGAACTCCTGGGACAACCCATCGACCAAACGCGCCGTCGTCGGAAAACCCGATCGCATACTGGTTTGGGGACCGCAGACGCGCGCCCATTGCATCCGTTTCATCGGCATGGCGCCCGAGCATGTCGTCGCCTTCGGCGTGCCGCAGTTCGAAGTGTTTGCCAATCCCCCGCGCGAAAGCCGCAGCGCTTTCTGCGCCCGGCTGGGGATCGATCCGGCGAGCAGCCTCTTTTTGTTCGCGGGCGCGAACACCCAAACCGACGAGGTTGCGACATTGCAGGCCATCGACCGCGCGATCGGCGAGGGCCGTCTGCCGAATGTGAAAATCGTTTATCGGCCGCATCCTTGGGGCGGGGGCGGGCAGGGCGGCGCGCGCCTTGCGTCGCTGAATTTCGCGAATGTCGTTTTCGATCCGACGATGCAGGTCTACATCGAAGGACTCGCACGTGGCGACACTGCGATGATGTTGCCGGACTATCGCGATTCGCACGACCTGCTGAGCCAGGTCGATGCCGTGATATCGCCCATGTCGACAATACTTCTAGAAGCTGCGTTGCACGGCAAACCAGTCGTTGCCTTCGCACCGACCGACATTCTTGCAGGCGCATCGACGGCACTGTCGTTGCCGATGCTTCATTTCGAAGATTTTCTCGATCTGACCGAGGTCGCCGTAGCGTGCGATACGCAAATGTTGCTCGCCGCAATGGCGAAACTTGCCAATCCCCAGGTAGCTGCCGCGCGCGGAGCCGCCCTCAAACAGGCGACCGGATATTTTATCACGCCGTACGATTGTCCGTGGGGCGCGCGTCTCGTTGAACTCGTCGAGCAGCTTGTTGCAACCCGGCGCAAGGCAGTCGCATGAAAGATATTCGCTATTTGTTTCTCTATCCGGGCGAAAGTCGCCAGGCGCGCCTGCGAACGCTCTCGACGGGGGAATCGCCGCGCGAATTCTTCTACGGCTATCTCGCCCTGAAACAGGCGGGCTTCGACTGCGCAATAGGCGACACACGCAACGAGCCGCCGGGTCTGGTTGCGCGGGGTGCGCTCCAATGGGAGCGCTTGCGCACCCGGATTCTCATGTTCGGCATGTCGCGCGTGCGCGTGCGCGCCCTCGATCCGGTCTTCGCGCAGTGCGACGTGGCGCTTAGCTTCACCGATGCGTTCAGCCTATCGATGGGCTACTGGCGCAACGCGTCGCTTCGCCCTTATCTTGCGGGCGGTTTCCACGGTTTGGCCGACATCCATATGCGCGCGCGCCCGTGGGCGCGGCCCTTCGTGCAGCGGCGCATCGCGCGCGCGCTCAAACGGCTCGACCATCTGTTTTTCTTCGGCGAGGTCGATCGGCTGCAGTCGATCGCGATGTACGGCATCGATCCCGCGCGCACGTCGCTGTTCAAGTTCGGCATCGACGACGCGTTCTGGACGCCCGGCGAAGGCGAGACGGAAGAAATGCTCGTCTTTGCGGTCGGCTCCGATCCGCAGCGCGACTACGCCACGCTTGCGGCGGCGCCTACGACCGCGCCGATGCGTCTGCTCACCAGCCTGCCGGTCGCGGTGCCGCCGGGCCGGCAGATCGAACTTGTGCGCGGCAATCTCTACGGCTCGCCGATTACCGACAGCGCGCTTCGCGATCTCTACCGGCGCGCTGCAATCGTCGCTGTTCCTTTGCACGACGTGTATCAGCCTAGCGGCTATTCGGTGACGCTGCAGGCGATGGCCTGCGGCAGACCCGTCGTGCTGAGCCGCAATCGCGGCCTGTGGGATCCCGAAATCTTCAAGTCGGGCGAAAACTGCATCCTTGTGCCGCCCGGCGATGCGAAGGCGTTTGGCGCCGCGATCGATCTGCTGATGGGCGACGAAGCCTTGCGCCGCCGTATTGGCGCTGCCGCGCGCGAGAGTGCCGTGCGCCATTTTTCGCTTAGCCGCATGAACCAGGCGATCGTTGCGCTGGCCGACCGGCTGGCAACCGAGTTACGGAGTGCCCGATGAAAGTATTGTTGCGGCGAATTGCCGATCTGCTGCCGCCGACGCTGCGCGCGCGTCTGCGCGACGCGATCAAGGGTCCACGCCGTGCGGACGAGGAATGGCTACCCTACCGTGTCGCTTTGTTCGACGAGCTCAGGGACGTTGCGGGCGCGTTGCGATTTGCGGGTGTCCGCATCCTCGAGATCGGCCCGCGCGACGGACTCGATTCGCGGCGCCTCGCGGCGCTCGGCCCTCGCGAGCTCGTGATGCTCGATCTGCCCGAAAAGGGCGAGACCAATCGCGGCTGGCTCAAAGAGATCGCGTGCCCGTACCTCTATATCGAGGCGAACTATCTTTACATGGATCGCGACGCGCGAGAGGCATTGGGCCGCTTCGATCTGATTTGGTTCACGGGCGTGCTCTACCACAATGCCGAACAGCTGCGCCTTTTGCGTACGCTGTTCCGCCAGTTGGCGCCGGACGGCTGGCTCGTCCTCGAAAGCGCAACCTTGCGCGGCCCCAAGCACATCCAGAACGGCGCGTATGTGCAGATCCATTGGCCGCAGACCTTCCGCGACACAGGCACCATTACGCATTTGCCGAGTGCGGGCGCGATCCGCGCGTGGCTCAACATGGCGGGCTTCGCGCATGTCGCGGATAGCGGCTGCTTTGCGACGACCAATCCCGAACTGGTCGGTAAGCGCTATGCGGCCCTCGCGCGCAAAGGCGCCGACGCCGACGGCGGCGTCTACTACGCCAAAAGCGGCCTCAATCCCGACTACAAGATCGGCGACGCGACGTGAGGATCGCCCTCGGGCATCGGCTGATGGACGGCCCATGTTGAACCGCGGAACGAATCTTCGGACCGCACCGCATTGGCTTCCGCCGTGCGCGGGCCCGTGCCTTAAGGCAAAAAACCTCTAGTTCGACGGAAGCGGGGAACGGTCGCTTTCGGGAAGTTCGGCGAACCACGCGGCCATCCGCCGCAGCCCTTCGTGAAGGTCGATTGTCGGCAAAACTTCGCCGATTAGGCTGCGTAGGCGCGTCGCGTCGGCGGATTTGACGGCGCGCCCTTCGGGCCGCGTGCGGTCGAAAACCAAAGGCGTCTTGAGGCCGGTTGCATCCTGTATGGCCTCGAGCAATTCGACCATGGAGACTGTTTCTTCGAGACCGACATTGACGGTTTTGCCGCCGGCGCCGTTTTCGACGAGGCGGCGAAGGATGTTGGCGCAGTCGATGGCATGCATGTAGTTGCGGCGCTGCGCGCCGCTGCCCCAGACGACCACGGGATTCATGCCGCTGAGCACCTTGTGCACCAACATCGGAATGGCCTGGCTGTTGGCGCCGCGCCAGCGGTAGCGTTCGCCGTAGATGTTGACCGGGCGCGCGATCGCGAGCGGGATGCCGGTGCTTTCCGCCAAAAGAATGAACTTCATTTCCATGAAGCGCTTGGCCCAGCCGTATCCTCGGTTCGCCTTCTCGGGCTCGCCGTCGAAGATCGGCATCTCAGAAAAAGTGTCGGGGCCGTCGTCGCGATGCACGCACGACGACGACACCGTCAGGACGAATTTCGGGCGGTGGATCTCCAGCGCCTCGACCATGCCGTCGGTGATGCGTTCGTTGTGCATGCAGATTTCGAGATGTCGCGCCGCCGCGTAGCCGACGCCGTAGGCGCGACTCGCAAGATGGAAAACGATTTCGGCGCCTGCCAACGCTTCTGTGGCGAAACCGCGCGTTTCGAGATTTCCCTCACGTATTTCGATCGCGTCGCGCACGCCCGCCAAATGCGACGCAAGCCCCGTCGAGAAATCGTCCACCACAACGACCTTGCTTCCGCGCGCGACGAGATCCTGAACGAGAAAAGATCCGATGAGCCCGGCGCCACCGGTCACGATTACGGTTTTGCCGGTAAGGTCAAACTTGGTCATTGAGAAGTTTCTCACAATTGCAGATAAATGATGTTGTAGTAAGGTCGGGGGTAAATGATGAATGCTGTGTGCGTCAAGCGTATTCTTGATTGCCTTTTGCCAAAGGCAGTGACAGTCGCTCTGCCATCGGTGGGGCGCGCGTGAAAGTCGCGATCAATTATCGGCGCGTCGAAGGGCCGTGGGGCGGCGGAAACCGCTTCGTCGGCGCGATAGAAGCAGCCTTGCGCGCGCGCGGCGACGTCGTCGTGCACGATCTCAAAGATCGCGACATCGACGTCGCGCTGATCATTGATCCACGCCGCCGCAATCCACAAATCACGTTCTGGCCCAACGAGGCGCTCGCCTATGCGCAGCGCGTGCGCCCGACCTGTGTTATCGTACATCGCATCAACGAGTGTGACGAACGTAAGGGGACGCACACGATGAATCTCCGCTTACGCATTGCCAACTATTGTGCTGACCACACGGTGTTCGTCGCAAGCTGGCTCAAGAATCTGAATGTCTGGCGCCGCGAGACAGAGTCGACCGTTGTGCTAGGCGGTGGCGACGATACGGTGTTCAAGCGCGACAGCGCCGCCGTGTGGGATGGCAAGGTGCCGCTACGTCTCGTCACGCATCACTGGGGCGCCCATCCGAACAAGGGCCTGGACGTGTATCGCACGCTCTCCGCCATGCTGTCCGAGCCCGAGTGGCGGGGGCGTGTGGTTTTTACGCATATCGGCAATCCGCCGCCCGATGCCGCGCTCGCCAATGTCGTGTGGCTCCCGCCGCTAGACGGGCCGCCGCTCGCCCAAGCGCTGGCTGAGAACCACGCTTATCTCACTGCGTCGATCTGCGAGCCTGCGGGCAATCACCATATCGAGGGAGCACTGCTTGGTATGCCGATCCTGTACCGCCGCTCGGGCGCGCTTCCTGAGTATTGTGGGCCTTACGGCACCGGCTTCGACGGCCCGGTCGATTTTCCCGATGCACTTAACAAATTTATTCGTGATTACACCACGCTGAAGCCGAAACTTGCTGAATATCCGCACACATCTACTAAGATGGCCACTCAGTATCTGGCGCTCTTCGACCGACTGGTCGCCGAAGGACCGGCGATCGCCGCGCGCCGAAAGCCGTGGCGCAATCCCCTGGTCCACGCAGCCAATCGATTTCCATTCTAGCTGTGGGATTCGGCGGCAATTGACCGCCAGCATGGCCATGACTTGCTTGCCCTTTGCGGAAAAATGGCCCAATAAAGGCGCGTTGTCGTGAAGGCAATAGCGAGCGCATTCTCGTATATTGCACGCCGCGTGGCTTGTGTAAGGTCGAATCGTTCCCTGCTGAACCCGTTTCTCGTTGAAGTTGAGATCGTTTGAAAAAGAAATCTCTCGTTTTCGGGATCACCGGCCAAGACGGCGCCTATCTTGCGCAACGGCTGCTCGAGGCAGGACACGACGTGTCCGGCACGTCGCGCGATGCCGAGCTGTCGGCCGCTGCGGGATTGCGCTCCCTCGGCTTGCGCGACCGGATCGCGCTCCACTCAGCGTCCCCGACCGATTTTCGCTCGGTTTTGTCGGTGATTTCGCGCGCCGAGCCCGACGAAATCTATTCGCTGTGGGGCCAGTCGTCCGTCGGGCTGTCGTTTGCACAACCCGCCGAGACGATCGAAAGCATCCAGATGGGTGTGCTGAACATTCTCGAAGCCGTCAGGTTCGTCTATCCGCGCATCCGCATCTACAGCCCGGCGACCTCGGAATGCTTCGGCGACACGAAAGGCCTGCCTGCGGACGAGGAGACCGCCTTTCGGCCGCGCAGCCCCTACGGGGTGGCCAAAGCTGCGGCGTTCTGGCAAGTCGCGAATTATCGCGAAGCCTACGGTCTGTTCGCGTGTAACGGCATCATGTTCAACCACGAGAGTCCGCTGCGACCCGCCCGCTTCGTGACCAAGAAGATCGTCCGGGCGGCGGTCGCGATCGCTGCCGGCTCGCGCGAGCGCTTGAAGCTCGGCAATCTATCCATCGCGCGCGACTGGGGATGGGCGCCCGAATACGTCCTTGCCATGAGCGCCATGCTGGCCGCA
>JAIXXA010000188.1 GCA_027490975.1 Rhodospirillaceae bacterium
CGCCGCGATCAAGCCCTTCGTGTGGCGCAAGCATCTCGACTTTGCGGCCCTTGCCGACATCCACCAGATCAAGCGCCAGATCCAGGCCTATCGCGGCGGCGAGACCGTGGCGCTGCACGGCCACGACATCAAGACCGGCCGCGGCGGCATCCGCGAAATCGAGTTTTTCGCGCAGACCCAGCAGCTCGTCTGGGGCGGGCGCGACCCGGCGTTTCGCGTTCCCGCCACCGTGCCGGCGCTCGAAGCGCTTGCAGCCGCCGGCCGCATCCCGCCGGCAATCCGCGACGAGATGGCGGAATGCTACGGCTTCCTGCGCACGCTCGAACATCGCCTGCAGATGCTCGACGACGAGCAGACGCAGAAACTGCCGACGACCGACGCCGAATGGCGGCGGCTGGCGATCTTCATGGGTTTCGCCGACGAAGCGGCGTTTGCGGACAGGCTCAAGCGCACCCTCGACAAGGTGGCCGTCGCCTATTCGAACCTGTTCGAAGAGCCCGACGCGGCGGCCGCAAGCGATGCCGCGCCGCGCCTGATGTTCGGCGGCCCGCAGAACGATCCGGCCACGCTTGGCGCACTCGAGAAGCTCGGCTATCGCGAGGGTGCGAAAATCGCCAACGCAGTCCGCGGCTGGCATGCCGGGCGCTATCGCTGCACGCGCACGCCGCGCGCGCGCGATCTGCTGGTCGAACTCGCGCCGCGCATCGTCGAAGCCTTTGCGCGCACGCCGCAGCCCGATGCGGGCTTCGTGCGTTTCGACCGCTTCCTCGAAAAGCTACCGGCGGGCGTGCAGCTTTTTTCGCTGTTCCAGGCCAACCCGTCGCTGATCGATCTGGCGGCCGAGATCATGGGCACGGCCCCGCGGCTTGCCGAGGCCGTCGCCACGCACGTGCATCTGCTCGATGCGGTGTTGAGCCCCGGCTTCTTTTCGCCGCCGCCCGGCAAAGCCGCGTTGGCCGCGAGCCTGGCGGAAGCCAACGCCCAAGCCCGCGACTTCCAGGACCGGCTCGACATTGCCCGCCGCTGGCAGCACGAGCTGCAGTTCCAAATCTGCGTCCAGCTGCTCAAGCGCACGCTCGACGCTGCGGCGGCCGGGGCCGCCTTGAGCGATCTTGCCGATTGCACGCTTGCAAGCCTGCTGGCCGACTGCCAGGGCGAATTCGCACGTCTGCATGGCCGCCTCAAGGGTGCCAGCTTCGCCGTGCTCGGCCTGGGCAAACTCGGCGGCCGGGCGCTGACCGCGACGTCGGACCTCGATCTTGTGCTCGTCTACGCGCATCCGGCGAAGCTCGAAGAGTCCGACGGCGCCAAGCCGCTTTCGCCGTCCCACTATTTTGCGCGGCTCGCAAGCCGGTTCGTCTCGGCCCTCAGCGTGGCGACGGCCGAGGGTGCGCTCTACGAGATCGATTTGCGCCTGCGCCCGCAAGGAGCCAAGGGGCCGCTTGCTTCCGAGATCGGCGGTTTTGCCGACTACGTCGCCGGCGAAGCCTGGACCTGGGAGCATATGGCGCTCACGCGCGCGCGCTTCGTGTGCGGCGATGCGGGGCTCGGGGCACGTGCGCTTGCAAGCATTGCCGCCGCCCGCAGCAACCGCAAAATGGCACCCGCCAAGCTTGCCGCCGAAATCGCCGACATGCGCCTGCGCATGGCGGGCGAAAGGCGGGCCGAAACGGTGTGGCAGATCAAGGATTGGCGCGGCGGCCTCGTCGACGTCGAGTTTCTGGTCCAGCATGCGCTGCTCGCGGGTGCTGCCAAAGCGCCCGACGCGGTCGATCCGCATTTGCCGACCGCGACCGCCAATCTCAAACGCAAAAAACTTCTGGCGGCGGCCGACGCCGATCTGCTGCAGGCGGCCCAAACGCTCTACGGCGAGATCCAGGCCGTGCTGCGCCTCACGCTCGACGACGATCTCGACGTGGCGAAGGCCCCCGCGGCGTTGAAAATGCTGCTCGCGAAGGCCGCAGGCACGGTTGACTTTTCCGCACTGGAAGCCAAGCTGTCTCGCACCACCCAAGACGTGCGCGCCTTGCTCGCCAAACGTCTGCCGGGTGCCGTCTGACAATCCGCCGATCTCGAGGAGTCCGCCATGGCCGCCAAGAAAAAAACCGCCGCGAAAAAAGCCGCCCCTGCCGCTGCTGCCGCCGCAGCTCCGGCGCGCGGCCCCAAGGTCGGCAGCAAGGCGCCCGCCTTCGCGATGCCGGCCGTGGGCGGCGGCGAGGTCTCGCTGGCGAAGCTCAAGGGCAAAACGGTCGTGCTCTATTTCTATCCGAAGGACGACACGCCCGGCTGCACCAAGCAAGCCTGCGGCTTCAACGATACGCTGGCGCAGTTCAAGAAGCTCGACGCCGAAATCGTCGGCGTGTCGCGCGATGCGATGAAGAGCCACGACAAGTTCGCGGTCAAGTACGGCCTCAAATTCCATCTTGCCTCCGACGAGGACGGCAAGACCTCGACCGCCTACGACACCTGGGTCGAGAAGAGCATGTACGGGCGCAAATACATGGGCATGGAACGTTCGACCTATCTGATCGACAAGTCCGGCACCATCCGCAACGTGTGGCGCCCGGTCTCGGTCACCGGCCATGTCGAAGAGGTGCTGGCGGCGGTGAAGGCGCTCTAGCCGTCAGAATTCGAGCGTATAGACCGCCTGCGCGCCGACGCTGTGCGTGGTCGCCTGCCGGGTTACGTCGCCGAAGGCGGGCACCGCGCGCGTCTTGCGGTAGCCCACACCCAGGGTCAGATTCTCGATCACCTTGTAGAGCAGATTGGCGGCAAGCTGCCGGTCTTCCTGGTTGAAGAACGCGCCGGTCGCCGCAGCGCTGTTGGCGTCGTCGAAACGGCGCGTCATGCGGCTCGCGACGAAGGTGAAATCCTGCCAGGTGAAAATCGCGGCCGTCGTCAGATACGCGCGATCCTTGAACTGGTTGCCGAGGCTCGGATCGGCATTGAACACGTCGGTGAAGCGCGCCCATTCGACGAAGGGCGTTGCGACAACGTCGAACGGCAACCCGATCTCGTAGCGGGCGCCTGCCACATAGCCATGCGAGTCGCGGCTGGCGACCGGTCCGTTGCCGGCATCGAGCGTCAAGGGCTGGCGCGTCCCCGCCCGCAGAAAGCGATAGCCCGCCCCGATCGTGAGCCCTTCGAGAGCGGCGGGATCGGCAAGCTCGTACTGCACGGCAAGCGATTGGGGCGCGTTCGTGTTGCCGGGGCCGCCATAGACAAGGCGGTTCTGGCCCAGTCGCTGCGTCGTCGAAAGCGGGCCTTGGCCGGGACCGTAGGCCGGATTGTTGAAGGCCGCCCGCGACAGGAACGAATTGTCGAAGAAAAAAGCCGCGGCGTCGATCTTGTGCTTGCCGTAGGTCGCAAGATCGAGCGCGTACCCGCCGCCCGCCCCGATCGCCTCTTTCATCTGGTAGTCTTTGGCGAATTCGTTGGCGTAGAAGCCGGGCAACTTCGCGTCGTCCCAGCCCATTCCGAAAGCGGGGTTGAATTTTCCGGCATAGAGCTTTGCGGCATCGAGATCGAGATTCGCCGAGAGGTTCTCGACATACATGCCATGGCCGCCGAAGGTGCGGCTCTCGGTCGGAAACTTGATGCGTTCCCAATGCAGCTTGGTCTGCATGTAGAAGTTATGGTTGAAAAACAGCTTCGCGACCGCCTCGGCCTCGCCGTAGGTGTCCGTCAAGACCGAGCGCGCATTGCTGGAACGGTAGTTGCGATCCACGCCCAGTTTGAGCGTGACGTCGGCATCGACATGCGCCCCCTCGCCATGGTCGTGCTGGGCTTGCGCTAACGGAACGCCTGCAACCGCCGAAGCGAACAAAAAGACTGCAAACGACAACAGGGCGCGCATCTGCGACTCCAGCTTTGTTATACAGTAACTCTGGGGCAAATATGCGCGATCTGTCAATTCGCTCGGAGCGTGCAGCGCCCGCGTCAATCGGCGCGCTAAGGAATTTTTAAGGAAAATACAGTTCTATCAACAAACACACAAAAAAGATGGAAAAGCAAATGCACGCCCTTGCAAACATCTCGATCCGCAGCAAGCTTGCGCTTCTGGTGTTTCTCGCCGCAGTCGGGATCGGCGTATTGGCGTGGCAAAGTTTCGGCACCGCAACCGACCTTGCGCGAAGTCTCGACCGTGTGGGCACCACGACGGCCGGAACACGCCTATTCATGACAGGCGATATGATGCACGACGCGCTGTCTGCCAACGTCCAGGGCGCGCTGCGCCAGGGTTTCGCGGCAAACCAGGAAACCAAAAAACGCGCGATGGAAGCCACGGAAGCCAACGCGGCGCGCTTTTTGGAATCGATGCGCGACGTGCGCGCGCTAGACCTTTCGCCCGAAATCCTTGCGGAGGTCGATGCGGTCCGCCCCAAGCTCGAGCGCTACATCGCGATGGCGATAGACATGGTCGCCGCCGCTTTCAACGATCCGCGACGCGCCCAAAGCGGCGAAGACGCTTTCGAAGCGGCATTCGAAGATCTCGCCGACGCGCTCGAGGAAATCAGCGGGCGTTTCGTTGCGTTTGCCGAAAGCGAACGCGCAGCCGGCGAATCCCTAGCGGCGCAGTTTCCGCAAACCCTTGCCGTCAGCGCCGGCCTTGCGCTCGTGCTGCTGATTCTCGGCGCTTTCGCAATCCACCATGCGCTTGCAACGCCCATCCTCAAACTGAACGACGGCATGAAGCGCCTGGCGGGCGACGACGTCGAAGTGGCCCTGCCCGCGACCGACCGGCACGACGAAGTCGGCGCCATGGCCCGCGCGGTTCTGGTTTTCCAGACCAACGCGAAGGAAAACCGACGTCTTCGGCAGGCGCAGGCCGCACTCGAAGCCGACGTCCGGGTCTCGCGCAAGCAGGCGCTGCTGGAAATGGCCGACGTCATCGCGCGCGAAACGCACAATGCGGCCGATGCCGTTGCGGCGACGACGGGCAAGGCGGACGGAACCGCCATCGACCTTTCGCAGCGTGCCAGCAACGTCTCCACCGACAGCCTCAGCGTGGTGGCATCGTCCGAAACCGCGCTTGCAAACGTGCAGTCGGTCGGCGCGACGGCGCAGAGCATGTCCAACGCCATTCGCGACATCGCATCGGAAGTGGCGCGCGCCGCAAACATCACCAAAAGCGCCGTCGACAGCGGCGACAAGGCCCAGACGACCATTCGCGCCCTGTCGGAGTCGGTCTCCAAGATTTCCGAAGTCGCAAAGCTGATCGGCCAGATCGCAGGCCAGACCAATCTGCTCGCCCTCAACGCCACGATCGAGGCTGCTCGAGCGGGCGATGCCGGCAAGGGCTTCGCCGTCGTGGCCTCCGAGGTCAAGAACCTCGCCAACCAAACCGGCCGCTCGACCGAAGACATCGACCGCCAGGTCGACGAGATCCAGGCCGCGACGCAAGCGGCCGTCGCGGCGGTGGCCGAGATCGGCGACCGCATCCGCGATGTCGCCCAAGTCGCCGACGCCATCGCGCATGCGATCGAAGCGCAGAACGCCTCGACCCAGGAGATCGCGCGCAACGTCGATCAGACGATCGAGGCGGTGCGCGACGTATCGGCGAAAATCGGCGGCATCAGCCGCGCCGCCGACGCCGTCGGCAACGGCGTTGCGGACATGCGCGCCACCATCCAGAACGCCAGCCGGTGCGTTGCCGATCTGCGCGAAAACCTGCCCCGCGTGGTGCGCAGTGCGGCCGAAGACGCCGACCGGCGAATGTTCGCCTGACGCGGCGCCGTCAGCTCAGGTCCTCGACCGGCGCCGTTCCGCCTTTGAGACGCGAGGCAAGCGAAGCTTCGAGGAAACGGTCGATATCGCCGTTCAGCACGCCTTGCGTGTCCGACGTTTCCTCGCCCGTGCGCAGGTCCTTCACCATCTGGTAGGGCTGCAGCACGTACGAACGGATCTGGTGGCCCCAGCCGATGTCGCTTTTGGCTTCGTGCGTCGCAAGCGCCGCCGCCTCGCGCTTGCGAAGTTCGGCCTCGTAGAGGCGGGCCCGCAGCATCTTCCAGGCGCGGTCGCGGTTCTTGTGCTGCGAGCGCTCGGTCTGGCAGGCGACGACCGTGTTGGTCGGAATGTGCGTGAGGCGGACCGCGCTTTCGGTCTTGTTGACGTGCTGGCCGCCCGCCCCCGACGAACGATAGACGTCGACGCGCACGTCGGCCTCGTTGATGTCGATCTCGATGTCGTCTTCGATCGCCGGAAACACCCAGGCCGAGGCGAAGCTCGTCTGCCGGCGGGCGTTCGAATCGTAGGGCGAGATGCGCACGAGCCGGTGCACGCCCGATTCCGTCTTGAGCCAGCCATAGGCGTTTTCGCCCGAGATGCGCAACGTGGCCGATTTGATGCCGGCTTCTTCGCCGGGGCTCTCTTCGAGATACTCGGTCTTGAAGCCGCGCTTTTCGGCCCAGCGCAGATACATGCGCACCAGCATCTCGCCCCAATCCTGCGCCTCGGTGCCGCCGGCGCCGGCATGGATTTCGACGAACGCGTCGTTGCCGTCCGCCTCGCCCGACAGCAATGCCTGCAAACCGCGCTGTTCGGCCTCTTTCTTGAGGGCGACGAGCTGGTTTTCGGCGTCGGCCACCACGCCTGAATCGTTCTCGGCCTCGGCCAATTCGATCAAGCCCACCGCGTCGTCGAGCTTGGCGGTCATGTCTTTGACGGCCCCCACGGCCGCTTCAAGCTGCTTGCGCTCGCGCAGCAGGGCTTGGGCTTTTTTGGGGCTGTTCCACAGTGTGGGGTCTTCGGCGAGCGCGTTGAGCTCGTCGAGGCGTTTTAGGGCGCGATCCCAGTCAAAGAAACCTCCGCAGCAAAGTCAGCGACTGCTGGATTTCTTCGGCGACGGCGGCGATTTCGGCACGCATGTGGGAAACTCCATTCGAACAGGTCATGGCTATACGAAGCCGCCGGATTCTTTGCAAGCGCGGCGACTTCGTGCTTCCCTTGCGGCAAAGCCGATCCAAGCCGGAGGAACCGCCCGATGAATCTTGCCGCCAAACTCGCCGCCCGTGCGGCCGCAGGCAAACCCGTGACCGTCGGCCTCATCGGGGCGGGCAAATTCGGCACGATGTTTCTGGCCCAGGCGCGCAAAACGGTCGGTCTCCACATTGTGGGCATTGCCGACCTGTCGCCGCCGCGCGCGCGGGCGGCCCTTGCAAGCTGCGGCTGGCCGCAAGAACGCACGCAAGCAACTTCGCTCGGCCAGGCGATCGACAAGGGCACGACGTTCGTGACCGACAATGCCGATGCCGTGATCGACCATCCGGGCATCGAAGTGATCGTCGAAGCGACCGGCGATCCGCGGGCGGGCATTCGCTTCTGCTTGAACGCGATCGCGGCGGGCAAACACATCGTGATGGTCAATGTCGAGGCCGACGTCGTCGCAGGCCCCTTGCTTGCCGCCAAAGCGCGGGCGCAAGGCGTGGTCTATTCGCTCGCCTACGGCGACCAGCCCGCCCTCATCTGCGAACAGGTCGATTGGGCGCGGGCCTGCGGCTTCGAGGTCGTGTCGGCCGGCAAGGGCACACGCTACCATCCCGACTTCCACCGCTCGACGCCCGACACGGTGTGGGCCAATTTCGGTTTTTCCGACGAGATGGCCCGCAAAGGCGGCATGAATCCGAAGATGTTCAACAGCTTCATCGACGGCTCGAAATCCGGCATCGAGATGACGGCCGTGTCGAACGCGACGGGCCTGCTTGCCCAGGAAGACGGCCTCGCCTTCCCGCCCGTCCCGGCCCCGGACCTTGCCAAATTCTGTAAGCCCAAGTCCAAAGGCGGCGTGCTCGACAAAGCCGGCACGGTCGAAGTCGTCTCCTCGCTCTATCGCGACAAGACGCCCGTACCCAACCATCTGCAATGGGGCACCTATGTGGTCGTCGCCGCCGACCACGAATATGTGCGCCGCTGTGCGGCCGAATACTGCATGCTGCCCGACGAAACCTGCGAGCATATGGCGCTCTACCGGCCGATCCACATGATCGGCCTCGAGATCGGCATTTCGGTCGCAAGTGCCGCTTTGCGGGGCGAACCGACCGGCGCTCCGCTTGCCTTCCATTCGGACGTTGCCGCGACGGCCAAACGCTCGCTCAAAGCCGGCGAAGTGCTGGACGGCGAAGGCGGCTATTGCGTGTGGGGCAAACAAGTGCCGGCCACGCGCTCGCTCGAAAAGGGTTATCTCCCCCTCGGCCTCGCAAGCCATGTCACGCTGAAGCGCGACATCGCCGAAGGCGAACAAATCGGCTGGGACGACGTGGTCTACGACGCGACCGACCATGCCGTGAAAATCCGCCGCGAGATGGAAGCCGCGTTTGCAAGGCCCAACAGCAAGGCGGCCGAGTAGGCCGCACGTGCGACGTCGACGCGACGCAGGTGCAACATCCACGCGACAGAGACGCAACCTTTTTGGCCGTCTTACGCGACATTTTTCTGAAGATGCGTCGCTAAGTGTTTGAGATTCCGAGACTGGAAAATCGAGCCATGCGACAGTCGCACGGAAAAATCGCGACGCGCCCGCGCTGCTCAAACGCCTTATTCACAATTTCAAACAGCACCGCTGGAACGTGTTTCCAACTTGCGAATACACTACAAGAAAGAAACGAACGAAACAAGAATAACTGGGCGCGCCTCGGCGCAAACAACACGAATTACGAGGACACGATACGCGTTATCGCCGTCGCGGCGCGCGATGCGCGTTTCGAGGTCGGCCACACAAGCCGCCGAACCCAGTGGCCGGCCCCGTGCGGGCACTGCGCCGGAACGCGTCGCGGTCGGCATCGTGGAGCCCTTGGTCCAGCCGATGCGCATAGGCACCTGCTGCACGCAAGCCGTGCCGCGGCTCTGCGCCTTCAAAGAACGATATTTGGATAAATCGTCCTCGCCGACGAACACCGGCGACGGCACTGGATGACAGGATGCGCGCGCCCGGTACGACGAACCGTGCCAACCGCGCCAGAACGGCATGTTCTCGGCTCAGAAAGGCGAAACAGCCAAGTTTGGTGCCCCTGAGATTTGCGCCCGGTTCAGGCGCTGCGCCCATCGACCAGGGCGTTGAGCGCCTCCAGAACGCGCTTTCGGTCCTTCGAGGCTAGGGGCCGCAGCTTCAGCAGCTCCAAGATTCCAAGACCCGTGACGGCAAGATCGACGATCGCCGCCGTTTCGAAGCCGATGCGGCCGCCCTTCATATCCTCGAAGCGCTGTCGGATCATTGCCCGCACCGGCGCGAGCCGATCCAGGTCCGTCGCAACGGCAGCAAGCAGTGCAGCGCCAACCGTATCGTCGCCGGGATTTTGGCGGGCGAGTTGGGCGATCGCTGCGCGCGCGGAGGCTCCCGGGGCGTCCGCATCGCCGATTTTCGTGAGCGCTTGCTCCTGCGCTATCGAGCGCTGGATGTAGCGCGCGATCATGCCGTCGAGCAGCGCCTCTTTGGTCGGGAAGTGGTAGAGCAAGCCGCCCTTGCTGACGCCCGCACGCTTGTAGACGGCGTCGAGTGTCAGCGCTTGCGCGCCGTCGATACGCACCACCTCCTCGGCCGCCCGAAGCAGCTTGTCGCGCGTGCTTCCAGACGCGTCCAGGTCGGCATTTCGCGGACGTCCTCGGCGCGGTTTGGAGATCATTTTGCATTCTCCTGTTGCTCGGACTTGACAGAATTTGCCTTGTCGCTATATTTATACCGTCCAGACGGTTTATGCCAGAGATATGTCATGCCAGTCGCAGTATCGCGTGTGCAGTCGCGTTTCGCCATTTGCGCGACCGCCGCAATCGCACGCCGCCTTGGCCCCGTCCGGATCGGAGCGGATGGCATGCCGATCAAACTTAGCCGCCCGTCGGCAGCTCGGGATTTCGAGGGCAACCCATGACGGCGCGTCGGCTCCCGCTTTTCGGCAGCATGGCGACAGCGGGCTTGAGCACCATGGCGGCGGGCATCGCCATCATGTCGTTGCCGTGGTCTTACCTCTCGGCCGGCGGCAGCCCGGCTTGGGCGGGCGTTATGGCGGCGACACTGCATCTTCCCGTCGCCGTCGGGCTCGCCTTGGGCGGCAGACTCTCCGACCGTCTGGGCCCGCGCCGAATCTTGATATTCACGGATGCAGCTTGCCTCGCTCTTGTCGCGGCGAGCCTCGCGGCAATCGCGATTTTCCCCGCAATGCCATGGCTCGTCGCGGCCATCGTTGCCGCTGCGAACCTG
This sequence comes from Rhodospirillaceae bacterium, assembly GCA_027490975.1. GTDB lineage: Bacteria > Pseudomonadota > Alphaproteobacteria > CACIAM-22H2 > CACIAM-22H2 > Tagaea. Next base: position 10,190 of record JAIXXA010000188.1, read on the forward strand.
GTTTCGTCACCCGGCAATGTTGCCCAATCGTCGCGGGTCCCCGAAATGGCCCGCCTCGCGCGCATGCCGCTCGAACGAGCCAACGGGCTTCAGGAAATCGTCGTCCAAACCGGTCAGGTTCTCGGTCCCGCAGCAGGGGTCTTGCTCGTCGAAGCAGGGGGACTGCACGCAGCACTCCTGGCAGCGGCAGTTCTCCTCAGCATCGTCTTGATCGTCGATGCCGCCCTGTTTCCCAAGTTCGTCGCCCGCTTGCGCATCGCAAAGAGCGGCCGCGCGACGACTGCGACGACGCTGCTTTTTCGCGACGCCTTTTTGCGCACCGTCATTGTCGTTGGCGTCTTTCTGGTCGCAATCTTCAACAGCCTCGACGAGGTTCTCGCCCCCAATCTCGCCCTTGCCTCGGGCGTCGGCGGCAATGCGCTCGCCGCCTTTTTGTTCATCAGCGGCGCCAGCGCTCTGGCGTCGGCGGCTCTCTTCACCTATCTGGGGCACAGACTTCACCCGATGCGCGTCTTCATCGGCGGCGTCTGGCTTGCCGCTGGCGGGTTCATCCTTCTTGCGTTTCTGCCGCCCAGCATCGCATTTCTCGCGGCACCCCTCTTCATCGGCGGCGGCGTCGGCCCGCTATGGCCGATCGTCGTCACCTGGATTCAGCGGACGATCCCCCAAAGCGCGCGAGGAGAGGCCATCGGCATTCTGAGCGGATGCGTGCTGCTAGCGCAACCTTTGGCGGCACTCGTCGCCGGGCCGGCCGTCGGTCGATTCGGCACAGACGCCCTTCTGTTTTCCATCACCGGCCTTGTCATCGCCTGCGCGATTCTGACCCACACGCTGATTCACCCGCTCGTCGCCTTGTCGCGGCGGCAAGCAAAGACGCCAACTCAAGAAAAACCGACATCGCGCGATTGAGGCGCAGAACACCCCTATCGGCGAGTTGGCCGGTCCGGGTGCCGATTTTCGCTATCGGCAGGGTCAAAAGCGCGCTCAAAGCCGGCGAAATGCTGGACGGCGAAGACGGCCGCGTAGGCCGCGCGCGCGCCTCACGCCTTCGGCTTCAGCGAGAACATCGCGAGCGTGCCGTCTTCGCCGCCGCCGGCGGCGTGCCAGCCGTCGGACGAAAACGCGAGATTGCGGATCGGTTTTGCGGTTTCGCTCGGCTGGCGCAGCGTGAGCTCGCGTTTTCCTTCGAGGTCGCCCAAGCGAATGGCGCCGTTTTCGTAGCCGCCGAGCAGGAACGGCGCGTCGGGGTGTACTGCAATGCCCGTCATCGTCGCGCCGTCGCCGAAGCCGAATTCGAGCGGCGGCTGGCCTTCCGGACCCTTGCCCGAGAAATCCCACGCCACGAAACAGTCGGCCGCATCCGACAGAAGCCAGCGCGCGTTCGCCGTGAAAACGAGCTGGCGCACCTTCACGCGGTAGCCCGCCATCTGCATGTCTTGGCCCGTCGACAGGCGCCAGACATGGATCGCGTTGTCTTGCGTCGTCGTCGCGAGGAATTTTCCGTTGGGCGCATAGCGCACCTGGATGTGGCTGCCCTTCCAGACGAGCGTGCGCGGTTTTTCGGCCGGGCGCTTGCACTGCCAGATCGACACGCCGTTGTAGTGCGCCGCCACGAGGCGGCTGCCGTCGGGGCTGAAATCCAAGGCCGCGACAGTGCTCGGATGCGGGCCCAGAATCGCGGGCGCCGAAGCACCCGGCATCCACAGATGCACTTCTTTGCCGGCGACGGCGGCAAAGGCCCCCGATTTGTGCGACGCCAGCACTTCGATCCAGCGGCCTTTGACGAGGCCGATCTCCTGCACGGCGCCGTCGCGCGCCGTGCGCACGATGCGCCCGTCGTCGCCGCCGCTCAAAAACGAATCGCCGTCGGGGTGGGCTGCGAAAGACAGGATCGCTCCCTTGTGCGGCTGGGCGGTTGCGTCGCTCTCTTTCATCACGCCGATCAGGCGCACGGTCCCTGCCCCGGTGGCGGCCGCCAAGATCTCGCCGTCGCGCGTGAAGGCAACGCCGCTCACATAGGCGTCCAGCGTGAATTCGCGCAGCGGCGGCAGCTCGTTCTTGGGTGCGGTCATAGGCAGCGTTCCGGTTCTTCGGCTAGATTGGGGGCGTCCTGTTTAGCGATCCCGCCGGTTCGAGGCCAGAGTCGACATTGAACACACGCGCCCCCCGCCCCGCAGCGCCCCGACCTGCCGCCATCGCCGTGCTCGAACATGAAGGGAAATTCCTGCTCGTGCGCCGCGCGAACCCGCCCGATCCGGGGCGCTGGGGCTTCCCCGGCGGCAAGATCGAATGGGGCGAAACGGCGGCCCAAGCGGCGGTGCGCGAACTTGCCGAGGAAACCGGCATCGTGGCGCAAGCCCTCGGCGCCTTCGATTGCGTGGACGTGATCAAGCCGGACAGCCCGGATGCCCCCGGCCATCATTATGTGCTGGTGGCGGTCGCTTGCCGCTACGTTTCGGGCGAGGCCGTTGCGGCCGACGATGCGGCGGCGGCAAAATGGGTTACGCTCGAGGAAATCGAAGCAAAATCAATCGATTGCCTGGATCAGGTGGCGCGGCTGGCACGCCGGTCGCGGGGCCTCTCTGGGGACCTTGTTTAGACCACAAGAAAAGCTTATATTAAAAACATGGAACTCGGCGTTTACGCACAGACCTATGGGATTGGCCGCTCGGCGGCGCTGCAGGCGCAGATCGCCAATTCGCAGCAGCCGTCCGCCCCCACGCCGCAGCAGCAATCGGTGCTGGCTTCGGCCGTGGCGGCCCAGCGCACGGCGCCTGCCCAGCAGACCCAGACGCTGCAGGCCCCGCAAGCCACGGGCCGCGTGGATGCCGCACGCGAGACGCGCAGCGGGACGGATACGGCGGCGGCCAACGACACGACTGCCAACGCGCTCGACGCCAACACCTCGCGCCTGGCCGTGCAGCCACGCGGCTCGCGCGTCGATCTCTACACGTAAGATTCGAGCGCGAGCCCCGGGCGGTCAGCTCGCGCGCAGGCGCGAGACGAACTCCTCGACTTCGGCTTTGAGACGGTCGGACTGGTTCGACACGGTCTGCGTGGCGGCGCCAAGCGATTGCACCGCCGTTCCCGTCGCCTCGGCCGCTTCGGTCACATGCACGATCGAACTCGAAACGACCTGCGAACCGCGCGCGGCTTCCTGCACGTTGCGCGAGATCTCGGCGGTTGCGGCCCCCTGCTCCTCGACCGCCGTCGCGATTTCGGCAGCCGTGCCGTGGATCGCGCGGATCGCGTCGCCGATGGCGCGGATGTCGCCCACCGCCTGCTGCGTGGCCGACTGGATTTCGCCGATCTGACGCGAGATGTCTTCCGTCGCTTTGGCGGTCTGCGTGGCGAGGTTCTTGACCTCCGAGGCGACGACCGCAAAACCCTTGCCGGCATCGCCCGCACGCGCGGCCTCGATCGTGGCGTTGAGCGCCAGAAGATTGGTCTGGCCCGCGATGTTGTTGATGAGTTTGACCACATCGCCGATTTTGCCGGCCGCTTCGGCAAGCGTTGCAACCGTCGCGTTCGTCGCTTCGGCCTGGGTTACGGCAGCGCTCGCCGCGGCGGCACTGTCGCCCACGCGGCGCGCGATCTCGCGCGTCGAGGCCGAAAGCTCTTCTGTCGCCGCCGCGACCGTCTGCACGTTCTGCGTGGTTTCGCCGGCCGCGTTGGCGACGTCTTGCGCGCGCGAGCGCGTGCCGTCGGCCGTGCGGTTGAGATCGGCGGCGGTACCCGACAGATCGTGCGCAGAGCGCGCCAGACTGGCGATCACGTCGCGCACCGAACGGTCGAGTTCTTCGGCGAGGCCCGCGCGCTGGGCGCGGCGCTCTTCGGACGTGCGCGCTTCGAGCGCCGCACGCTCGGAAGCGATGCGCGCGTTTTCGTCCATGCGGTCGCGGAACACGGCCAAGGCCGCCGCCATGCGCCCGACCTCGTCGCTGCGGCCGAGCCCGGGGATGGTGGTCTTGGCGTTGCCGGTGGAGATTTCGGCCATCGCGCTTTCCATCGCCACGAGCGGGCGGAACGAGACGCGCACGGCGATCCAGATCAGCAGGCCCGTCAGCGCAAGCGCCACGACACCGGTCAGCGTTGCGAGTTCGACGATGCTGTCGATCGCGGCGGTGAAATCCGTCTCCGGAATGCCGACGAACAGGATGCCGATCGTTTTGCCCGACGCGTCCTTGATCGGATCGTAGGCCGTGAAATACGGCTGGCCGAGAATGATGTTGGGGCCGCGGAAAGGCCGACCGTCGCGCAGCACCGTGTCGTAGACCGCACCGGGTGCGAGCTTGGTGCCGATCGCGCGCGTGCCGTCGGCGCGCTGGATGTTCGTCGTGATGCGCAGATCGCCCAGGAATACGGTTGCCACGCCGCCGACGGCGGCCTTGATGCGGTCGACGGCCGCCGTATCGCCGTTCAGCGCCCGCTCGCCCAAGAGCAGGCGTTCGCCGTCGACCGAAAACACGCTGCCGGGCCCTGCCCCGAGAAACTCCCACGCGACGCGCATGTTGGCGTCGAGCTGTTTGAGGCCCTGGCGATGCAGTTCGCGGTCGGCGTCGCGCATCGTCGCTGCCACCGTCGCGGCGAGTGCCACGGCCGCACACAAGATCGCCAGCATCGACAGGCGGGTGCCGATGGAAAGGCGCGCCAGCAGGCGCAGCGGATTGAAAGCGGCAGCGGAAAGTTTTTTCACGGCAGGCTCCGGGGGGGCTTGAGATTGCCGACCTTGCATTTTGCAATGCAAAGCGGAAGCGCGCGCCAATGTAGACGTGCAAAGATTAACATTCTGTAAAAGGTATTGCTCAGCCGCCGATGTTTTTGCGCAAGCTCTCGGCCATGCGCTCCGGCGTGGTTTCGTGCGTGAAATGCGCGCGATAGGCGCCGTCGGGGCCCATCAGATACACAAGCGACGTGTGGTCGACGAGATATTCGCCGCCGCCCTGCGGTGTGGCCTTGCGGTAGAACACGCGATAGGCCTTGGCCGCTTGCGCCACTTGGGCGGCACTGCCGGTGAGGCCCCACAGCCGCTCGTCGACGGCGGCCACGTAGGCCGCCATATGCTCGACCGTGTCGCGCTCGGGATCGACGGTCACGAAAACCGGCTGCACGCGCGCGGCGAGCGGCCCGATCTGGTCGAGCGCTTCGGCCATCGCCACGAGGGCTGTCGGACAGGCATCGGGGCAATAGGTGAAGCCGAAATAGATCAGCGCGAATTTGCCTTTGAGATCGGCTTGCGTGCGCGTGCGGCCGTTCTGGTCGACGAGTTCGAACGGGCCGCCGATCGACGCGGTCGTGACTTGGGTCCCGATGTCGCCGGGCACCCACAGATGCACGGCCCACGCAGCGCCGAGCCCCAGGATCGAACCCACGGCAAGCAGACGGACGGTTTTGAGCAGACGCGACGCGGGCATGGGCATTTGCGCTCTAGAGGAGCCCGCGCACGGCGGATGCGACGGCGACCGTGCCCTCGCTTGCGTAGGCTTCGTGGTTGGCTTCGATGTCGGACAGGCGATAAAGATAGTTGACCATGAGGCCCGCCGATTGTTTGAGGCCTTTGGCCGAATTGTCGGCACACCAGTTCAACCGCTCGACGCGCGCCCCGTTCGACAGGTGGAAATGCGCCACGGGATCGAGCGCGTTGCCGTCGCTGCGTTTGGCTTCGAGCAGATACTGCGCGCAGGCGCGCGACAAGGGCGCCTGCAGCGCCGCGCGCAAGGCCGGCTTTGCGACCCAGCTTGCGTCGGCTAGGGCGCGCTTGAGCGTTCCCTTGTTGGCCGATGCGGGTTTTTCGCCGGGACCGGCCAAGGCGGCGGCCAGCGCCTTGCGCTCGTCGGCCAGCAGCAGGCGCGGCATGCCTTCGGCGATGCGCGCCTCGAGCCAGCTGCGGAAGCCCGGGATCGGCGACAAGGTGGCGAAGGTCTTGAGATTGGGGAATTCCGCCTTCAGCGTTTCGACCACGCGCTTGATGAGGAAGCCGCCGAAGCTGATGCCGGCAAGACCGCGCTGGGCGTTGGTGATCGAATAGAAAATCGCCGTGTCGGCGGCTTTGGGGTCGCCCAAGGGAGCTTTGTCGTCGAGCAGGTCGTGCACGTTGCCCGCGAGCCCCTTCACCAACGCCACCTCGACGAAGATCAAAGGCTCGAGCGGCATGCGCGGATGGAAGAACGCAAAATAGCGCCGGTCGCTGTCGAGCCGGTTTTTGAGATCGGCCCAGTCGCGCACGGCGTGCACGGCTTCGTAGGCGGCCAGACGCTCGAGCAGCGCCGCCGGACTTTCCCAGGTGATGCGCCGCAATTCGAGGAAGCCCAAATCGAACCACGCCGCGAACAGCTCGTGCAGATCGCTTGCAAGAGCCGCGAAGGCCGGATCTTCCTTGGCCCATTCCGTCAATTCGGCGCGCCGATCGACGAGGAATTTCACGCCCTCGCCCATCGCGGTGAACTGCGCGAGCAGGCGCGCGCGCGGCGGCTCGAGAGCGGCGCGCAAGGCGGCTTCGGCCTTGCGCACGGCTTTGGCGTCGGCACCTTGCCAGGCTTTGAGCGCTTGGGCGGCGGCGTCGGCGGCAGCCGCACGGTCGATGTCGAAGTCGCTTGCCAGCAGCTGCATGAAGCGTTTGCGGCCCGCAAGCGACAGGCCGAGATAGGTCTGGCCCAATTCGGCCGCGCGCGCGCGCGCACTGGCTTCGCCGCCGCGCCCGACGAGGCAATCGAGCAGGCGCGCGCGCAGCTGCGGCAGATCGGCGTCGGCAAGTTCGGGGCTTGCAATGCGCGGGGCGCCGACAGCCGCCATGGCCCCCGTCGAGAGGCCGCGCCAAGCCTGTTTGAGGCGGGCGACGAAGCGCTGCGGCGTGCGGACATCGGTCATGGGGCGCAGTGTCGCTTGCCGGCCTGCGGCCTGCAAGTGCCGCGCTAGTGCCGCGCGCGGAAAGTTCAGTTCAGACGGGCGGCAGGGTCGGCCACATCGGCGCGCAGCACGCGCTTGATCTCGTTCCAATCCTGCTCAGGCAGATCGGACAGGATCTCCTTGGCCGCACGCCAATCGCCGGCATCGTCGGACCCGACCGCGCGCGCAAGCGCGCGGCAGGCGACATGCTGGTCGCCCAAAACGGTCTCGGCAGCTTTGAGAAGCGGATGTTCCAAGCTTCGTCCTTCGCGATGCCCCCCTCGCATGCTGCGTGGGGTCGTTGTACAGGTGGGGCCGCGTGCAGTTGCACACAAGAGCGAATCTTCAAGTGCCGTCAGATTCCGCGGGAAAATCGCAGCGGCCCGACGTTTTTGCGGTACCAAGATGCGTTTGTGCAGCCAACGCCGCCAAGACGCGGGGCAGGCATGCAGCAAGGTCATCGGCAACGAGACCGGGGCCGGCGGTACGCGCGCACGCGGCGTGCAAGAACACCGAGGCTGCGGCCGCTTCGAAGCTCGGCATGCCTTGAGCGAGCAAGCCCGCGACGAGGCCCGCCAGCACATCGCCCGCGCCGGCCGTTGCAAGAAAAGGCGGCGCGGTGTCGCAAATGCACGCGCGCCCGTCGGGATGGGCGACGACCGTATCGGCCCCTTTGAGCAGCACCACCGCATTGGCGCGCAAGGCGGCTGCCCGCGCGCGCGCCAAACGGCTGCCGCCAAGATCGGGGAACAGCCTCTTGAACTCGCCGTCATGCGGCGTGAGCACGGCATCGGGCGTGAGGCGCGCGAACAGGGCGGCGGGTGCTTCGGCAAAGACGGACAACGCATCGGCATCGAGCACGCATTTTTTGCCGGCCGCGAGGGCCGCTTCGACGCGTGCCCGGCATGCCGCATCGGCCCCGTTGCCGGGGCCGAGCAGCACGCAATTGCGCCGCCGGTCGCCGAGCAAGGCTAAGAAATCCGCCAGATCGTCCATCGGCCGCACGATGAGCGCGGCAAAGTCGGCCGCATAGATCGGAATCGCCGAGGTCGGGCTTGCGAGCGTGACGAGCCCCGCCCCGACGCGTGCGGCCGCGCGTGCCGCGAGCCGTGCTGCCCCCGTCATCGCCGCGCCGCCGACGACCAGCACTTGGCCGCGCGTGTATTTGTTCGAGTCCGCCGCCGGAACGGGAAAGGTGGCGGCCCACAAAGGCGGGCGGTTGCGGAAAGCCGTCGGCCGGATCGCATCGAGCAAAGTCGCCGGCATGCCGATATCGGCCACGATTGTTTCGCCGCACAAGCTGCGGCCCGGATGGAGCAAGTGTCCGGGCTTGCGCCGGAAGAAAGTGACGGTAAGGGCAGCCGGTGCCGCAACGCCGCGCACTTCGCCCGTGTCGCCCGAAACCCCGCTCGGCACGTCGATCGCGACGATCTTGCGACCGACCAAGGAAGCGACAAGCGCGGCCGCACGCCCGTCGAGCGGGCGCGTGAGGCCCGCCCCGAACAGCGCATCGACGAACAGCGACGCGCGTGCAAGTGCCGCGGGTTCGGCGGCTTCCGTCGGCCCCGTCCACAAGGTGGCCATATGCTCGGCGTCGCTGCCCGCCCGCGGCGGCGACAATTCGGCCACTTTCACGGGCCAGCCCGCTGCGGCCAGATGCCGCGCGACGACATAGCCGTCGCCGCCATTGTTGCCGGGCCCGCACAGCACGAGCGTGGGCTGGCGCTTGAAGCGCGCTTGGATGTGGCGTGCCACGGCCGCCCCGGCCGCCTCCATCAGCGCCGTGCCCGCAAGGCCGGACGCGATCGCAGCCTTGTCGGCCGCCGCCATCTCGGCACAGGTCAGAAGCGCTTCGATTTCCGTCGCCATGTCCGCAATGATGCCATATTGGACGGGCAATAGAGAGAGCGCATGTCGAAACAGATCCCCCTTGCCCGGCGCACATTGCTGTCGGCAGCAGCCGCATCGGCTCTGGTGCCGCACAAACTCGCCGCCCAGACCGATGCGGTCGATGCCGCGATCGTGCTGGCGGTCGATTCCTCGTCGTCGGTCGACATGGACGAATTCTATCTGCAGATGGAGGGCTACGCGGCTGCCCTGCGCCATCCGTCGCTTGCCGAGGCGATCGGCAGCGGCCGGCTCGGCGCCGTCGCGCTGCATTTTTTCGAGTTCGCCAACGCCAAAACCCATCTCGTCAATCTCGATTGGCGGCGCTTGGCCACGCGCGACGATCTCGAAGCCTTCGCCAAAGAGCTCGAAGGCGCGCCGCGCCTGGTCGTGGGCGGGACGACCGCGATCGGCGACGCGATCGACTTTGCGCACGACGCGCTCGACGCATGCCCGTTTGCGGCTTCCCGCCGCGTAATCGACGTCTCGGGCGACGGGGCTTCGAACGCGGGCCGCGACGTGCGCGACGCGCGCGCGGACGCGCTTGTGGCCGGCATTGCGATCAACGGCCTGCCGATCCTCAACGAGGAGCCAGACCTCGAAGCCTTCTACCGCGCGTTTGTGATCGGCGGCCCCGGTGCCTTCTGCATCCCCGCGCGCGACTACCGCGATTTCCGCGAAGCGATCCGCGACAAACTCGTGCGCGAAATCAAACTGGTTTCTTAATCGCAAAACGAAGCGCCGAGGCGGCACCCGAGTATTTCGAACGTTCCCTTGCGCCGCGCGGCTTCTATAATTTCCGCCGTCGCGCGATTCTCGGCCGTGGCGACGGAAAGAGAAGCCGCTTGCAGCCCCCGCCCGTCCCGCCCGCCGCACCGCGCCCGCTTGCACCGCGCCCCCTTGCGCCCCGCCCCCTTGCGCCGCGCATGGCGCCGGTGCCGTTCGGGCCTGCCGCGATCCAGCCGGTTGCGGCCGTGTGCGACGGGCGGCGGACCTTCGGCTTTCTGGTAACGAGCGAAGCCGGGCGCATGCGCCCAGCGATCGTCGGCATTGCCGGCGCTTTCCGCGAATCCTCGCTGCTGTTCCCGACCGTGCTCGCGCTCTGCGCCGAGTTCGACGTTTTGCTCGTCGACATGCCGGGCATGAACGGCACCGGCCCGGCCGTTTCGGCCAGCACCGAGAATTTCGCCCGACATGTCGTCGATCTTGTCGGCACGGAGCTTGGGCAGCGCGAGATCCTGCTGCTCGGCGAATCTTTCGGCGGCCCGGTGGCGCTCGAAGCGGCCTCGATTCTGGGTGCTGCTGCGGTGCGCGGCATCGCTCTTGTCGACCCGCCTTTGGCCTATCCGGCGCAGCTGCGCGTGCGCGCCTATATGCAAAACGCCGGATTGCCGCGCACGCCGTTCCTCGATTCCTACATCGACGGCCCCGGCATCGTGCGCGACGCCGATCCGGACTGGTATCTGAACCGCCTGCGCGCCGCCGGAGCTTCGGCAAGCGTGCTGATCCTCGCAGGCGGCCGGTTCGACGACGATACGCTGGGCGCACCCGCCGCGCTGGTGTCGCCCGCCGACGAGGCCGCGATCGCGGCCTGCGGGCTCGGCGACCTGTTTTTCGTGCGGCTGCCGCAGGCGGGCCATCTCGTGCTGAAAGAAGCACCGGGTGCAGCGCACGAAGCCTTGCGCGATTTCTTCCGCGAACGCCTGGCGCCGTGCCCGCCGCGGCTCGCACCGGCCGCCGCCGCCTTCGCAAATGCCCCTCAAGATGCCGCCCTGCGCTCCGACCTGCTCAACGCCTTGCGCGCCAAACCCAAACACGGCCGCCGCAGCCTTCGCGACACGCTGCTGGCGATCCTCGCAGCCAATCCCAACGACAGCGAACTGCTCGCCGACGTTCTGCGCGCCCTCTACGATGTGCCCGATGCGCAGGGCCTTGCCGCGATCGAAGAAGCGATGCGGCAGGCGAGCGACGCGCGCGCGATTCTGTGGGCCGGCATCCATGCCGTGACGGCGCTGTTCCGCATCGGCGACGCGGACGCAGCGCTCGGCCTGCTGCGCACGCTGCGTTTCGACGGCGACATGCCGCAGAGCGTGGCGTGCCAGATCCTCGCGCACGAACTCTATGCGATGGATGCCGACGACCGCAGCGTGGCGGCGGCCAAAGAAGCGAATTTGCGCAACATCCGAAAGTTGCTGGCGGCAGACCCAACGCCGCCGCTTCCCGCCCTGCCGCCGCGTTCAGTCGAGCTCGCGTCGGGCGCGCGGCCGCGCGTCGGCCTTGTCAGCGCGTTTTTCGGCCATCGCAACTACACGAGCCTGATGCTGCCTTTCCTGCGCGAACTGGCGCAAGGCCCGCTCGACATGGCCCTGCTGTCGCTCGTCGGGCGCAATCTCGACCATGTGCGCGCCGTGCTGCCCGACCGCATCGCATTGCGCGAACTCGACGTGCTGCCGCCCGACTCTGCCGACCGGCCCGACATTTGGCGACGGGCCAATGCGGCGTTGCGGGCGCAGAATTTCGATCTGCTGATCGATCTCGACGAATCGCTGGCCCCGCATTCGCCGGCCTGCGTCGTCGAGCGGCCCGCCCGCGTGCAGGCGACGTGGTTCAACATGACGGGGCCGAGCCTCGATCCGTGTTTCGATGCGGCGATCGGCCCCGACACGCTCTATCCGCACGAGCTCGACGCGACGTTCGGCCGGCGGCTCGCGCGCCTGCCGGGCGATCTCTACGTGTTCGAGCCCGAGGCATGGGCGACGCAAGGCATCGCAATGCCGGACGCAGGCCCGCCGCCCCTGCTCGCGAACGGCTATCCGACCTTCGGCTCGCTGTCGAACGTCTACAAGATCAGCGACGCGTGCGTCGCCTTGTGGGCCAAGGCGCTGCGCGCCGTCCCCAACGCGCGGCTCTATCTCGGCAACGAGATGGCGGCCGAGCCGCTTGCTCTGGCGCGCCTCCACCGCCTGTTCGCGCGCGAAGGTATCGACAGAACGCGCATCGACATCCGCTACCATTTCGGCTGGCCGGACTATCTCGCGGGCTATCGGCGCATCGACATCGTGCTCGGCACCTGCCCGGTCGCGGGCGGCACGACGATGTTCGAAGCGCTGCATATGGGCATGCCGGTGCTGAGCCCCGTGGGCCGCACGAGCCTCGGGCGCATCGGGCTGTGGCTCGCAGCCGCAACCGGGCGCACAGGCCTGGCGCACGGCAGCGACGATAGCTTCGTCGCCGAGGCCGTGCGCCTTGCCGCTTCGCCGGACGAGCTGGCGCGCCTGCGCCGCGACGAACCCGCACGTTTCCGCGCGAAGTCGGCGATCGACGCGGCGCGCATGGCGCGCGCTTTCGAAACGATCGTGCGCGACCTCGTTGGATAACGCAGGCGCCTGACGCAGGCGCGCTTGCGCGATTTCGAGCAGCGATACATCCGCGACGACGAACGCAACTCGATCGGCTGCACAGGCCACGCCAATAGCGGCGCTATTTGCGCCCGACCGCTCCGCGGAAATCGGCGTCGTCGGTTTTGGCGTTGCGCAGATCGGCCCCTGTGAGGTCGGTGTCGACGAACTTCGCACCTGTCAAATCGGCGTCGCGGAAATCGGCGCGTTGGAACATCGATTCCGACAGATCGGCCTCTTGGAGCTTTGCGCCGCGCAGATCGGCGCGCTGCAGCTGGGCCCCGCGCAAACGTGCGGGCCAGCGCCCGGTCGCCGTCGTCGGCAGCGGCATCGGCCCGAGTTCGGCATTCGAAAGATCGGCGCCGTTCAGGATGCAGCGGTCGAGGGTTGCCCCGCGCAGATCGGCGTTGGCGAGATTGGCGCCCGAAAGATTGGCGCCCGTCAAATCCGCCATCTGGAATTTGGCACCCGAAAGATTGGCGTCGATCAGCGTGGCGCGCTTGAAGCGCGCGGCCGAGAAATTCACGGCCGGCGCTTCCAAGCCCGACAGATCGACCGCGTCGAGCACCGCCTGCACGCCCTTCTGCCCGCCGCTCTGCAGCCACAGGAAATGCCGCTCGACGATTTCGCGCACCGGCAGATCGAGCGTGTCGAGGGCGCGCGGCAGGATCGCTTTGGAAATGTCGGTGCGCTCGAAATCCTTTCGGGTGAACTGGGCGGCCGTAAGATCGGCGCCGTCGAGATTGGTGTTGTAGAGAAGCGCGCCCGCCAGCACGGCCCCCTGCAGCAGGCAGTGCGAGAGGTTGGCGTCGGTCAAGTCGGCGCCGCTCAAGACCACGCCCGAGAGGTCCGAATAGGAGAAATCGGCCCCTGCGAGATTGGCGTTGCGCAGGATGCAGTTCGTGAGGTCCGTGCGCCGTCCGAAGGCGCGCGCGATTTTGGCGTCCGTCATGTTGGCGCGCGCGAACGAGGCGTCGTCGATGTTCGCCGCGCGCTGCGTGGCCTTGGCGAAATCGAAATCGCCGTTTTCGTCGGGCACGATCAGAAAACCGTCGCGCAGATCGACCTGCGGCATTTGCGCGCCCTCGAGATTGGCGCCGCGCAGCAGAACGCCGCGCATGTCCGCGCGCGTGAGGTCGCAGCCCTTCATGTTGGCGCGCGTGAGATCGGCGCCGAAGAAATTGGCGCGCGCAAGATTGGCGCCCGCAAAATCAGACTCCGCGATGCGCGCCCCCACGAGTTCGATCTCGGCGAGTTGTTTGGCCCCGAAGCTCAGGCGCTCGAGCGTGTGGAACGGCAGAGCGAGGCGCTTGCCGTTCGCCTGCTTGGCCAGCATGCGGCCATGCGCTTCGATCGCCTTGGAGAGATCGAGCTGGGAGAGTTTCGGATAGGTCTGCGGTTTGGGCGACATCGGCCGATTATAGCCAAAGCCGACGGGGGCAACGGAAAAAGGAGGCTGGGGCGACCGACGGGGCTCGAACCCGCGACAACCAGGACCACAACCAGGTGCTCTACCAACTGAGCTACGGCCGCCACAGCAGGCCGGGTATTTACACGCCTTGCCGCCGCCCTGCAAGCGCGCGGCGTTTGCCTCGGGCGGTGCAGGCATGCTAGTTCGTGCCGCCTCGAAAAAAGAACGGGAGAAGCGTCGATGGATCCGATTCTGGCCGAACGCATGGGCCGCCTTGGCACCGAGACCGCGTTCGAGGTGCTCGCCCGCGCCAAAGCGCTCGAAGCCAAGGGCAAATCGATCGTGAGCCTCAGCATCGGCCAGCCCGATTTCCGCACGCCCGAGCATATCGTCGAGGCCGGCATCAAAGCGCTGCGCGACGGCCACCACGGTTACACGCCCGCCAACGGCATCCTGCCGCTGCGCGAGGCGGTCGCGCGCGATCTGCACCGACGCTTGGGCGCCACCGTGTCGCCCGAACAGGTGCTGATCGTGCCGGGCGGCAAGGTCACGATGTTTTTTGCGATCATGATGCTGGGCGAGCCCGGGGCCGAGATCGTCTATCCGAACCCCGGTTTTCCGATCTACGAAAGCGTGATCAAGTTTTCGGGCGCCACGCCCGTTCCGCTGCCCTTGCTCGAAAAGAACGGCTTTGCCTTCGAAGCCGACGACATTCTCTCGCGCCTCACCGAACGCACGCGCCTTGTGATCCTCAATTCGCCGGCCAACCCGACCGGCGGCGTCACGCCCAAGGACCAAGTCGACAAGCTCGTCGCGGGCTTGCGGAACTTCCCCAAAGTCGCAGTGATGTCGGACGAAATCTACGGCCAGATGACCTACGACGGCCGCGCGCACGTGTCGCTCCTGAACTATCCCGAGCTTGCCGACCGGCTGATCCTGCTCGACGGTTGGTCCAAGACCTACGCGATGACCGGCTGGCGTCTGGGCTATTCGGTGTGGCCGAAATCGATGATTGCGCACGCCGAGCGGCTTGCCATCAACAGCCATTCTTGCGTGAATGCGTCGGCGCAATTTGCGGGGCTTGCCGCCCTCGACGGGCCGCAGGATGCGGTTGCGACGATGGTCGCCGCGTTCGCCGAACGCCGCCGCGTGATCGTGGACGAGCTCAACACGATTCCGGGTTTCCGCTGCGTCGAGCCGGGCGGGGCGTTCTACGCCTTCCCCAACATCGAAGGGACCGGCTACACGAGCCGCGCGCTCGAATCCTTGCTGCTCGAACAGGCCGGCGTTGCCGTCCTGTCCGGCACCGCCTTCGGCCAGTATGGCGACGGCTATCTGCGGTTTTCCTACGCCAACTCGGTCGAGAATATCCGCCTTGCCATGCAGCGCATCCGGACCACGCTCGCTGCGTATCCCGCCGCCAAATCCGCCTAGTTTCTGAACAAAATGCACAAAATTTCATCAGAAATCGGGTGTTTTGGGCGGCAGAATCGGGTGCGAGCCTTGGCCCGATGCGGCACGCGGGTGCGTGGTTTCTCTGGCATGGGGCGTGCTTTAATCCGCTTCGAAGCAGCCTGCGCCCGGCGTCCTTTTTGCGAAATCGAGCCATGAAAAAGATCGAAGCGATCATCAAGCCCTTCAAGCTCGACGAGGTGAAGGATGCGCTGAACGAAATCGGCATCAAGGGCATCACGGTCGTCGAGGCCAAGGGATTCGGCCGCCAGAAGGGCCATACCGAGCTCTATCGCGGGGCCGAATACGTGGTCGATTTCCTGCCCAAGGTGAAGCTCGAGGTCGTGATCGAAGACGCGCTCCTCGAACGCGCCATCGAGGCGATCCAGCGGGCGGCCCAGACCGGCCGCATCGGCGACGGCAAGATCTTCGTCTCGGCGATCGAGGAGGCCATCCGCATTCGCACCGGCGAACGCGGCGCCGAAGCGGTCTAGAACCCATTCTCCGTTCAACCTGCCGGCCAGTCGTGCCGGCCAACCACAGGAAAAAGCCTATGTCGGACCCCAAGACCGTCCTCAAGAAGATCAAGGAAAACGGCTGCAAGTACGTCGATCTGCGCTTCACCGATCCGCGCGGCAAGATGCAGCACCTCGCCCATGCGGTCGAGACGATCACCGAAGAGACCTTCACCGAAGGCCTCATGTTCGACGGTTCGTCGATCGCGGGCTGGAAGGCGATCAACGAATCCGACATGACGCTGATGCTCGACCCGACGACGGCCGTGATGGATCCGTTTGCGGCCCAGCCGTCGATGACGATCCTGTGCGACATCTACGAACCCGGCACGGGCCAGCCCTACAACCGCGATCCGCGCGGCATCGCCAAGAAGGCCGAAGCCTACGTCAAGGAAACCGGCATCGGCGACACGGCGTTTTTCGGCCCCGAGATCGAATTCTTCGTGTTCGACGACGTTCGCTACAAAGTGTCGATGAACAAGACCTCGGTCGAAATCGATTCCGAAGAAGGCCCCTACGTGACCGACAAGGTCTATCCGGACGGCAATCTCGGCCACCGTCCGCGCGTCAAGGGCGGCTATTTCCCGGTGCCGCCGATCGACCAGGGTGCGGATCTGCGCGCCGAGATGCTCACGATCATGAAGGACATGGGCCTCGACATCGAGAAGCACCACCATGAAGTGGCGCCCTCGCAGCACGAGCTCGGCGCCAAGTTCGCCACGATGGTCAAGGCCGCCGACGGCTGCCAGATCTACAAGTACGTCGTCCACAACGTGGCCCAGCAGTACGGCAAGACGGCCACCTTCATGCCCAAGCCCATCAAGGGCGACAACGGCTCGGGCATGCACGTGCACCAGTCGATCTGGAAGAAGGGCAAGCCGCTCTTCGCGGGCAACGGCTACGCCGATCTTTCGGAAACGGCTTTGTTCTACATCGGCGGCATCATCAAGCACGCCAAGGCGATCAACGCGTTCACGAACGCCTCGACGAACTCGTACAAGCGCCTGATCCCGGGCTTCGAAGCGCCCGTGCTGCTCGCCTATTCGGCGCGCAACCGTTCGGCCTCGTGCCGCATTCCGTTCGGCATCGGCCCGAAGGCCAAGCGCGTGGAAGTCCGCTTCCCCGACCCGACCGCCAACCCCTATCTCGGCTTCGCCGCGATGCTGATGGCGGGCCTCGACGGGATCAAGAACAAGATCCATCCCGGCGAAGCCATGGACAAGAACCTCTACGACCTGCCGCCCAACGAACTCAAGAAGGTGCCGACGGTCTGCGGCTCGCTTCGCGAAGCGCTGCAGAATCTCGACAAGGGCCGCGCCTTCCTGAAGGCCGGCGGCGTGTTCACGGACGACTTCATCGACAGCTACATCGAGCTCAAGATGGAAGAAGTCTACGCCTTCGAACACACGCCGCACCCGATCGAGTTCGAAATGTACTACTCGGTCTGATTGACGTAAAAATTGTTGCGGACGGCCCTGGAGCGATCCAGGGCCGTTTTGCATTTTTTGCAATCCGCAAAATTTACTGGTCGGGCAGATGCGCTGATTGTAGTCTGTCCGAACAATGAGCAAATCCGCCCAGCAATTGGATTTCGAAGCCGCGATGACGGCGCACCTCGCCTACCTGATGGGCAAGCCAGGCGGCAAGCGCATGGACGCGCGCAACCAGGAGTTCGGCGCTGTGGACGGGCGCGGGCGCAACCTGTCGGCCGCCGTGCTGTCGGGGGCGAACCTGATCGGCGCGCTCATGCAGGATTGCGATCTGTCGATGGCCGATCTGTTCGCGGCCGATTTCAGCTTCTCCGACTTGAGCGGCAGCAACATGCGCAGGGTCGATGCGCGCGGCGGGCGGTACGACGGCGCTCTGCTGCGCGACGCCGATCTGCGCGGTGCGGATTTCCGCCCGGGCCAGACCGTGCAATGGTCCGACGGCTCGAGCAAGGGCAACAACGAGCGCTCGGCGAGTTTCCGCGACGCCAATCTCGACAATGCCGAACTCAAGGGGGCCAATCTCGAGAAGGCGGATCTCACGGGGGCGTCGATGCGCGGCGCCAAACTCGCCGACGCGGAGATGGGCGCGTCGGTGCTGTCCAACGCCGACCTCTCGGGCGCCAATCTCGAAGGCGCCAAACTCAAAGACGCGATCCTCGACGGGGCGAAGCTGCAGGGCGCCGTGCTCATCGGCTGCGATTTCAGGGGTGCCCGCATGCGCGGCGTGGTCCTCGACGGGCTCGATCTCAAGACCGCCAATCTCGAGGGCGCCAATTTCGATCCGCCGCTGATCCCGCCCGCCCCGCAGATCGACGTGCGCACGGTGCTTGCCCAGCACAAGACCTGGATCGCCACGAGCGGGGCCCAAGGCCAGCGCGCCGTGCTCGACGACCGCGATCTGAGCGGCATGGATCTGCGCGGCCTCGATCTCAGTGCCGCTTCTCTGAACCGCGCCAATCTCGCGCGCAGCGACCTCTCGCGCGCGCTCCTGCGCCTCACGAGCCTCGTGCAGGCGAATCTCACCGATGCGAATCTCTCGCTGGCCGACATGGCCGGAGCCGTGCTGACCGGGGCCGTGCTGCGGCGCGCCGACCTTACGCAAGCCCGCCTCACGCCCGTCGACCTCAAAGATGCGGCCGGCATTTCCTCGGGCCGCAAATTTCCGGCCAATCTCAGCAACGCAATCCTGAGCCACGCCAAGTTCGACAAAGCGAACCTGACCGGGGCCGTGCTGCGCGGCGCCGATATCACGCGCGCGAGCTTCGTCGATGCGATTACCGAAGGCATGGACTTGGCCGGCGTGCGCAAGCTCAATTGAGGCCCTTGAGGTTCGAAGGCTTCCCGATCTAGTGTGGCGACCTGAACAAGGGCGCCAGCGACAGACCGTCGCGAGGGCCCGACAGATCCTCAAGGGAGAGCCCCCCATGTTTCTTGCACGCCTTACGGCCATTGCTGCTTTGAGCGCTTTGGCCTTCCCCGTTGCCGCCCAGCAATTCACGATCACGCATCCGCTGCCCGTGAATTCGCACTACGGTGCGGGTGCGGTCGCCTTCAAGGAAGAGATCGAAAAGCGCACCAACAACCGCATCCGCTTCAACATCCAGCGCTCGGACAACGAGCGCGAAAACATCGAAGCGCTGCAGATCGGCACCGGCGACGTGACCGTGACCTCGACGGGCCCGGTCGGCAATTTCGTGGCCGAAGCCAAGATCTTCGACATCCCCTTCCTGTTCCGCGACTACGCGCATGCGCGCGGCGTGCTCGACAGCCAGATCGGCCAGGACGTGCTGGGCCGCTTCACGGCGTCCAATCTGGTCGGGCTTGCCTGGCTCGAAAACGGCTTCCGCAATCTCACCAACAGCCGGCGCGAAGTCTCGAAGCCCGACGACATCAAGGGCATGAAGATCCGCACGATGGAAAACCAAGTCCACATGCAGGCCTTCCGCACGCTGGGCTCGCTGCCCACGCCCATGGCCTTCTCGGAACTGGTGCCGGCCCTGCAGCAGGGCACGGTCGACGGCCAGGAGAACCCGATCCCGGTGATCGTGGCCAACAACCTCAACCAGGTGCAGAAGTTCCTCTCGCTCACGCGCCACGTCTATTCGCCCGCCGTGCTGATCGTTTCGCCCGCCGTGTGGAACCGCCTCAACGACGCCGACAAAGCGGTGTTCCGCGAAGCGGCGAAGGCGGCCCAGGCCGCGAACCGCGCGCGCGTTTCGGCCGACGAGGAGTCGGGCGTGGACGAACTGCGCCGCCGCGGCATGACCGTGTCGACGGGCGTGGACATGTCGGGCTTCCAGGCGGCTCTGCAGCCGGCCATGGAAGGCTGGGGCCGCGAGTTCGGCGCGGCCAACATCG
This sequence comes from Rhodospirillaceae bacterium, assembly GCA_027490975.1. Classification (GTDB taxonomy): domain Bacteria; phylum Pseudomonadota; class Alphaproteobacteria; order CACIAM-22H2; family CACIAM-22H2; genus Tagaea. The sequence continues at coordinate 29,586 of JAIXXA010000188.1, forward strand.
AGCGCATCCGCAACTGGCGCGCGAACTGAGGCCTGAAGCTTGAAGCCGATCGCAAACGGACTTCTGGCTCTCGACCGCTTCACGACCGGGGCTGCCATGGCGCTTGCCGTGGCAGCCCTTGTCGTGGCGACTTCGGCAGGCTTCTGGCAGGTGTTCAGCCGTTTCGTGCTGCACGAGCCGGCGACCTGGTCGGAAGCGCTCGTGCGCGTTTCGCTGATCTGGATGACCTTCCTGGGGCTCGCGGGCTGCTTCCGGCACGGGGCGCTGGTGTCGATCGACCTTGCCCACCGCCTTACGCAAGGAGCGGTGCGCCGCACGCTCGAGACAGTAGCGCTGGCAGCCGCGCTCGTGCTGCTCGGCGTTTTGATCTGGTACGGCTGGGCGATGGCCGAGCGCGTGGCGCGCCAGAATCTCGCCGGCCTCGACATCTCGATCGCCTGGGGCTACGCCGCGATTCCGATCGGCTCGGCCTTCAGCGTCGTGGGCGTGCTCGCCCATTATTTCGATCCCGCCCGCCGCAACGAAGAGCTGGAGAACGCCGTTTGACCTCCGCGATGATGATCGCAATGTGCGTGCTGTTCGCGGCATCGGTGCCCATCGCCGTGGCGATCGGCATTTCGGCCCTTGTGGGCCTCGAATTCCACACGCGCTTTCCGCTGCTCGTGGCCGCGCAGCAAATGTATGTGCGGCTCGATTCCTTTCCGCTCGCCGCGATTCCGTTTTTCATCCTCGCGGGCAATCTCATGGATGTGGGCGGGATTTCGCGCCGCCTCGTCGAATTCGCCAAATCCATCGTCGGCGGCGTGCAAGGCGGGCTTGCCTGCACCTGCATCCTCACCTGCATGATCTTCGCCGCGATCTCGGGCTCGTCGGTCGCCACCACCTTCGCGATCGGCACGATCATGATCCCGGCCCTCGTCAAACACGGCTACCCGGTGCCGTTCGCGGCCGCCTTGCAGGCGACGGCCGCCGAACTCGGCGTGATCATCCCGCCGTCGATCCCAATGATTCTCTACGGGGTGGCGACGCAGACCTCGATCCCGGAGCTTTTCATCTCGGGCTTCGGCCCCGGCCTGCTGATCGGCCTCGCCCTGATGGCGACCGTGCTCGTGTGGTGCCGCATCAAAGGCTGGGGCAAAAACGACGGCGAAGGCCGCCTCAAATTCTGGCCCGCCACGCGCCAGGCCCTGTGGGCATTGATGATGCCGATTGTGATCTTGGGCGGCATCTACGGGGGCATCTTCACGCCGACGGAAGCCTCGGTCGTGGCCGTGGTCTATGCGCTGGTCGTGGGCATGTTCGTGTACAAGGAGATCAAGCCCGCCCAGCTCTACGGCGTGTTCGCGAAGTCGGTGCTGTCCGCCGCCTCGATCATGTTTATCATCGCGGTGGCCGGCCTGTTCAGCTGGCTCCTCAATCGCCAGGGCGTGCCCGACATGATCGCCGCCTGGCTCGTCGACGCGTTCGACACCGGCAATCTCTATCTGCTCGGCGTGAATTTGTTTCTGTTCGTGGTCGGCATGTTCGTCGAAACCTCGGCTTCGATCATCGTGCTGGCCCCGATCCTCGCGGCCCCGGCCCAGCAATTCGGCATCGACCCCGTGCATTTCGGCACGATCATGGTCGTGAACCTTGCTCTCGGCATGATCACCCCGCCCTTCGGCGTCAATCTGTTCGCGGCCGCCCAAGTCGCCAAAATCGGCATCCACCGCATGATCCCGTATCTGATGATCTTCATCGCGGTGATCTTCGCGTGCCTGATGGTGATCACCTACGTGCCGGCGATCTCGCTTACGCTGCGAGACCTCGTCTACAGCTAGAGCCGGATGCCGCACCACACGCCCGAAACGCTGCTCGCCTTGCTCGAAGCGATGGGCATCGCCACGACGACCGTGCGCCATGCGCCCGCTTTCACGGTGGCCGAGGCGTTGACCCTCGCGCACGGTTCTTTGCCGCCGGGCGTGAACGTCAAAAACCTGTTTCTCAAAGACGCCAAAGACCAGCTGTGGCTGGTCTCGGCCCCGTTCGAGCGGCAGATCGATCTGAAAGCCCTGCCCGCCAAGATCGGCTCGAAGCGCCTGTCCTTCGGCAATCCGACGCTGCTGATGGAAACGCTCGGCGTGATCCCCGGTGCGGTGACGCCGTTTGCCCCCCTCAACGACACGGCAAGGCGCGTGCGCGTGGTGCTCGATGCCTGGATGATGGGCGAACCCCGCCTCAACTGCCATCCGCTCGCCAACGATGCGACGACCAGCATTGCGC
>JAIXXA010000177.1 GCA_027490975.1 Rhodospirillaceae bacterium
GCGACCGGCATCGAAGAGCACAACAATTACGGCGTGGATTTCATCGAAGCCACGCGCCGCATCAAGCAAGAATGCCCGCACGCCAAAATCTCGGGCGGCGTGTCGAACCTGTCCTTCTCGTTCCGCGGCAACGAAGCCGTGCGCCGCGCGATGCATTCGGTGTTTCTCTACCATGCCATCAAGGCCGGCATGGATATGGGCATCGTCAATGCGGGCCAGCTCGACGTGTACGACACGATCGCGCCCGAGCTGCGCGACGCGTGCGAGGACGTGATCCTCAACCGCCGTGCGGACGCGACCGAACGCCTCCTCGAGCTTGCGCCCAAATTCAAGAAGAGCGGCGCGGATGCGCCCGATGCGGCCGAGCTCGAATGGCGCAGCTGGCCGGTCAAGAAGCGGCTCGAGCATGCGCTCGTCAAGGGCATGGACCAGTACGTGGTCGAAGACGCCGAGGAAGCGCGCCAGCAGGCGGGCCGCCCCATCGAAGTCATCGAAGGCCCGCTGATGGACGGCATGAACGTGGTCGGCGACCTGTTCGGGGTGGGCAAGATGTTCCTGCCGCAGGTCGTCAAATCCGCGCGCGTGATGAAAAAGGCCGTCGCCCACCTCATCCCCTACATCGAGGCCGAGAAGACCGCCGATTCCAAGCCCAAGGGCAAGATCGTCATGGCGACGGTCAAAGGCGACGTGCACGACATCGGCAAAAACATCGTCGGCGTCGTGCTCCAGTGCAACAATTTCGACGTCGTCGATCTCGGCGTGATGGTGCCCGTGCAGGAGATCCTGCGCGTGGCGGCCGAAACCAAGGCCGACATCATCGGCCTGTCCGGCCTCATCACGCCCTCGCTCGACGAGATGGTCACGGTCGCCGAAGAGATGAAGCGTGCGGGCATGAAGGTTCCGCTGCTGATCGGCGGCGCCACGACATCCAAGACGCACACGGCTTTGCGCATCGCCCCCCGCTACGACGGGGCCACCGTGCACGTGCTCGACGCGTCGCGCGCCGTGAGCGTGTGCTCGTCGCTGCTGTCGGACACGCAAGCCGACGCGTTCAACGCCGACGTGCGCGCCGAATACGAGAAGATCCGCATCGAGCGCGCGGGCGGCCAGAAGGAAACGCTCGTCTCGCTCGCCGAAGCGCGCGCCAACGCGCCCAAGCTCGACTGGTTCGACTATGTGCCGCCCGAGCCCAAATTGCGCGGCACCAAAACCTTCGCCGACTATCCTTTGGCCGAAATCGTGCCCTACATCGACTGGACGCCGTTCTTCCGCGCCTGGGAACTGCAGGGCACGTATCCCGCCATTCTCGACGACAAAATCGTCGGCGAGAGCGCGCGCAATCTTTTCGCCGACGCGCAGAAAATGCTGAAGCGCCTCGTCGACGAAAAATGGCTCGTCGCCAAGGGCGTGTTCGGCCTGTGGCCGTGCCGGCGCATCGGCGACGACGTCGCAATCTACGAAGACGACAGCCGCACCAAGGAAATCGGCCGCTTCCATTTCCTGCGCCAGCAGATCGCCAAGCGCGGCGGGCGGGCGAACGATTGCTTGGCCGACTTCGTTTCGACGGAAGCCGACTATATCGGCGGCTTCGCCGTGACGGCCGGCCACGACATCGAAGCGCATCTCGCGCGCTTCAAGGCGCAGCACGACGACTATTCCGACATTCTGCTGAAAGCGCTGGCCGACCGTCTGGCCGAAGCTTTCGCCGAATGCCTGCATGCGCGCGTGCGCAAGGAATTCTGGGGCTATGCGGCCGACGAGACTCTTTCGAACGAAGATCTCGTCGCCGAGAAATATCGCGGCATCCGTCCCGCACCGGGCTATCCCGCGTGCCCCGACCACAGCGAGAAGGTCGAACTTTTCCGCCTGCTCGACGCGCACCACCAGACGCGCATCAGCTTGACCGAAAACTTCGCGATGCTGCCCACGGCCGCCGTGTCGGGTTTCTATTTCTCGCATCCCAAGGCCGCCTATTTCGGCGTGGCGCGCATCGGCAAAGACCAGGTCGCCGAATACGCGCATCGCCGCGGCGTGGCGCTCGAACAGGCCGAAAAATGGCTGCGGCCGAATCTGGGCTACGAGACGTGAGGGTTGCGCGCGCCTAGCGCAAAGCCCGCCGGTAGATCGGCCCGAGCAGCGCCGGCGTCATGTAGATCGGGAACTGCATGCAGGTGAAATAGAGGAAGAGGTCGCTGTCGCTGGCAACGCCGATCGCACCCACCACCAGCGCGAAATTGCGGTTGCCCGCACCCAAGCACGCGGTCAGCGTTTCGGCGCGCTTGAGGCCGAGCGGTTTTTCGAACGGCAGCATCAGGGCCGCCGCCAAAGCCTGCAAGCCGAAATTGGCCGCAAACGCGGCAACCATGTAGAGGGCGACCTTGCCGGGCTCGGCCCATATCGCATCGGCAAAGCCGTCGACTGCGCCGAAGGCGAACACCACGAGCAGCAAAACGCCGATCCCGCCGATCGCGTTGTCCCAGCGCTGCAGGCGCACGGGGCCGGCGATCTTGCGCACGATCCACGCCGCCGCAAAGGCCCCGCCGACGAGGGCGGCGAGCCGCAGCAGCAGGTCGCTCGCACTGATGCCGACTTCCAGCTGCAGCAGTGCCGCCGCAAGCGGAGGCAAGGTGAAGGGTACGGCAAGGCTGGTGCCGACGAGCAGCACGAGCGCCCAGCGCGAATCGAGCCCGAGCATGCGCGCATAGGCGGTCATCGACACGAGGATGGGGGCGGTCGCGAAGATGCCGATCGACAGCGCAAGCGGGGCGGGCAGCAGCCATGCCGCAAGCGGCACGGCCGCCAGCGGCACGCCCACCATCAGCAGCACCACGAGGATCGCGAGTTTCAAAGGTTCGCGCAGCGGCTCGGCCAGCGTGCGCCAATCCATGCGCAGAATGGCCGTGGCGAGCAGGATCGTCACGGCCGGCAGCAGATAGGGGCGTGCGGCGGCGGCAAGAGCGGGCAGTACCATGCCTGCGAACAGGCACAATGCAAGGATGGTCGAGGCGCGGGAATTGACCCAGCTCAGCATTTGGTTCGGCGACATGGAATTTTCTTAGCACGGTTTTGCGGGCACTTGCCCAATCGGCGCGGCTCGGGTCATTCTGCCGCCCATGGACACGCCGCAAATCGCCTTCGCCGCCCCGTACGACCGCCATACCGAAGCGATCCGCCCGGAATGGATCGACTACAACGGCCACATGAACGTCGCCTTCTACGTGCTCGTGTTCGACAACGCGACCGACGCGCTGTTCGAGGCGATGGATTTCGGGGCGGCCTGGCGCAAGCGCAGCGGGCGCAGCTTCTTCGCGGTCGAAGCGCATGTGCGGTATCTGGCCGAGCTCACGCTCGGCGACGATGTGCGCGTGGCAACGCAGATACTCGAAGCGGGCGACAAGCGGCTCCATTATTTCCACACGCTGCGGCACAAGACGACCGGCATCGTGGCCGCAACCATGGAAATGCTGTCGCTGCATGTCGATCTCGGCATGCGCCGCGCCATCCCGTTTGCGCCCGCCGATCGTGCGCGCATCGCGGGTTTTGCGGCCGCACATGCGGATTTGCCGACCCCCGACGGGGCCGGGCGGGCGGTCGGCTTGCGCAAGGCGTCCGAACCGCGCTAGGTTCGGCGACGATTTGGAGCCGGGGGATTCGCCGATGAACCAGCAGACCGCTTTCGTCCAGCCCGCCTTGCGGGCCAAGGCCGCTTCGGCCGCCGCTTTGGCGCTGATGTTCGGTATCTTCGTTCTGGCGGGCGTGGGCTTTGCCGGCGCTTCCGTCATCCACAATGCGGCGCACGATTCGCGCCACAGCTTCGCTTTCCCCTGCCACTGAGGCCTTCGCGATGATCGCGCGCCTGTTTTGGGTTGCCCTGGCCGCCGGGGCGGTCGCCGGGCTTGTCGCCGCCGCGTTGCAGGCCGTCGGCGTGTGGCCGCTGATCGCGATCGCCGAAACCTTCGAGATTGCCGAAGCCGCGCCGAGCGTCGATTTGCATGCGCACGGGCACGACCACGCGCACGATTGGTCGCCCGACGGCGCTTGGCGCGTCGGCCTGTCGGTGTTGTTCGACGTGCTGGCCGGGATCGGCTTTGCGTTGCTCGCCAACGCCGCTTTGCTGCTGGCGCGCACGGTGCGCGGTGTGGCGCTCGATTGGCGCTTGGGATTGGGCCTCGGCGCTGCCGGCTTTGCGGCTTTTTCGCTCGCACCCGCTTTGGGGCTTGCGCCCGCTTTGCCGGGCATGGCCGAAGGCGATCTGCTCGCCCGCCAGACATGGTGGATCGGCACGGCCGTTGCGACGTTGGCCGGCGTGGCGTTGATGGCGCTGTCGCGCGGCGGCTGGCTGTGGGCGCTGGGCCTGCTCGCACTTGGCTTGCCGCACGCGGTGGGCGCACCCGGCGAGGCGATGGGCTTGGTGGCCTTGATGGGCCAAAGCGGGCCTTTGGGCGAAGACGGCATGACGGCCGAATTGGCGCAGCGTTTTGCGCTTGCATCGCTTGCGGCGGCAGCCGTGTTCTGGGCGGTGCTCGGGATTGCGTCGGCGAAACTCCAGCGCCGCTATCTCGAAATCGCCTGACGTTTTGCCCGACGCCTAAAGCGTCGAGCGCAGCTTCAAATGGCTGCGCCGGTCGATCGACGGCACATTCATGCGCCGCACGGCCCCGTCCTGCACGAGTTCGAATTCCAGCACCGTGCCTGCGGGGCCTTGCGCCCACAAAGCGCGGTAGAATTCTTCGAGCGTTGCCGGCCGCGCGTCTTTGACGGCCGCCACCATGTCGCCGCGCTTGATGCCGGCCGCTTCGGCCGGACCTTGCGGCGTCACGCGCAGCACCACAAGCCGCCCGCCGCCCAATTCGCCCAACGTCATGCCGAGCCACGGGCGCACCGGGGCGGTCGACTGGCCCGACACGATCAGATCGGCCAGCAGCGGCGGCAGCAGATCGATCGGGATGAATACGTTGCCCGGGATCGGATCGGGCGTGCCGGTTGCGTTGTTGACCACGAGCGAACCCACGCCGACCAAGCGCCCGTCCGCATCCACGAGGGCCGCACCGCTCCAGGCCGGATGCGGCGGGGCGGTCCAGATCGCCTCGTCCAACAGATATTCCCAGTTGCCCGCAAAGGCGCGCCGCGACACGACGACGGCCGGCGCCGCCGAGGCGCGCCCGCCATAGGCGAGGATCGCGACCGGATCGCGGTCGCCCACGTCGCGCGAGCGGCCCAGCGCCAAGGGCTTCAGCCCGCGCGGGCTTTCCGCCATGCGCAGGAGGCCAAGCCCGCTATCCTGGTCGTAGCCGACGATCGTCGCGGGGATGGCGCGCCCGTCGGGCAGATGCACTTCGCCGCCGGCGGCTTCGACCATCAGATAGCCTGCGGTCACCAACAGCCCGCTGGCGTCGATCAGGATCGCCGAGCCTTCGCGCTCGCGGCCCAGCGTCTGGGCGGTGCGCGCTTCGGCCGGCACGAAGGTCTTGAGGCGGAAGACGGCACCCAACGCGTCTTCGAGCGTTTGGGCTTGGGCCGCGCGAGGTGCAGCCGCAAGTGCTGCAACGCCAAGTGCGAGCGCGCAAACCAATCGTGCAACACGCATGGCCGTCTCCTTTGTGTCGGGGAGCGGATAACGCCGCCTCCGCCGTGGCAAGCATTCTCCATGCCACGGCCGGTTTCGCCAAGGGGCTTCGTGCTATATACCCCGACGATGGATTCCCAACCCGAATCGCTCCCGGCTTCGCCCCCCGCATCGGCCGGGGAACCGGCCTATCTGCGCGCCCTCAATCCGCAGCAGCGCGAGGCCGTGGTCTCGACCGAAGGGCCGCTTCTGGTGCTTGCCGGGGCGGGGACCGGCAAAACGCGCGTGTTGATCACGCGCGTGGTGCATCTGCTCGTGCAGCGCAAGGCGTTTGCGGGCCAGATCATGGCCGTGACCTTCACGAACAAGGCGGCGGCCGAAATGCGCGCGCGCATCGGGGCTCTGGTCGGCGACTCCGCAAGTGCCATGTGGCTTGGCACGTTCCATGCGCTTGCCGCGCGCATCCTGCGCCGCCACGCCGAGTTGGTCGGCCTCAAGCCCAATTTCACGATCCTCGACCAGGACGACCAGATCCGGCTCATCAAGCAGCTGCTGCAAGCCGAAAACATCGACGACAAAAAATGGCCGCCGCGCCTGGTGCACGCGGCGATCGAGCGCTGGAAGGATCGCGGACTCGCCCCCGACAAACTCGGGGCCGAAGCCAATGCCGACGCCGTCGTCGATCTCGCGGGCGGGCGCTTGGCCGAGCTCTACGCGATGTACCAGCGCCGTCTCCTCACGCTCAATGCGTGCGATTTCGGCGATCTGCTCCTGCACAATCTCACCTTGTTCCAGCAGCAGCCGGAAATTCTGGCCGAGTACCACAAGCGCCTGCGCTATCTGCTCGTCGACGAATACCAGGACACGAACGTGGCGCAGTATCTGTGGTTGCGGATTCTGGCGCAGGGGTCCCGCAATCTCGCCTGTGTGGGCGACGACGACCAGTCGATCTACGGCTGGCGCGGCGCCGAGATCGGCAACATCCTGCGCTTCGAGCAGGATTTTCCGGGTGCCAAGATCGTGCGCCTCGAGCAGAACTACCGCTCGAGCGAACACATCCTGGCGGCCGCATCCGGCCTCATCGCGCACAACCGCGCGCGCCTCGGCAAAACCCTGTGGACGGCGGCTGCGGGCGGCGAGCTCGTGTCGGTGCGGCCGGTGTGGGACGGCGAGCAGGAAGCGCGCTTCGTCGCCGACGAGATCGAAGCCTTGCAGCGCAGCGGCGAAAAGCTCGGCGACATTGCCGTGCTCGTGCGCGCAGGGTTCCAGACGCGCGAATTCGAGGAGCGTTTCATCACGCTCGGCATTCCCTACCGCGTGGTCGGCGGCCCGCGTTTCTACGAGCGCGAGGAAATCCGCGACGCGATCGCGTACTTGCGCGTGATCGTGCAGCCCGACGACGATCTCGCTTTCGAGCGCATCGTCAACAAGCCGCGCCGCGGCATCGGCGATGCGACGGTGCAGACGCTGCAGCGCTTGGCGCGCGCGCGTTCCATGCCGCTGCTGGCGGCGGCCGAAATGCTGGTGGGCACGGACGAGCTCAAGCCCGCCGCGCGCAACGCGATCCGCCGCCTGGTCGAGGATTTCGCGCGCTGGCGCGGCCAAGTGCTGCGCGCCAACCATGCCGAGCTTGCCGCGACCGTGCTCGACGAGAGCGGCTATACGCGCATGTGGCAGGAAGACAAATCGCCCGAAGCGCCCGGCAAGCTCGAGAACCTCAAAGAACTCGTGGCCGCCCTCGAAGAGTTCGACGATCTCAATGCGTTTCTCGAACACGTGTCGCTCGTGATGGAAAACGCCGAAGCCGCCCCCGGCGACATGGCGAGCCTGATGACGCTGCATGCCGCCAAAGGCCTCGAATTCGGCGCTGTGTTCCTGCCGGGTTGGGAGGAAGGGCTGTTCCCGCATCCGCGCGCGCTCGACGAAAAGGGCGAGGCGGGGCTCGAAGAAGAGCGGCGCCTGGCGCATGTCGGCCTCACGCGCGCGCGTCGCCGCGCCTATGTGAGCTTCGCCGCCAACCGGCGCATCCACGGCATGTGGCAGTCGAGCGTGCCGTCGCGCTTCGTGGCCGAATTGCCGCCCGAGCGCCTCTTGGTGGCAAGCGAACCCGGCCTGTGGGGCGACGGGCCGCAATTCGCGGGGCAGGCGCTGGGGCAAGCGGCCGGCGAATTGGCGGAACCTCAGCGCCGCTTTTCGTACGGCAACCGGCGGGCACCCGTGATCGATGCGCATGCGCGCCCGTTGGACGCGCGCCGCCCTGGCGGGCTTGCGGCAGGCATGCGCGTATTCCACCAGAAGTTCGGCTACGGCCGCGTGCTGGCGGCCGAAAGCGGCAAGCTCGAAGTCGAGTTCGAGCATGGCGGGCTCAAGCACGTCATGGAAAACTTCGTGGAGAAAGCATGAGCACGATCTGGCGCCTGGCTTTTCCGGCCGATGCGGTGTCGCAAGCGGCCTATGTGCAGGCGATCGAGGAAGAGGCGGGGGCGCTGACCGCATTCGAAACCGTGCCGAACGGGCCGTGGCTGGTCGAAGCGTTTTTCGACGCGAAGCCCGATCTCGGGCGCTTGGCGCCGCTGATCTTCAAGGCCGCCAAAGATCTCGGCCGCAGCGTGCCGGCGCTCGCGGTCGAGGAACTGCCCGAGCGCGACTGGCTTGCCGAAAACCGCGCGTCCTTTCCGCCGCTCGAAATCGCGCGCTTCTACGTCTACGGCAGCCACGTGAAGCGTCCGGTTCCGGCGGGCGCGTGGCCCGTCGCCCTCGACGCGTCGATCGCGTTCGGCTCGGGCGAACACGCGACAACCAAGGGCTGCCTGCGAGCGATTTCCGACCTCGCCAAGCGCAAAAAAATCCGCCGCGTGCTCGATCTGGGCTGCGGCTCCGGCATTCTGTCCATCGGCGCTGCGCGTGCCTGGCCCGCACGCGTGCTGGCAAGCGACATCGACCCGGATTCGGCCGATCTCGCGCGCGAAAACCTGCGGCGCAACGGCCTCGCCGCGCGTATCGAAGTACGTGCCTCGGCCGGATTCGCCAAACTCGGACGCACGCATGCACGGTACGATTTGGTGCTCGCGAACATTCTGGCGCGCCCGCTCACGCAGCTGGCAGCCCGGCTTGCGGGGGCTGTCGCACCCGGCGGTACGCTGGTTCTGTCAGGCCTGCTTGCCGAGCAGGAGACCTGGATTCGCGCGGTTTACCGCCTGCACGGGATGGTTTTCTGCGGCCGAATAGCGCAACAGGGCTGGCACACGCTGCGCTTCGTGAAGCGCTAAACCCTTCGCGACAATGGAAAAACAAGCGCGACGCGCGCTTTTAATTACCATTCTCCAAATGGAAAATTATGTTGAACCACGCAAAGGGTACCGGCATATTGCCAGTTGCCCGCTGTTAAATGTGGGAATCGATAAATAGCAGTGCCGAATTGTGAAATATGGCCTGCCAGAAGAAAAGGGAACTGGGATGAGCGACGCAGTTTACGGCCAAAAGGCCGCCCCCATGACGGCCGAGGAACGCAAGGTCATCCTTGCATCGTCGTTGGGCACCATCTTCGAATGGTACGATTTCTACCTGTACGGTTCGCTGGCCGCGCTGATCGGCGCGCAGTTCTTCAGCGCCTTCCCCGAAGCCCAGCGCAACATCTTCGCGCTGCTGGCCTTCGCCGCCGGCTTCCTCGTGCGTCCCTTCGGCGCGCTCGTGTTCGGCCGCCTCGGCGACATGGTCGGCCGCAAATACACCTTCCTCGTCACGATCGTGATCATGGGCGCTTCGACCTTCCTCGTCGGCGTGCTGCCCAACTACGCCACGATCGGCGTGGCGGCCCCGATCATCCTGATCGCGCTGCGCATGCTCCAGGGTTTGGCGCTCGGCGGCGAATACGGCGGTGCCGCCGTGTATGTGGCCGAACACGCCCCGGCCGGTCGGCGCGGCTATTTCACGAGCTTCATCCAGACCACGGCCACGATCGGCCTGCTTCTGTCGCTGCTCGTGATTCTGTCGATCCGCCTCTATCTCGGCGAAAAGGACTTCGCCGACTACGGCTGGCGCATTCCGTTCCTGCTGTCGGTCTTCCTGCTCGCGATCTCGGTCTGGATCCGTCTGCAGATGAACGAAAGCCCGGCCTTCAAGAAGATGAAGGAAGAGGGTACCCATTCGAAGGCGCCGCTGTCGGAAGCCTTCGGCCAGTGGAAGAACGCCAAGATCGCGCTGCTCGCTCTGCTCGGCCTCACGGCCGGCCAGGCGGTCGTGTGGTACACGGGCCAGTTCTACGCGCTGTTCTTCCTGCAATCGATCCTCAAGGTCGATCTGCTCACGGCCAACGTGCTGATCGCCTGGTCGCTCATCCTCGGCACCGGTGGCTTCATCGTCTTCGGTTCGCTGTCGGACAGGATCGGCCGCAAGCCGGTTATCCTCGCCGGCTGCCTGATCGCAGCGCTGACCTACTTCCCGCTGTTCGGTGCGCTGACCAAC
>JAIXXA010000106.1 GCA_027490975.1 Rhodospirillaceae bacterium
AGGCGGGGCAGATGTACGGCATGGGCCTCATCGGCGGCTTCTGCCATCTTTATATCGGCCAGGAAGCCGTCGTCGTCGGCATGCAATCGACGATCACGCCCGACGATGCCGTCATCAAGAGCTATCGCGACCACGGGCACATGCTTGCCTGCGGCATGGAGCCGAACGGCGTGATGGCCGAGCTCACCGGGCGCTCCGGCGGCTACTCGCGCGGCAAGGGCGGCTCGATGCACATGTTCTCGAAAGAGAAGAACTTCTACGGCGGCCACGGCATCGTCGGCGCGCAGGTGCCGCTCGGCACGGGCATTGCGTTTGCGTCCAAATATCGCGGCAAGACCAACGTGTCGCTTACCTACATGGGCGACGGCGCCGTGAACCAGGGCCAGGTCTACGAAAGCTTCAACATGGCGCAGCTCTGGAAGCTGCCCGTTATCTTCATCATCGAGAACAACAAATACGGCATGGGCACGTCGATCGAGCGCGCCTCGTCGACGACCGATTTCTACCATCGCGGGGCCGCCCACGGCATTCCGGGCGAAGCAGTCGACGGCATGAACGTGCTGTCGGTGCGCGCGGCGGGTCTGCGTGCGGTCGAACATGCGCGCACGAAGGGGCCTTATATTCTCGAGATGCAGACCTACCGCTATCGCGGCCACTCGATGTCCGACCCCGCCAAATATCGGCAGAAGGAGGAGGTCGACAAGATGCGCAGCCAGCACGACCCCATCGAAAGCCACGCCAAATTCCTGCTCGAAGGCGGCTTTGCCGACGAAGCGGCCCTCAAAGCCATCGACCGCGAAGTGAAGGACATTTCGAGCAAAGCGGCCGAGTTCGCCCAGAACAGCCCCGAACCGCCAGTGAGCGAACTTTTCACCGACGTGCTGATCGAAACGAACTGAGTTGCGGGCGCATCCGAGGGAAGGAAACCGAACCATGCCGACCAATGTTCTGATGCCCGCTCTGTCGCCGACCATGACCGAAGGCAAAATCGCACGCTGGCTGAAAGCCGAAGGCGACACGGTCAAGTCCGGCCAGGTGCTGTGCGAAATCGAGACCGACAAGGCGACGATGGAAGTCGAAGCCGTCGATGAGGGCACGCTTGCAAAGATTCTGGTGCCGGGCGGCACCGAAAACGTCAAAGTCAACGACGTGATCGCGATCATCGCGGCCGAAGGCGAAAGCGTTTCGGCGGCGGCTTCGGCATCCGCCGCGGCCCCGCTGGCTGCACCCGCGATCGTCGCGGCTGCAGCCCCGCAAGCTGCCGCCGCCGCTGCAGCGGCACCCGCAGCGAACGAACCCGACCTGGGCGAAACAAAGGTTGTCACCGTGCGCGAAGCCTTGCGCGACGGCATGGCCGAGGAAATGCGCCGCGACGAAAACGTGTTTCTGATGGGCGAGGAAGTTGCCGAATACCAGGGCGCCTACAAAATCAGCCAAGGCCTGCTGCAGGAATTCGGCGCGCGCCGCGTCGTCGACACGCCGATCACCGAGCAGGGCTTTGCCGGCCTCGCCGTTGGGGCAGCCTTCATGGGCTTGCGCCCCATCGTCGAGTTCATGACCTGGAACTTCTCGATGCAGGCGATCGACCAGATCATCAATTCGGCCGCCAAGACGCTCTACATGTCCGGCGGCCAGATGGGCTGCCCGATCGTGTTCCGCGGGCCCAACGGGGCGGCGAGCCGCGTGGCGGCCCAGCATTCGCAATGCTACGCGTCGTGGTACGCGCACTGCCCGGGCCTCAAAGTGGTGGCCCCCGCTTCGGCGGCCGACGCCAAGGGCCTGATGAAGGCCGCGATCCGCGATCCAAACCCCGTGCTGATCCTCGAGAACGAAATTCTTTACGGCACCTCGGGGCCGGTACCCGTTTCGGCCGACTATGTCGTGCCGATCGGCAAGGCGAAGGTCGTGCGCGCCGGCAAGGACGTGACGATCACGGCCTTCTCGATCATGGTCGGCAAGGCGCTGGCGGCGGCCGAAGCGCTCGCCAAGATCGGCATCGATGCCGAAGTCATCGATCTGCGCTCGATCCGCCCGCTCGACACCGAAACGATCGTGCGCTCGGTCCAGAAGACCAATCGCCTTGTCTCTTGCGAGGAGGGCTGGCCGTTCGCGGGTATCGGCGCCGAGCTTGGCATGCAGATGATGGAGCAGTGCTTCGACTGGCTCGACGCGCCCGTGAAGCGCGTGCACGGCCTCGACATTCCGCTGCCCTACGCCGCCAATCTCGAAAAACTGGCGCTGCCGCAGGCCGACCACATCGTCGAAGCCGCCAAGTCCGTCCTCTACAAGAACTGACGCCGCGCGCGAGGGAGATCCCAACATGCCCACCAATGTGCTGATGCCCGCTCTGTCGCCGACCATGACGGAAGGCAAGATCGCGCGCTGGCTGAAAGCCGAAGGCGACACGGTCAAGTCCGGCCAGGTTCTGTGCGAAATCGAGACCGACAAGGCGACGATGGAAGTCGAAGCGGTCGACGAGGGCGTGCTTGCCAAGATCGTCGTGCCCGGCGGCACGGACGGCGTGAAGGTCAACGACGTGATCGCCGTGATCGCGGGCGAAGGCGAAGACGCCAAAGCCGTCGCGGCCAAAGGTGCGGCACCTGCCGCAGCCCCGGCTGCTGCACCCGTCGCGGCGGCGCCCGCTGCTGCCGCACTGGCGCCGGTCGTCGCGGCGGCCGCAGCACCGCAAAGTGCGCGTGTGTTTGCCTCGCCGCTTGCACGCCGCATTGCCGAACAGAGCAATCTCGACCTCGCCAAAATCGCAGGCTCGGGCCCCGGCGGACGCATCGTCAAACACGACGTCGAAGCGGCCCTCGCGGGCGGCGGCGCCAAGAAGGCGGCCGCTGCGGCAGCGCCCGCCGCCGGCTCGGCAGCACCGGCTCCGGTTGCGGTTTCGTCGGCGGCGTTGGCTGCCATCGGCCCGCACAAGCTTGTTCCGCTTTCGACGATGCGCAAGGTGATCGCGCGTCGCCTGACCGAGAGCAAGCAGCAGGTCCCGCATTTCTATCTGACGGTCGATTGCGACATCGACAAGCTGCTCGCCGGCCGTGCGGCCTTGAACGCCAAGAGCCCCGAGAAGGGCCCGGGTGCCTTCAAGCTGTCGGTCAACGACTTCGTCATCAAGTCGGTCGCGGCCGCCTTGCGCCAAGTGCCCAACGCGAATGCCTCGTTCTCGGACGACGGCATGCTGCTGTGGGAGAACGTGGACATTTCGGTCGCGGTCGCGATCGACGGCGGCCTCATCACGCCGATCATTCGCGACGCCGACAAGAAGGGACTCGTCGAAATCTCGAACACGATGAAGGATCTCGCCGCACGCGCCAAATCGGGCAAACTCAAGCCCGAGGAATTCCAGGGCGGCACGTTCTCGATCTCCAATCTCGGCATGTTCGGCATCAAGGATTTCGCCGCCGTGATCAACCCGCCGCAGGGCTGCATCCTGGCGGTGGGGGCGGGCGAACAGCGCCCGGTCGTGAAAAACGGCGCGCTTGCCATCGCCACGATGATGAGCGTGACGCTCTCGGTCGACCATCGCGTGGTGGACGGCTCGGTCGGTGCGGAGTTCCTCGCCGCCTTCAAGAAGATCGTCGAAGACCCGCTGGCGATGCTGCTTTAGGGGGAGGTGCGAGCCATGGCGAATGCGGTTCGCGTCGATCTTGCCGAGAAATTTGCGAGCTTCGACAAACATTGGTCGCCGAAGCTCGTGGAGACGCTCGACGGCTACGACATCAAGCTCGTCAAGATCAAGGGCGATTTCGTATGGCATAAGCACGACGATCTCGACGAGATGTTTCTCGTGATCAAGGGCCGCTTCTGCATGAAATTCCGCGACCGCGACGTCGAAATTGCTGCCGGACAGATGATCGTCGTGCCCAAAGGTGTCGAGCACTGCCCGACGGCCGCCGAAGAATGCGAGATCATGCTGTTCGAGCACGCCGGCGTGGTGAATACCGGCGACGCCGCGCCGAACAATCTGACGAATCCCACCGAACGAATCTGATCCGAAAGGTACATCGACATGCCCGACCAAAACTTCGATCTGATCGTCGTCGGCGGCGGGCCGGGGGGCTATGTTGCGGCCATCCGGGCGGCTCAGCTCAAGATGAACGTGGCGCTCGTCGAGGCGCAGCATCTGGGCGGCATCTGCCTCAATTGGGGCTGCATCCCGACCAAAGCGCTGCTGCGCTCGTCGGAGATCTATGCGCTGATGCATCATCTCGATGCGTTCGGCCTGTCGGCCGACAATGTGCGTTTCGACGTCGCCAAGGTCGTGGCCCGCTCGCGCAAAGTGGCAGGCCAGCTCTCGGGCGGCGTCAAGCATCTGCTCAAGAAAAACAAGGTCACCGTCTTCGACGGTTTCGGCAAACTCAACGGCGTTGCCGCTGGGGCTTTGCGCAAGATCGCGGTCGCCAAGGATGGAAAGCCGGTCGCCGATCTTGTCGCCAAGAACGTGATCCTCGCGACGGGTGCGCGCGCGCGCGTGGTCCCGGGTCTCGAGCCCGACGGTAAAATCGTGTGGACTTACAAAGAAGCGATGGTACCGCCTGCGATGCCGAAATCGCTCGTCGTCGTCGGCTCGGGTGCGATCGGCATCGAGTTTGCGTCGTTCTATCGCGCGATGGGAGCCGAGGTTACGGTCGTCGAAATGATGGACCGCGTGCTGCCTGTGGAAGACGAAGAGATCAGCGCGTTCGCGCGCAAATCCTTCGAGAAGCAGGGCATGAAGATTCTGACCTCGGCGACCGTCAAGAGCGTCAAGAAGGGTGCCGACAACGCGACGGTCACGGTCGAGGTTGCAGGCAAGGCCCAGGAGATCACCGTCGAGCGCG
>JAIXXA010000205.1 GCA_027490975.1 Rhodospirillaceae bacterium
ACGCTCGCGAACATCGAAACCGTCGTCGGCGGCTACGGCTACGACACGGTCACGTTGGCATCGGCCACCACCAGCGGCCTCATCGACCTCGGCGACGGTTCGGATGCGCTGATCCTGTCCTCGGGCGGCAACCGCCTGACGGTCACGAATGTCGAGACGATCGTCGCGGGTTCCGGTGCCGACACGATCACGCTGGGCTCGGCCATCGAGACGGGCACGGTTGATCTGGGCGTGGGCAGCGACCGGTTGATCCTCGGCAATTTCAACAACACGCTTACGCTCGTCAATGTCGAGACGGTCGTCGGCGGTACCGGTGCCGACGACGTGACGCTGACGGCCGCCATCACCGACGGCCGCACGGTCGATCTCGGCGGCGGGCGCGACACGCTGACGCTGGCGGGGGCCGCCAACACGCTTACGATCCTGAACGTCGAGATCGTCACGGGCGGTACCGGCAACGACACGCTGGCGCTGGGCACGGGCATCGTCGACGGCTCGATCGATCTCGGAACGGGCACCGACCGGCTGGTCCTCGGCAACTTCGCCAATTCGCTTACCGCCACCAACGTCGAAGGGATCGTCGGCGGCACGGGCAACGACAGCGTCACGCTCGGCACGGGCTTCGTTGCGGGCGAAACCTTCAATCTCGGCGGCGGCAGCGACCGCCTCGTGCTGGCCGACAGCGACAACACGGTCACGGTCACCAATGTCGAAACGATCGTCGGCCAAGGCGGCTACGACACCGTCACGATGGGCACCGTGCTCACGAACGGCGTGGTCGACCTCGGCGAAGGCACGGACCGGCTGGTGTTGGCCGCTGGCGACAATCGCCTGACGGTCGCCAATGTCGAAAGTCTTATTGCGGGCGCAGGCGCCGACACGATCACGTTGGGTTCGGCCGTCACCGCGGGCCAGCTCGATCTGGGGGCTGGCAGCGACCGTCTCGTGCTCGGCGATTTCACGAACACGATCACCGTCGTCAACATCGAAGCGGTCGTCGGCGGTTCGGGCGACGACACGGTGTCGCTGGTTTCCGGTTTTGCGTCGAGCCAGACTTTCGACTTCAAAGGCGGCAACGACAAGCTGCTGCTCGCCGACGCGGCGAATTCGATCACTGCGACGAACGTCGAAACGGTTGTCGGCGGCACGGGCGCCGACACGGTCACCCTCGGCACCGCGATGACCGACGGCAGCATCGACCTTGCGGCCGGCAACGACCGCCTCGTGCTCGGCAACTTCGCCAACACGCTGACCGTCACCAACGTCGAAACGCTGGTCGGCGGCACGGGCTCTGACAATATCGTGCTCGGCACCGCCTACAGCGGCAACGAGCTCTTCGATCTCGGCAACGGCAGCGACCAGCTCGCCCTCGCCGACGGCACCAACACGATCCGCGTCGCCAACATCGAGACGATCTTCGGCGGGTCGGGCGACGATGCGGTGACGCTCACCGGTGCGATGACCAACGGCAACATCGATCTCGGCTTCGGCAACGATCGCGTCACGCTCGTCTCGGGCACCAACCGCCTCACCCTATCGAACGTCGAGACGATCGTCGCGGGCTCGGGTGCGGACACGATCACGCTCGGTTCGGCCATCACGAGCGGTGCGATCGATCTGGGGGCGGGCAGCGACCGCCTGATCCTCGGCAATTTCGCTAACACCGCGACGCTCGTGAATGTCGAGACCGTCATCGGCGGTTCGGGCAACGACGACATCACGCTGACGGCCGCCTACAATTCCGGCGATCCGTTCGATCTGGGTGCGGGCAGCAACAAGCTCACGCTGGCCAATGCCGCCAATACGATCACGATCTCCAATATCGACACCGTCGCCGGCGGCACGGCCGCCGACACGGTCACGCTCGCAACCGCTATCACGCAAGGCTCGATTGATCTGGGCGCGGGCAGCGACCGGCTGGTGCTCGGCAACTTCGCCAACACGCTGACGGTCACGAACGTCGAGGCGCTGGTCGGCGGTACGGGCAACGACAACGTCACCTTCGGCACGTCCTACACGGGCGGCGAGACCTTCAATCTCGGCAACGGATCCGACACGCTGACGCTTGCCGACAGCGGCAACCGCGTCACCGTCACCAATGTCGAGGCTCTGGCCGGCGGCAACGGTGACGATACCGTCACGCTCGGCTCGGTCATGACCAACGGTGCCGTGCATCTGGGCTCGGGCCGCGATGCGCTCGCGCTGGCGGCGGGCAACAACTCGCTGACCGTGGGTGGGGTCGAGACGCTGACCGGCTCAACCGGGACCGACACGGTCACCCTCGGCACGGCCATCACAAGCGGCTTCTTCGACCTCGGCAGCGGCTTCGATCGTCTGTCGCTCGGCAATTTCGTCAACACGATCACTGTTTCGAACGTCGAGACGATCGTCGGCGGCACGTTCGGCGACGACATTACGCTCGGCACGACCTACATCACGGGCGAAACCTTCGATCTGGGTGCGGGCGGCGACGAGCTCACGCTCGCCGACGGCGGCAACACGATCACGCTCGTCAACATCGAAACGCTTGTCGGCGGTTCAGGTGCCGACACGGTGATCCTGGGTGCGGCCTTCCAGAGCGGCACGGTCGATCTCGGCGCCGGCAACGACCGCCTCGTGCTCGGCAACTTCGCGAACACGGTCACGGTGCTCAATGTCGAAACGCTGGTCGGCAGCTCGGGTGCGGATGTCGTCACGTTCGGCACTGCCCTCGTGGGGGCCACGATCGATCTTGCCATCGGCAACGACCGCGTCGTGCTCGGCGACTTCGTCAACACGGTCACGCTCGTCAATGTCGAAGCGCTGACCGGCGGGGCTTCGACCGACAACGTGACGCTCGGCACCGTCTTCACCGGCGGCGAGACGTTCGATCTGGGTGCGGGCACCGACACGCTCACGCTTGCGGTGGGAAGCAACACACTCACCGTCGCTAACGCCGAATCGATCTACGGTTCGTCGGGTGCGGACTCGATCACGCTCGCTTCTTCCACCTTGCGCAGCGTGATCGACATGGGTGCCGGCTACGACTCGCTCACGCTCGGGACCGGCAACAACACGGTCACGATTTCCAACGTCGAAACGCTGGTCGCGGGCAACGGCAACGACACGCTGACTCTGGGCGACGCGCTCGTGCAAGGCACCATCGATCTCGGCGGCGGTGCCGACCGCCTGGTGCTCGGCGACTTCGACAGCACGATCACGGTCGCGAACATCGAGATCATCATCGGCGGCACGGGCAACGACGATGTGCGCCTGACGAGCTCCTACACGGCCGGCCAGCGCATCGATCTCGGCAACGGCAACGACCGCGTCACGCTGAGCGCCGGCGGCAATACCGTTACCTTGACCAGTGTGGAAACGGTCATCGGCAACAGCGGCGACGACACGGTTTCGTTCGGCACTGTGGTCACGTCCGGCACGATGGATCTGGGCGACAGCAGCGACACGCTGATCCTGGCCAACGGCACCAACACCGTGACGGTCGCCAACATCGAAGCGATCGTCGGCGGCAGCGGTGCCGACACGGTCTTCGTCTCGGGCAATCTCGACGTCGCGATCCTCGGCGGCGGCGGGGCCGACCAGCTCTACGGCAGCTCGGGGCGCGACTATCTCGACGGCGGCAACGGCAACGACTATCTGAGCGGCGGGGCGGGCGTGGACACGTTCGCAGCCTCCGCCGGCGCCGACACGATCGCCGACTACACGGCGGGCGACAAGATCGACCTCAGCGGCTTCAAGAAATTCAACTCGCTGGCAAGCGTAGAAGACGTCGCAAGCGACGTGTCGGGCGGCCTGTTGCTGAGCCTTGCGACCGGCAGTTCGGTCGTGATCCTCGGCAAGAGCGTGGCCGACCTCTCGTCGATGTCGGGCGACTTCATCTACGGCTAGCGCTTGCGCCGGCCCTTCGTCTGCCAGGGTGCGAGCGCATCCTGGCCGATGAGTTCGGCCAGCGTTTGGCGCGCGCGCACAGCCGCGTGCCGCTTGCCCTTCACGAGCACTTCGGGGGCGAGCGGGCGCGCATTGTAGGTGGACGACATCACGGCCCCGTAGGCGCCCGCCTGGCGCACAGCCACGAGATCGCCCTGGTCGAGCGGCGGCAGCAGGCGGTCGTGCGCAAAGAAATCGCCGGACTCGCAGACCGGCCCCACCACGTCGTAAAGCCGCTTCTTGCCTTTGCGGGGTGCTGCAACCGGTTCGATCGGCATCCAAGCTTCGTAAAGCGTGGGCCGAATGAGATCGTTCATCGCAGCATCGAGAATGGCGAAGCTCTTGGCAGAACCTTTTTTGACGTATTCGACCCGCGCCACGAGCGCGCCCGCATCGGCCACCAGCCAGCGCCCGGGCTCGACGATCAGGTCGAGGCCCAAGCCCTTCACGGCCGCCCGCACGGCCGCCGCATAGGCCTTGAGATCGGGCGGCGTTTCGTCCTTGTAGACCACGCCGAGCCCGCCGCCGAAATCGATGCGCTTCAGCGCGTGGCCTTGCGCGCGCAAAGCTGTCGCCATGTCCGCCATGCGTTTGAAGGCTGCCCGATAGGGGGTCACGTCCGTGATCTGGCTGCCGATATGCGTCGAGATCGCCTCGATGGCGATGCCCTTTAAGCCCCGCGCTTGCTCTGCAAGCGCCATGGCGTGGGCGATTTCGATGCCGAATTTGTTTTCGGTTTTGCCGGTCGTGATCTTCTTGTGCGTCTTGGCATCGACATTCGGATTGACGCGCAAAGCCACGCGCGCAACCCCATGTTGGGCCTGCGCCACCGCCGACAGGCGCGCAAGCTCCTCGCCCGATTCGACGTTGAACTGCAGGATGCCCGCATCGAGAGCGAGCGCCATTTCCTCGGCCGATTTGCCAACGCCCGCAAACACGATCTTGTGCGGCGGCACGCCCGCCTGCAACGCGCGCAGCAATTCGCCCGCCGATACGATGTCGGCACCCGCCCCCAGTTTCGCGAAAGTGGCGATCACGGCCTGGTTCGAGTTGGCTTTGAGCGCGTAGCAGATGGTCGGCTTGAGATCGGCCAGACTCGCGGCAAACAGCTTGTAGCGCGCTTCGAGCACCGACTGGCTGTAGAGCCACAAGGGCGTGCCGTATTCGGCGGCGAGTTTGGAGATCGCCACCCCGTCGCACTGGAGGGCAGCGTTTTTGCGCGTAAAGCCGATGCTCATGGTGTCGTTCTCGGAATGAAATTGTCGTCGATGGTGGCGGGCGGGGCAGGGGCACGCGGCGCGTTGCCGGGATAGTTGCGCGGGAAGAGCGGATCGACATTGGCCGGCGCTTCGGGATCGCCCTTGCGCCCGCATGCGGCAACGCCTGAAACCAATGCCAGCGCCAGAAAGGCCGCGATGAGACGTTTCACAGGAACCTCCGGCGCGCTGCAGTCACGGCCCTTTTGACGTTGGCGGGTGCCGTGCCGCCATAGCTCGTGCGGCTGGCGACGGAGTTTTCCACGCCCAGCACTTTGAACACCGATTTGTCGATGCGCGGTTCGATCGCCTGCATGTCGGCCAGCGGCAGATCGGCGATGTCGCAGCCTTTTTCCTCGGCCCTGCGCACGATACGGCCCGTCGCGTGGTGGGCTTCGCGGAACGGCATGCCGAGCACGCGCACGAGCCAGTCGGCCAGATCGGTTGCGGTCGTGAAGCCGGCGCTCGCCGTCGCTTTCATGCGCGCGGCATCGACCGAAATGTCGTCGATCATGCCGGTCATGGCGCCGATGCCCAGCATCAGCGCGTCGGCTGCGGCAAAGCAGCGCGCTTTGTCTTCCTGCATGTCTTTGGAATAGGTGAGCGGCAGCCCCTTCATGACCGTGGCAAGCCCGATGAACGCGCCGAGCAAGCGGCCCGTCGATGCGCGCACGAGTTCGGCTGCGTCGGGGTTGCGCTTCTGCGGCATGATCGAGGAACCGGTCGTCCACGCGTCCGACAGGCGCGCGAAGCCGAATTGCGGGCCGGTCCAGAACACGATTTCTTCGGCAAGCCGCGACAGATGCAGCGCCGCGATCGCGGCGGCCGCCAGAAACTCGAGCGCGAAATCGCGGTCGGCTACGCTGTCGAGCGAGTTGGCGGTCGGACGCTCGAAGCCCAATTCGCGCGCCGTGAAGTCGCGGTCGATGGGGAACGAGGTGCCGGCAAGGGCAGCGGCCCCCAGCGGGCACTCGTTCATGCGGCGGCGGGCATCGGCAAAGCGCGCGCGGTCGCGGCCCGCCATTTCGACATACGCCATCAGATGGTGGCCGAAGGTGACGGGCTGGGCGGGTTGCAGATGCGTGAAACCCGGCATGACCGTGCCCGCATGGGCGGCGGCCTTGTCGATGAGCGCGCGCTGGAATTCGCGCAGCGCCGCGTCCGCGCGGTCGCACGCCCCGCGCACCCACATTTTGAAGTCGAGGGCGACCTGGTCGTTGCGCGAGCGCGCCACATGCAGCCGCTTGGCGGGATCGCCGATCAGGTCGGCGAGTCGCGCTTCGACGTTCATGTGGATGTCTTCGAGTTCGGTCTTGAACAGGAATTCGCCCTGCTCGATTTCGCGGCGCACTTCCTCGAGTCCGCGTACGATCGCGGCCACGTCCTTGGCCTTCAGGATCTTCGTGCGCGCCAGCATCTTGGCATGTGCTGTCGAACCTGCGATGTCTTCGGCGTAGAGCCGCCGGTCGACGTCGATCGAGGCATTGATCTTCTGCATGATCGCGTCTGGTGCCACGCCGAAGCGCCCGCCCCACATCGGGTTCGCGGGGGGCTTGCCTTGGAGATTGGCGGCTTTGCTTTTCGGGCGGGAAGTCTTTGTCGGACGGGCCATGGCGACCTATATTAGCAGCATGCAAAACGCGAAGACCAACCGGCGGACGGTGCTGGCCCTGGCGGCGGGCGCGACCCTAGCGCTTGGCGCCCAAGGATCAAGTGTTTTCGCCCAGGCACCGGGCTTTGCCGGCAAGATGGGGCCGTTCAAGGCGCATCGCGAGCCGATGCGCCCGCCGGAAATCGCGTTCCAGGATGCCGACGGGCGCACGCTTGGGCTCGGCGATTTTCGCGGTCGCGTGGTGGTGCTGAACTATTGGGCGACATGGTGCGCGCCGTGCGTGGAAGAGATGCCGTCGCTCGACCGGCTGCAGGTGCAGATGCGCCAAGCGGGCGTAGCCGTGCTTGCGATTTCGGTCGATCGCGGCGGCCTGCGTCAGGTCGCGCCGTTTTTCGCCGCCAATTCGCTTGCCAATCTGCCCGTCTATCTCGATCCGTCGGGGGCGTCGATGCGCGCCCTTGCGGTGCGCGGCCTGCCAACGACGATCGTCATCGATCCCGACGGGTTCGAGCGCGGTCGGCTTGAGGGGGCGGCCGCATGGGACAGTCCGGCCGCCGAGCGGCTGCTGCGTCAGTATTTGTCCAAGAACAGAATCTGAAGCTGGTTCGCGCCGGCGGGCGGGTTCGCCAGCTGGGTTGCGAACATCGCTTCCGCACCCGGCTCGAGCCGCGCGATTTCGGCGGCGAACTCCCAGCCGGCGACTTCCGCGCCGCTTGCATCGCGCAGGACGGCGCGCATTTGCGGAACGTTGCGCGGTAGGTCGGTTGCGTTGCGCACGCGCCCTGTCACGAGCAACGCCGGCGCGCCGTCGAGCGTGCCGCGCGTCGGCACGGGCGAGACGACCTCGAGCCCTTCGCCGGGCAGGGGGACGGGAAACTGCAGCGCCTGGTAGATCGGGCGCATCTCGGGGAAGCGCGCCATGATTTCGGTCTGCGCGAAGATTCCGACCCCGAGCACCGACGTCGTCAGCGCAAACAGCAGCCAGCCGATCGCGGCTGCGATCGAACGGCGCTTGGGTTGCGGTACCGTCGCCTCGTTTGCGGGCTTGAGAGCCGCCGGCATCGGGTCGGCTTCGGTCGCAAGCGTCTCGCGCACCGCTTCCATCGTGCGCTGGAAGCTTTGGGCGGCGGGTACCGGCTCTTCCGGCTCCTCCATCGGCGGCAGCGGCCGCGCGGGCGCCATCGGCATGGGCGGCGGCGGAGAGGGCGGCGGCGGCGGGGGCGGCGGGGGGGTATGCCCGCGCCCGGGTGCCTCCGGCATGTCGAGTTGTTCGTCGTCGCCAAAGGACTGGCGCATCCGCTTGGCGGTTTTGGGGAAGCGCGGATTGACTTCGAGGATCGCCTGGCGCGGCTTTTGGTGCCAGCTATGGCCGCAATTGCCGCACCGCACGGTGCGCCCGGCATTGCCGAGGGCCTCGTCGGGCACGCGAAAGCGCGTAGAGCAAGTCGGGCACGCCAGAATCATAAGGCTTTTATAGGGCCTTAGATGGCACGGGGGCAAGCTTGCGCCGTCTTGCCCGCGCGTGCCAGCATCGCCCTTGCCAATGATCGTCTTCCAACAAGTGGGCTTGCGCTACGGCCTGGGGCCCGAAGTGCTGCGCGACGTGAGTTTCGCGCTGCAGCCCGGCAGTTTTCATTTTCTGACCGGGGCGTCGGGGGCGGGCAAATCGTCTTTGCTGTCGCTGCTTTACCTCGCCCGCCTGCCGAGCCGCGGCACCGTGCATATGTTCGGGCGCGACGTGGCGCGCATGGCGCGGCGCGATCTGCCGGGCTTGCGCCGACGCATCGGCACCGTGTTCCAGGATTTCCGCCTGCTCGACCATCTGTCGGTCATCGACAATGTGGCCTTGCCGCTGCGCGTGCAGGGGGCCGACGAAACGCAGCTGCGCGAGCACGCAGCCGAGTTGCTGGTTTGGGTGGGCTTGGGCGAGCATCTCGACGCGTTGCCGCCGACCCTGTCGGGTGGGCAGAAGCAACGTGTGGCAATCGCGCGCGCGGTGATCGGGCGGCCGAAGCTGCTGATCGCGGACGAGCCCACCGGCAACGTCGATGACCGCATCGCGTTGCGTTTGATGCGGCTGTTCGAGGAGCTCAACCGTTTGGGTACGACGATCGTGGTTGCAACGCACAACATGCAGTTGGTGCGCGAATCGCGCCATCCCGAGCTGCGGTTGGAAGCAGGTGCCCTCGTGCAAATCGCGAAGGCGGCGTAAGGGCGATGGCGGGCTTCGGCTTCGGGCGCGGCAGTGAGCTTGCGTTGGAACGCGACCGCGAGCGGCGCTGGATCGCGGCCGTCGTTGCGGCGCTTGCGTTCCTTGCAACGCTCGCGCTCGGGCTTGCACTCGCATTGTCGGGCACGGCCAAGCGGTGGCAGGCGAATTTCGCGGGCACGCTGACGGTCGAGCTGCCGGCCGGTGCCGATCCCGCCCCCGCTTTGGCGCTCTTGCGCGCCGATCCCGCGGTTGCGGCAGCAACCCAGATCTCGCGTGCGGCTGCCGAAGCGCTGCTGAGCCCGTGGCTCGGTGCGGGCAACCTCCAGGATCTACCGATTCCGGTTCTGATCGATGTGCGGCTTGCGGCGGGTGCCGCGCCCAATCTTGCCGCGCTGGGTGCACGTCTCGAGGCGGCCGCCCCAGATGCGGCTATCGACGACCATGGGCGCTGGCTTGGCGGCTTCTTGGCGCTTGCGCGCGCGGCCGGGCTTGTGGCGGCGATCGTGCTGGCGGCCGTCGGCTTGGCGGCGGCAAGCTGCGTGGCCTTTGCCACGCGGGCGGGCCTTGCCATGCATCGCGAGGCGGTCGATCTCCTGCATCTGGTCGGTGCTCCCGACGGCTACATCGCCGTGCAGTTCGCGCGGGCGGCGATGCGGCTCGCGTTTGCAGGGGCGGGCCTCGGCGCTGCCGGGGCGGCCCTGGTGCTGGTCGCAGCCTCGGCCGTCGCCAGCAGCAGTGCCACACTCGCTTTTCCGCTGCCCGCGTTGGGATGGAGCGATTGGCTGCTGCTCGCTTGCGTGCCCTTTGCCGCCACCTTGGTTGCCGCGGCCGCTGCCTACGGCACGGTGATGCGCAATCTCGCGCGTATCCTGTAGGTTCGACAGACCATGGCCCGACTCGTCCTCCTCGACCGCGACGGCGTGCTGAACGTCGATCGCAGCGACTATGTGAAGCACCCGGGCGAGCTTGTGCTGCTGCCGGGGGCTGCTTCGGCCGTCGCACGCCTCAATCGGGCGGGCTACGCCGTAGCCGTGTGCACGAACCAGTCGCCGATCGGGCGCGGCATTTTCGACGATGCGATGCTGGCGCGCATCCACGATGCTTTGCGCGACGGCCTCGCGCGCGAGGGGGCCAAGCTCGATGCGATATTCCATTGCCCCGACGCGCCCGGCCCGATTTCGACCCGCCGCAAGCCTGCACCTGGCATGCTGATCGAAGCGCTCGCGATGTTTGCGGCCGATGCGGCGGCCACGCCCTTCGTCGGCGACAGTCTGCGCGATCTTCAGGCGGCCGCCGCGATCGGCTGCCCGCGACATCTCGTGCGCACCGGCCACGGCGCCAAGACCTTGGCTGCGGGCCTGCCCGATGCCGTGCTTCCCGTGGGCGTGCACGAAGATCTCGGTGCGGCCGTAGCCGCGCTGCTGGGCTGACGCGACGTGGCGTCGCTCCTGCGCCTGGGCGCTGCGGCGGCCGTTCTGGGCTTGCTCTATTTGAGCGGGCTCGTTTGGTTCGCCGCCACGATCCCGCGCGAGGGCCCGGTCGACGCGCGCGCGACGGACGCGATCGTGGTGCTGACCGGCGGCCAGCTGCGCTTGCGCGAAGGCTTGCGGCTGATGGCCGAGGGCAAGGCCAAAAAGCTGCTGGTCTCGGGCGTCAATCGCAATGTCGAGCTGCAGGAGCTGCTGCGCGTGGCGCGCCAAGGGCCGGAAGCGCTCGGATGCTGCGTCGAGCTCGGCTACGACGCGGACTCGACCCAGGGCAATGCGCGCGAGGCCGCTGCCTTCGTTGCGCGCGAAAACATCGCCTCGCTGCGCCTCGTGACGGCCAACTACCATCTGCGGCGCGCCACGCTCGAGTTCCGCCGCGCGATGCCGGACATCGATCTCGTTGCCCAGCCCGTCTATCCCGAGAACTTCCACATCGACGAATGGTGGCGCTGGCCCGGCACCTATGCGCTGCTGCAGGCCGAGTACCACAAATATCTCGGCGCATTGCTGCGCCCCTATCTCGCTTTTGCGGATGCCAATCCATGATCCAGCTGCGCTCGTTTCTGTTCAATATATGGTTCTTCGGCGCCACGGCGCTGCTGCTGATCGCCTCGCTGCCCTGCCATCTCATGGATCGGCGCGGCGTGCATTTCATCGCGCGCATCTGGACCAAGACCATCGTGTGGGGCCTCAAGCATATCTGCAGGCTCGAGCATCGTCTGGTCGGCCGCGTCGACCTGCTCGAAGGCCCCGCCCTGATCGCGTGCAAGCACCAATCGGCGTGGGACACGCTGATTTTCTATGCGCTGTGCAGCGATCCCACCTACGTGATGAAAAAAGAGCTGCTGTCGATCCCGCTCTACGGCTGGCATGCGCAAAAACAGAAGATGATTCCGGTCGACCGCAAAGGCGGCGGGGCGGCCTTGAAGCGCATGCTGACGATGGCGCAAGAGGCGATCGCCGACGGTCGCCAGATCGTGATTTTCCCGCAAGGGACGCGCACGCCGGTGCGCAGCGACGCCAAGGATTGGCCGTACCATCCCGGCGTCATGGCGCTCTACAGCAAGCTCGATCTGCCGTGCGTGCCGGTTGCCCTCAATTCGGGCCTGTTCTGGGGCCGGCGCACCTTCGCCAAGAAGCCCGGCCTCATCACGGTCGAAGTGCTCGACGCGATTCCGGCCGGTCTCAAGCGCGCCGAGTTCATGCGCGAACTCGAAACGCGCATCGAGACGGCGACGCGGCGCCTCGAAGAGGGGCACGCATTGGCCGACGACGCGAAATGAAAATCGCAGCGCGCCAAGTGCGGCTGGTTTCCGGCCTCGTGCTGTTCGTCTATGTGGCCCTGCATCTGACGAACCACGCGCTGATGAACCTGTCGCTCGCGGCGGCGGAGGCCTATGCGTCTGCGATGTTCGCGATCGTGGCGCTGCCGCCGGTGCGCCTCCTGCTTTACGGGTCGCTCGCGGCGCATTTCGGGCTGTCGCTGTGGGCCGTCTATCGGCGGCGCGATTTGGCGACGCTGTCGCGCGGCGAGGTCGTGCAGCTCGTCGCCGGTTTGCTCGTGGTGCCGATTCTCGCAGGCCACGTGGTGCCGGTGCGTTTCGGCGTGCTGCTTTTCGGCACGCTGCCGACGCATACGAGCGTGACCGTCGCAACGACGCAGTTCGACACGACCGGCGGTTTGCTGCTTGCCGTAGGTCTCCTGCTGGTCTGGCTGCACGGGTGTGCGGGCGTGCATTACTGGCTGCGCTTGAAGCCGTTCTATGCGCGCTGGCAGCCGTTTCTGCTCGCCGCCGCCGCCGCCCTCGGCGCCCTTGCATTGGTCGGATACCTTGCCGGAAGCCGCGAGGCCGCCGCTTTGTTTGCCGATCCCGAATGGCGCGCGGGCTTTGCGGCGCGCCATCGTTTCCCGGGTGAGGAAGGGGCTGCAACGCTGGAGCGCATCCAGACCGGCGTGTTTGCCTTCTGGGCGCTGGCGATCGCCGCTGTGTTTGCCGCCCGCCGCGTGCGCGCGTGGCATGCGCATCGCGGCGGGCGCGCGATCGTGGCGTATCCGGGCGATGCGACGGTCGCGGTCGCACGCGGCACCACTTTGCTCGAGGCGAGCCGCCAGGGCCGCATCGCGCATGCGTCCGTGTGCGGCGGGCGCGGGCGCTGCTCGACCTGCCGCGTGCGGGTCGAGCGCGGAGCCGAAAATCTGTCGCTGCCCGCGGACGACGAATTGGCGGTGCTGGCGCGTGTGGCTGCCCCGCCCGGCGTGCGTCTGGCCTGCCAAGCGCACGCAATCGGCGACGTGGCGATCGTGCCGCTGCTGCCGGCCTCGATCGGGGCAGCGGCCCTTGCCCAGCGCCGCGAGCACGAAAGTGCGGGGGCCGAAAAAACCATCGCCGTGATGTTCGCCGATCTGCGCGGCTTCACGGCTTTGTCGGAAAGCAAACTGCCGTTCGACGTCGTCTTCCTGCTCAATCGCTATTTCGCGGAGATGGGGGCCGCGATTGAAGCGGCAGGCGGGCGCATCGACAAGTTCGTGGGCGACGGCATCGTCGCTTTGTTCGGCGTCGAAAGCGGGCCCGCCCAAGGGACGCGCGAAGCGCTTGCCGGTGCGCGCGCCATGATCGAGCGGCTTGCCGCGCTCAACGCCGCCCTTGCGCACGATCTCGATGCACCCTTGCGCATCGGTATCGGGATCCACGCGGGCCCCGCCATCGTTGGCGAGATGGGCTACAGCCAGGCACGGCAGTTCACCGCGATCGGCGACACGGTCAACACAGCGAGCCGCCTCGAAGCGCTCACCAAAAAATTTGCGGCCGATCTGCTGGTCTCGAGCGATGCCGTAATCGCCAGCGGCCTCGATTTTGCGGCCTTTCCCGAAGAGACGACCGACATTCGCGGCCGCCAGGGCGCGCTCGCGGTGCGCGTCGTCAAGGACGCGACGAAGCTTGTGTAAGAGGTATGTGCATACGGCTTTAGAACGCTGACAAGCTTAACAATTAATTCGCATGCGGACCGCCGCCATTCTTGTAGAACTACGCGCAGTTCTCGTTCGACAAGGCTATGTCCTATGGGTGCATGCCTCAGCGATATTGCGGAAATGACGGATGATTCCGTCGGTCCGGCGCCGTTCGACGGCGCGGCGCCCGGCATCGCCGCATTTTTCGCCTGGGCCGAGTTGCAGTCCAAAACGCTCGGCCGCCGCTTGACGCGCGGCGACCTGCCGCTCGAAGCGGTGGCGCGATGGGCCGCGCAGATGAAGATCATCGAACGCGACGCGGCAAGCGGCGATCTGCGCGTGCGGCTGTTCGGAACCGGCATGGCAGACATTTACGGCCGCGACCTCACGGGCCAGAAGCTGCACGAGGTTCTGCCCGGCGCCGTCGCCGCGCAGATGCTGTCGGGCTATGCGCGCGCGGCCAATGGTGCGGTCGTCTACGAGAATGTCCGCTTCGAATGGGGCGACGGCAAAAGCATTGCCTACGAGCGGCTCATCTATCCGCTCGACAGCGACGGCGCATTTTCGATGTTTGCCGTGGTCGGCTACCGCATGCGCGGCGACCGGCATTTTCTGCTCGCGCGCGACGGCATTCGCCATGTGTCGAGCAATTTGCGCGTGCTGGTCCCGGGCGGGTAACGGCTAGCGGCGCGCCGCCGAGGCGTCGGACTGTTTGGTCTCGATCGGCACGCCGGGCTGGTTTTTCGTCGTGCGGATCGTCAACGCCGATTTGACGTTGCTGACGTTGGGCGCTGCCGTCAGCTGGGTCGTGAGGAATTTTTCGTACGCGTCCCAATCCTGCGCCACGACCTTGATGAGGAAATCGGTTTCCCCCGTCAGCATGTGGCATTCGCGGACCATGGGCCACGAATCGATGATCGACTGAAAGGCGCGCAGATCGGCGTCGGCCTGGCTTTTGAGGCTCACGAATGCAAACACCGTAACCCCGAAACCCAGCGCATGCGGGTCGATGTCGGCATGGAAGCCGCGAATGACCTTGGCCTCCTCGAGCACGCGCACGCGGCGCAAGCAGGGCGGGGCCGATACCCCGGCCCGGCGCGCAAGCTCGACATTGGTCATCCGCCCGTCGTTCTGGAGGTCGTGGAGAATCTGGCGATCGACGTCGTCAAGCTTGTGCCCGCGCATTTTTCAGGTCCTGAATTCCGATGATGTTGAAATAATATTAGCAATATGCGGGCCGACGCAAGCCGCATGGCTAAAAAAATTGCTTAAAGCGGCAGCGCGCGGCCATAGTCCCGCCCGCAATGACACCCCCCTCCGCCCCCAAAACCGCCTGGATTATCAGCCCAGGCGCCGTCGGCATGAAGGCCCAATGCCGCGGCATTGCCGAAGCGCTGGACCTCGCCTTTGAATTCAAGGATGTGGCGTTCCGTCCGCCCTATTCGTGGCTGCCGGAGGTTGCCCTGGTGCACGGCGATCCGCTTGCGATGCTGACTGCCCAAAGCCCCGATCTGTCGGCGCCGTGGCCAGATATGGCGATCACGCTGGGCTCGCGCTGTGCACCCATCGGCGTTGCCATGAAGCGTCGCAGTGGGGGCAAAGTGTTTGCCCTGCATGTGCAGCGCCCGGCTGTGCCGGTTGCATGGCTCGACGCTGTCATTGCCCCGGCACACGACGAAGTCGTCGGCGCCAACGTCATCGAAACGCAGGTCGCCCTCCATCATGTGACGCCGGCAAAACTCGCTGCGGCGGCCGAAATCTGGGCGCCGAAACTCGCGACGCTCAAACGGCCGCTGATCGCCGTGATCTTGGGCGGCTCGAACGGTTGGCGCCGTTTCCAGATGACCCCGGCCGCCGTCGATCGGCTGGCTTCGGGGCTCGAAGCGTTGGCGGCGGCCGGCTGCGGCCTTGCCCTTACGCCGTCGCGCCGGACCGACCCCCCGGCCCGCGAAAAGCTCGTCAAAACGGTGCGCGATCTCGGCGGCTATGCGTGGGACGGGGCAGGGGACAATCCCTATCTCGGGCTGCTGGCCCTCGCCGACGGCATCGTGGTGACCGAAGATTCGGTGTCGATGACGAGCGAGGCCCTGTCGACCGGCAAGCCCGTTTTTGTGGCCGCCCTCGAAGGCCGTTCGGGCCGCATTGCCGCGTTCCAGGCGGCTTTGCAGGCCAAAGGCTTCACGCGCCCGTTCGAGGGTCGGTTCGAGCAGTGGAACTATGCCCCGCCCGACGACACGACGCGGGCCGCCCGGCTGCTGCAACAAAAATTTGGCTGGGGATAAGGCAGGCACCTGCTTCCCAACGCTGAGGCATGCCTGCTAGGCTTGCGCCTGACGCATAGCCCGAAACCAAAAAAGGTTGTCCGATGCCGCAGACCCATCGCACCAAAATGCTGATTCTCGGCTCGGGGCCTGCGGGCTACACGGCGGCGATCTACGCGACGCGCGCCAATCTCGCCCCGATCTTGGTCCGTGGCATCCAGCCCGGCGGCCAATTGTCGATCACAACCGACGTCGAAAACTATCCGGGCTTCGAAACGGCCATCCAAGGGCCGTGGCTGATGGAGCAGATGTACAAGCAATGCACCCATGTGGGCACGCTGATCCTCGAAGACATCATCGTCAAAGTCGATCTCTCGAAGCGCCCTTACGTCGCGACCGGCGATTCGGGCGATACCTACATTGCCGACACGCTGGTGATCTGCACCGGTGCCCAAGCCCGCTGGCTTGGACTTGAGTCGGAAACCAAATATCGCGGCACGGGGGTTTCGGCCTGTGCGACGTGCGACGGCTTCTTCTTCCGCGGGAAAAACGTCGCCGTGGTCGGCGGCGGCAATACGGCGGTCGAAGAAGCGCTGTATCTCACCAACCATGCTGCCAAGGTCACGCTGATCCATCGCCGCGACACGTTGCGCGCCGAAAAAATGCTGCAGGCGCGCCTGCTCAAGCATCCGAAGATCGAGGTCGTGTGGAATTCGGCGGTCGACGAGGTGCTGGGTACTGGCAATCCTGCGACGGTCACGGGGCTCGCACTCAAGAATCTCGTCACGGGCGAGCGCAGCACGCTGGCGGTCGACGGACTGTTCGTGGCGATCGGCCACGTGCCGGCGACCGAACTCTTCAAGGGCCAGCTCGCCCTCGACGCCGAGGGCTACATCCTGACCAAACCCGATTCGACCGCCACCGATCTGCCCGGTGTCTATGCGGCGGGCGACGTGAAGGACAAAGTCTTCCGCCAGGCCGTGACGGCGGCCGGCATGGGCTGCATGGCCGCCCTCGAGGCCGAAAAATTCCTCGCCCACGCGGAAGCGGGCCATCAATCGGCTGCTGCCGAGTAGGATTCCAAGATCATGTCGGCGATGGATTGGGACAAGCTGCGGATCTTCCATGCAGTGGCGGCGGCGGGCTCGTTCACGCATGCGGGCGAGAAACTCAATCTGAGCCAGTCGGCGGTGAGCCGCCAGATTTCGGCTCTCGAAGAATCGGTGCGCGCCTCGCTGTTCCATCGCCACGCGCGTGGCCTGATCCTCACCGAGCAGGGCGAGTTGCTGTTCAATACCGTGCGCGACGTTTTCGACAAGCTCGCCCTCGTCGAAGCGCAGCTTGCCGAAACCAAGGAGCGCCCGTCGGGCCTGCTGCGCGTGACCACGACCGTCGCGTTCGGCTCGGTGTGGCTGGCACCGCGCTTGCGCGAATTCGCCGAACTCTATCCCGACATGCAGTTCAGCATGCGCGTCGACGATCGCGAGCTCGATCTCGGCATGCGCGAGGCCGATTGCGCCATCCGCATGCACCCGCCGCGGCAGGCCGATCTCATCCAGCGCCATCTTCTGTCGGTGCATGTGCACGTGTTTGCATCCGAGGCGTATCTTGCCAAACACGGTGCGCCCAAGACGGCCGCCGATCTCGATCGCCATCGCCTGATCGTCTATGGCGACGATCCCAACCCGCCGTTTCCGAACGTGAATTGGCTGCTCGAGGTCGGCACGTCGGGCGGCAAAAAACGCACGCCGACTTTGATGGTCAACAACGTGTCGGCGATCCTGCGCGCGGTCGAAAACGGCATCGGCATTGCGGCCTTTCCCGATTACGTCGCCCAGCAGAGCAGCGCCATCGTGCAGATCCTGCCCGAGCTCGAGGGGCCGACCTACGAGGCCTATTTTGTGTATCCCGAGGAGCTGCGCAGCTCCAAACGCATCGCCGTGTTCCGCGACTATCTTGTCCAGAAGGTCGCGGAATCGCAGTTCTGACGGCAAATTCATAGGCATGCGAACGGTTCATGCCTCATATGCGATCTTTGCCGTTTTTTAAGGCATTATCCGTACTATCTCTTCACTGTTGATCTTTGATCGACGGTGCCGACGGTTTTCGGCGGGCTTTGGCCTTTGCGGGTCAAAGGGGGTCTTTCCAGATCCTGGCGTCCCCTTATGGCGCCAAGCCTCCCTGTTCAACTTGCCGCTAGGTCTTTGACCTAGCGGCGTTTTTCTTTGTGCTGTAACGTTTCCGCGAGACGTTGCGAACCGCTTGGCATGATCCCCGAAACACCCCGCATGTCGCTGCAACGGCGCGCCGCACTGGTCGGTTTTGCGATCCTTGCGGTCGGCAGCGCCGCCATCGGTCTGCGCTCGGTGTCGCTGGCCCAGAAACCGGCGGGGGCGGTCAACATCTCGGGCGGGTTCGCGATCCAGGGCTTCGATCCGGTCGCCTTTTTTGCCGAAGGCCGGCCAAGGCGCGGGGCGGTTGCGCATGCGCACGAATGGCAGGGCGCGCGCTGGCTGTTTGTGTCGGAGGCCAACCGCGCTTTGTTTGCCGCCACCCCGGAGCGCTATGCGCCGATGTATGGCGGGTTCTGCGCCTACGGCGTGGCCAGCGGCTACAAGGTCGGGATCGATCCGAATGCCTGGGCGATCGTCGACGGAAGGCTCTATCTCAACTATTCGATGTCGATCCAGCGCAGCTGGCAGGCGGACGTGCCGGGCTATATCGCCAAGGCCGATGCCGCCTGGCCCAGCCTGCGGACCGACTAGGAAAGATCGAGGGCCCAATCCTCGGCGACGAGTTTTTTGCCGTAGTGGCGCTTCGGGCTGTGTGTCGTACGCACGAAGCCGAATTTTTCGTAGAGTTTGCGCGCGGCCGTGAGGTTCGCGTAGGTCGACAGCACGATGCGCCGATAGCGCGCCTCGCGCGCGAAAGCGAGCACGGTTTCGACCATCTGGCGCGCCAATCCGTGGCCGCGCGCGTCCGCCTCGAGATAGAACAGTCGCAGCCGCGCGGTCGTCGCGTTTTCGCGCACCAGGATGACCGCACCCAAGACCGCGCCCGCGCCCTCGGCAATCCAGCAGCGTTCGCAGACGGGATCGTTCGCGGCGGCGAACTTCGCCGCGATGGCCGCAACGTCGGCTTCGAAACGCGCGTCCCACCCATATTCGGCTGCGTAGATCGCCCCGTGCCGATGCACGATCCAGCCGAGATCGCCCGGTCGCGGCGCGCGCAGCACGAAGGTTCGCGGCAGCATGGCTGTTCGCGGATCGAGGATCTGTTCGGCTTGTGCGAGCGCGTCGACGAGCGTGCGCCGTGCGGGGTCGTCAAGCGGTTCCAGCAACGCCGCAACTTCCGCACGCGAGGCGGCATCGATCTTGGCGAAGGCTGCGGCCCCCGTTTTCGTCAGTTCAAGGCGGCGCTGGCGGCCGTCGCCCGCGATCCTCACGCGTCGCAGCAGCTTGGCGCGCGCGAGGCCGCTGCAGATGCGGCTCATATAGCCGGGATCGACGCGAAGATCGGCCGCGATCGCGCCTGCCGTGGGCGCCGGGCGGGTCGCCGCCTCGTAGAGCACGCGCGCTTCGGCCAGCGAAAAGCGGCTGCCGTAGAGGCCTTTGCGCAGCACGCCGAGGCGGGCCGTGAACAGGCGGGCAAATCGGCGCAGCGCGTCGGTCTGGTCGGGCGAAACGGCAGCCATGTGACATCGTCAACAGAATTGTTGCTTTTGTCAACGATCCGCCGGACGGCCGTGTCAGAACCCAAACATGTGGTCGAGGCAGAAGCGCCCGTCGGCGGCCAGAAGCCCGTGGTAGCCGAACAGGCGGCAGGTGCGGTCGCGGATCAGAACGTAGCCGCCGCCCGCCGCGCGCGCGAGTTCGGCTGCGCCGAAGAATTCGCTCGGCCGCCACAGACGCGAGCCCGAGCATGCGATCGCGAGCTTGGCGTCGGCAAGCTTGGCACCTGCCGCGTCGTAGAGTTCGAGATGCGTGTCGGAAGTCGCGTGCCAGGGCGTGGAAGCGGGATACACGAGATGGCACATCGATTCGAAGCCGTCGCTGCCCAGGCGCAGGAACAGCCGCGTCGACAGGCCCGGCGGGCGGCCGATATAGGATTGCGGCTCGTTCTTGAACACGAGCGGCGTATTGAAAATGTGGCTGCCGAAGCTCGTTTCGGCGGCGTGTGCGGTTGCGCTGCGGCGCGCGTAGCGGAACAGCCCGTGGATCCAGCCGTCGCCGAGCCCGCCGTCGCGGAAATCGTAGCTGAGCTCGACATGGCCGTAGCCGCTCTTGAGCTTGGCCTCGCCAAGATCGACGAGGTGGGCGTGGCTGCGCGGCAGATTGCCGAGGAAGCGTTCGCCTGCTTGGCTGCCGTCGGCGTCGTAGAAGCGCGCGATGAGCGGCAGGCTTGCCTGGCCGCGCGCCATCGGCGTGGGCAATGCGAAGCTTGTGTAGGTGTCCTGCGGCAGGATCGGCGCGGACAGGATGAAAGCTTTGCCGAAATGCGCGGACAAACCCGCAATGTCGGGATCGCCCGCAAGGTCGGTGCGCTCGACATTGGCGTGCGCGACATGGCGCTTGCCGCCAGGCCGGATCACTTCGTAGCGCGGCCGCACGACGTATTTGCCGGCATCCATTTCGATCTGCTGCGGCCAGCCAAGGCCCGGCAGCAGATCGCCCATGTCGATTTCGCGCATGCCGAAGGCGGGGATCGAAACGCCGATCGGCGCCCAGGCTTCGCTGCCCATCGCGGCAAAACGCACGCCGTCGGCCGGAATCGCGCAGGGTTGGCAGTTCTGCACCCATACGCGCACGCGCTCGCCCGGGGCGGGTGCGGGGATGCCGGCGTAGAAATCGGCCGGCCACGGATTGGCGTCGTGCGTGCAGCTCAGTTCCTCGGGGCCGAAACTGTCGAGCGCGTATTTGAGCACGTCGTGCCCGGCAATGCCGACCATGTGCACGAAGAGCTGGCCGTCGAAATCGCCGAGCTTGAAGCGCTTGCGCACGTCGCGGCTGTCGACCGTGAAGCCCGCGACCGCGTCGGGCAGCGCTTCTTCCCAGCTTGCGATTTCCTTGCCGTCGGCATCGAGCAGCAGCAGCCAGGCGCGCACATTGCGGGCACCGTAGCCGTACCAATAGTTGGCGGTGACCATGCGCGTGTGGCGCACGTCGCTGTCGCGGAACAGCACGAGATTGGTCACGAAATTGTAGGTCGAAAGATAGCGCTTGGGATCGGTCAGCAGCCGCTCGGGGATGCGCAGCAGGTCGAGCGTTTTGACGGTTGCGTTGGCGGGCAGGAAGCTTGCCGCTTGCGCCACCAGCATGTCGGCGTCGAACGCGGCAACCAGGATCGTTTCGGCCTTGGCCGCCGCGATCGTCTTGATCGAATGCACGATGCGGCCGCCGACTTGCGCGCCGATATGGCGATGGTCGCGGCCATAGAGGCCGGCGATCTCGACGCGCGAAAAATCGTAGAGCGCGCTCAGCGTGGCGAACGCGCCGAACGGATCGTAGACCGCCACGCGGCCCGCTTTTTCGAGTTCGGCGACAAGCGCCAGAGCTTGCGGGCGCGCCAGAGGATGGCCGATGGCGCGGAACAGCGCGTCGCCGCCGATCCGGTTGTCGAAGGTTTCGATGGGCAGGGCGTGGCGCGGGGCCTTGGGTGCGGAATCCGGCATGGCCGGGTTTTACGACAAGTGCCCGGCACCCGCAAAGCGTTTGCGGGTGCGGCTTTTGCGCGCGGGACGAAGGGTTCGGCGCTGCCTTACGCCCAAAGCCGCTCGTTCTGGCGGTTCTCGTAGAGGCTCGCCACGAAATCGCCGTAGCCGTTGAAGATCTGCGAGGGCACGCGCTGGCCCCCTTTGCCGATGAGTTCTTCGCTCGCCTGGCTCCAGCGCGGATGGGCGACGCGCGGATTGACGTTGGCCCAGAAGCCGTATTCGCGTTCGCCGAGTTCGAGCCAGAAGGTTTTCGGCCGCTGGTCGGTGAACTTGAACTTCACCAGCGATTTGACCGATTTGAAGCCGTATTTCCACGGCACCACGAGGCGCAGAGGGGCCCCGTTCTGGCGCGGCATCGGCTTGCCGTAGATGCCGGTCGCGATGAAAGCGAGCTCGTTCGTCGCCTCGTCGAGCGCCAAACCCTCGGTGTAGGGCCACGGATACCACGAGGCCCGCTGGCCGGGCGCCACGTTCGGCATCTGGAAGGTTTCCATCTGCAGATATTTGGCCGAGGCGAGCGGCTTGCACCATTCGACAAGGCTTGCGAGCGGAAAGCCGGTCCAAGGGACCGTCATCGCCCATGCTTCCACGCAGCGGAAGCGATAGACGCGCTCCTCGAGCTTCATGGCCTTCAGCAGATCGTCGATGTCGACCGTGCGCTGCTGTTCGACCATGCCCTCGATCTGCACTTGCCACGGCCGGATGGGCAGGCGTTGGGCCGCCTGCCAGATGTTTTTCGAGGTGCCAAACTCGTAGAAATTGTTGTAGGTCGTCGCGATTTTTTCATCCGTGAGCTCGCGATCGACGCGATAGCGCATATTGCGCATGGCGGGGTAGAGCGGCGTGCTCGGATCCTCGCCGCCGGCGGGCGCCTGGGCGTGGGCGGGCAGGGCCGAAGCGGCTGCAGCAGCCACGCCCGCCGACAGCACGTGCCGGCGCGACCATGCCGATTCCGGGGTCGTCTCGCGCTCGGGAATTTCCCAGCCGCGTGTTCTTTTGATCAGCATTTTGCGATCTCCTAGATGGCGCCGTTGCGCCGTTTGCGGCGCAGCGCGTCGACGGCGGTTTGTATCTGCGGCATGTGCGGGTTGACCGCCAAGGCCCGTTCGAAGGCTTCGAGTGCGGCGTTGTCGTCGTTGCGGGCTTGGGCGATGAGGCCGAGGCCGGAGAGCGCGCCGAAATGCCGCGGCTCGAGGGCCACGACCTTTTCGGCGTCGGCTTTCGATTCGTCGAGCCGGCCGAGTTGGTAGAGGATTGTCGCGCGCCGGTTCCACCCTTCGGCATAGTCCGGCTTCAGCGTGACGATCGCGTCGAACAGCGCGAAGGCGCCGAGCTGGTCGCCGCGCTGCTCGGCCGCCAGGGCCAAATCGAGCAGCGATTGCGTGCTCGAATCCCTGGGATCGAGCCAGATCTGCCAGATCGAGCGTTCGATGGTTTTGGCGTCGGCCGGGTCTTGGGTCGCGATCAGCCGCTCGAACAGCCGGTCGAGGCGCGCATCGGCCGCCAGCGACGCGGCAGGTGCGAGGCAAACCGCCAGCGCCAGGGCGAGGCTTGCGAACCGGAGACGTGCCAAAACCCTTTCCATGGCCACAAGCATGCGGTCAAACGCGCTTTCTTGTAAAGTGGGCCCGAATTGCCCACCTTTGCTTTTCGCATCCGCGTGGCGCAAAGTTACGGCCCGTTTTTTCCGAAGTGGAACCTGATCGACAATGTCTGCCAATGCGTTTTTCGCGCGCGACTACAGCGGTGCGCGCGCCTTGTTCCTCGAGGCGGCCAAGCCGCACGCCACGCGGCTGCGCACGCTGCGCCATCCGCTGCGCGGGCCCCAGGGCGAGCAGCTTTTCTGCGATGCCGTGTGGGTGGGTCCGGCCGATGCCGCGCGCGTGTTGGTCACGATCTCATCGACCCACGGGATCGAGGGCTTCTGCGGTTCGGGTGCGCAGACCGGCTGGTTCCGCACCGGCGAATTCCGCGAATTGCCGCCGGGCTTGGCGCAGCTGCATATCCACGCGATCAATCCGCACGGCTTTGCGTGGCTGCGCCGCGTCAACGAAGACAATGTCGATCTCAACCGCAATTTCGTGTCGCATATCGGGCCCTATCCCGAAAATCCGGGCTACGAGACGATGGCGGCCGCCCTCAATCCGCCCGAATGGACGCTGGCGGCACAGGCGACGAGCAAGCAACAGCTCGAGGCCTATGCCGCGCGCCACGGCCGTGCGGCGTGGCAGGCGGCCGTGTCGGGCGGGCAGTACACCCATCCCGACGGCATCTTCTTCGGCGGCCACGCGCCGACCTGGTCGAACCGCATGCTTGCAACCTTGTTCCGCGATTGGCTGGCGCGGGCCAAGCATGTGGCGATCGTCGATTTCCACACCGGTTTGGGGCCGCGCGGCTACGGCGAACTCATCTGGGCGCTGCCGGCAGGCCAACCCGGTTTCGCGCGCGCCGTGCAATGGTACGGCCCCGACGTGACCTCGCCCGATGCCGGGACCTCGACCTCGGCGGTGCTGAGCGGCACCAACGGCGAGGGCTTTGTGCGTTTCCTGCCGCAGGCCGAACTCACCGCCATTGCGCTCGAGTACGGCACGATCGACCTTGCCGACGTGCTCGATGCCGTGCGCGCCGACAATTGGCTGCACAACCATGCCGATCTGGCCGGCGAGGATTCGCGCCGCATCAAGCTGCAGATACGCGAGGCTTTTGCCCCCGGCGATGCCGCGTGGCGCGAGGCGGTGTGGGCGCGCGCCGAAGAAATCCTGCGCAAGACCGGCTTCGGCCTTGCGAATTCCTGATCCGACTTTGCCCGAAGGACTTTTTCCATGACGCTGCGCACAAGCTTCACCGATGCGATGAAAGAGGCCATGAAAGCCAAGGATGCGGCGCGCCTGGGCGCCGTTCGCATGGCGATGGCCGAACTCAAAAAGCGCGACATCGATGCGCGCGCGTCCGGCAACATGGACGGCATCGCCGACGGCGAGATTCTCGCCATGCTGCAGAAGATGATCGCGAGCCGCCGCGATTCGATCGCCCTCTACAATCAAGGCGGGCGCCCGGAGCTGGCGCAGGCCGAAGCCGCCGAGATCGCCGTGCTCGAAACCTTCCTGCCGCAGCAAATGTCGGCAGCCGACGTGGAAGCCGCGATCGAAGCCGCCGTCGCCGAGACGGGGGCAAGCAGCCTCAAAGACATGGGCAAAGTCATGGCGATCGTGAAAGCCAAGTATACGGGCCAGATGGACCTCGGCGCCGCGTCGGCCGCGATCAAAAAGCGGCTCGGCGGCTGAGCGCGCGCGGGATGGCCTTTCCGCCCGCCTTTCTGGAAGAGCTGCGCGCCCGCCTGACGCTGTCGTCGGTCGTCGGGCGACGGGTGAAGCTTGCCAAAGCGGGGCGCGAGTACAAAGCCTGCTGCCCGTTCCACAACGAAAAGTCGCCGAGCTTCTACGTCAACGACGACAAGAACTTCTTCCATTGTTTCGGCTGCGGCGCGCATGGCGACGTGATCGGCTTCACGATGCGCATCGACCATCTGGCCTTCCCCGAGGCGGTCGAAAAGCTCGCCGGCGAAGCCGGGCTCGACGTGCCGCGCTTGAGTCCGCAGGAGCGCCAGCAGGCCGAACGCGCCAAGACCCTCGGCGATGCGGTCGAGGCGGCGTGCCTGTGGTTCCAAGAACGGCTGTTTGCGCCCGAGGGCAAAGCGGCCCTTGCCTATCTGCGCGGCCGCGGCCTCTCCGACGACACGATCGAGCGCTTTCGGCTGGGCTTCGCGCCCGACGGCCGCGGCAATCTGCAGGCGGCCCTCAAGGGCAAGGGCTTCGAGCCGGCCCAGCTCTCGGAGGCGGGCTTGACCGGCACGCCGGACGACGGGCGGGCACCCTTCGACTTTTTCCGCAACCGGGTGATGTTCCCGATCACCGACCGGCGCGGCCGCGTGATCGCGTTCGGCGGCCGCGTGATGGACGATTCCAAGCCCAAATATCTCAACAGCCGCGACACGCCGCTGTTCCACAAACGCGACAATCTCTACGCGCTCGACAAAGCGCGCCTCGCGATCGGCGCCAAAAAGGCCCAGGCGGTCGTCGCCGAGGGCTACATGGACGTGATCGCCCTCCATCAGGCGGGTTTCGCCGGGGCTGTCGCCCCGCTCGGCACGGCCCTGACCGAGGGGCAGCTCACGGCCCTGTGGAAAATCGACCCCGAGCCGACCGTCTGCCTCGACGGCGATGCGGCCGGCCAGCGGGCCGCCCTCAAGGCGGCCGCCATCGCCCTGCCGTTGCTCAAACCCGGCTTTTCGCTGCGCTTTGCGACGCTGCCGGCGGGCGAAGACCCCGACAGCCTCGTCCGCCAGGCCGGGGCCGAGGCGTTTGCGGCCCTTCTGGCCCGCCCGCTCGGCATTGCCGACGTGATTTTCCAGGCCGAAATCGTCGGCAAATCCGTGACCGGCCCCGACCAACGGGCGGCGCTGGAGGGCGCTTTGCGGGAGCGGTTGGCCAAAATCGCCGATCCCACGGTCCGCCGCGCCTACGAAAGCGAATGGATTTACAAGCGTTTGCGCAATCTCGGGCGCGCCCCGGCGACACCCTTCACCCGCGACAAAAACTGGCGCCGCAATTCGCCCGGTTCGGGACCGGTTTTGAGCACCAGCGGCCTGCGCGCCACGGGCGATGTGGGCCTGCTGCTGCGACGCCAAGCACAGGTGCTGCTGGCGACCGTGCTCAACCATCCTGAATTGCTGGTCGAGGAGGCCGAAACGCTGGCCCAGATCGAACTCGGCGACCGCACCCTCGACCGGATCCGGACCGCGCTGCTCGATTACGCGCATACCGCCCATGCGAGGGCCGAGGCCCGCGAGACTCCGCTTGACACCAGCGCTCTGATTGACCACTTATCCGGTCAGGGAATGGCTGACGAGGCTTTGCGGCTGACGCAACCAACCCTCTACGAACACGGGGCTTTTGCCGATCCGGCCGCTTCTGCGCAAGCGGCGCGGGCCGGCTTCTGCCACGTGTTGGCGCTGTTTTCGCGCCGTCGGATGGAAGAAGAGCTGCGCTTGAGCCAGCGCGCTTTGGCCGCCAACCCGTCGGATGCGACGCTCGCCAAGGTCGAGGGTCAAGCCGCCCACCTGCGCGCCCAGGTGGCCGAATTGACCCCCGAAGACGACCGTTAGGGCGGGCTGATCCGCCCGGCGAATTGTCGGCCGATTTAAGTTGGTATTCGTCCGCCGTTTTCCTCGCGAGGCCATTCGATGTCGACCAAGGTCAAGCCCGTCCCCGCTGCTCCCCCGCGCGAGGAGGCCCCCGACGGCCCGCTGATGGACGCCACCGCCGCCTTGGTCAAGAAGATGATCGCCCGCGGGCGCGAACGCGGCTACGTGACCTACGACGAAATCAACGCCGTTCTGCCGCCCGACCAGGTGTCGTCCGAGCAGATCGAAGACACGCTCGCCCTGCTGAGCGAGCAGGGTATCAACGTCGTCGAAAACGAAGAGCCCGACGACGAGGACGGCGCGGCGGCGGCCGGTGCCGACGGGGCCGATGCCGGCCCCAAGGCGCCGATCCAGGCGCGGGTGGGCGGCGAAGAAGCCGACGAGGAAGAAGAAGGCAAACGCGGCAACGTCGACGCCGATTCGATCGGCCGCACCGACGACCCCGTGCGCATGTATCTGCGCGAGATGGGTTCGATCGAGCTGCTGAGCCGCGAGGGCGAAATCGCCATCGCCAAGCGCATCGAGGCCGGCCGCGAGAAGATGATTTCGGCCTTGTGCGAAAGCCCGCTCACGATGCGCGCCGTCGTGCATTGGCGCGACGCGCTCGTCGAAGGCAAGATGCTGCTGCGCGACGTGATCGATCTCGACGCCACCAACGGCGGCGGCCCCGGCGGCCAAGGCCCCGGCGCCATGGGCCCCGGCGGCGTGCCCGCCGTGATCGACGCCCCGCGCCCGCCGCCGGCCGAAACCGACGATGCCGAGCCGGTCGAAGGGGCCGAAGGCGAGGGGGCCGTGGCCGCCGACGCCGATGGCGGCGAGGAAAACGTTTCGCTCTCGGCCCTCGAGCAGCAGCTGAAGCCCGAAGTTCTCGAACGCCTCGAGAAGCTCGCGGGCGTCTACAAGCGCCTCTACCGCATGCAGGAAAAGCGCATGGAAGCGCTTCTGGCCGGCA
Source organism: Rhodospirillaceae bacterium (assembly GCA_027490975.1). GTDB lineage: Bacteria > Pseudomonadota > Alphaproteobacteria > CACIAM-22H2 > CACIAM-22H2 > Tagaea. The sequence continues at coordinate 27,574 of JAIXXA010000205.1, forward strand.
AGCAGTTCAGCCCCGTCTCGGAGAAGCACTACCAGAAGCTCAAGCAAGACCTGATCGAGCAGCTCGCCGACGTGCATCTCAACAACACGCGCATCGAGCAGCTGATGGGGCAGCTCTACGATCTCAACCGCAAGCTCTTGACCGCCGAAGGCCGCCTGCTGCGCTACGCCGAAGAGAGCGGGATCAAGCGCGACGAGTTCCTCTCCAAGTATTCGGGCAAGGAAGTCGATCCGCGCTGGTTCGGCCGCGTGGCGCGCCTCACCGGCAAGGGCTGGAAGAAATACACGACCAAGTACAAAAACGAGATCGCGCAGCTGCGCAAGGACGTGTCGGAAATCTCCGAACGTTCGGGCCTGCCGACCGGCGAATTCAAGAAGACCGTGAGCCAGGTCCAGCAGGGCGAGCGCGAAGCCGCGCGCGCCAAGAAGGAAATGGTCGAGGCCAATCTTCGCCTGGTGATTTCGATCGCCAAGAAATACACCAACCGCGGCCTGCAGTTCCTGGATCTGATCCAGGAAGGCAATATCGGCCTCATGAAGGCGGTCGACAAGTTCGAGTACCGCCGCGGCTACAAATTCAGCACCTACGCCACGTGGTGGATCCGCCAGGCGATCACGCGTTCGATCGCCGACCAGGCGCGCACGATCCGCATCCCCGTGCACATGATCGAGACGATGTCCAAGCTGCGGAACATCCAGAAGCACATGCTGCAGGACCTCGGGCGCGAACCCACGGTCGAGGAGATCGCAGCCAAGGCGAAGATGCCCATGGAGGAAGTGCGCCGCGTGATGAAGATCAGCCGTCACCCGATCTCGCTCGACCGCCCGGTCGGCGAGAGCGAGGACAGCCACTTCGGCGACTTCATCGAGGACGAGAAGCAGGAAGCCCCTGCCGAGAGCGCCAGCACGGAAATGCTGCGCCAGCGCATCAACGACGTGCTGCGCACGCTCACCTACCGCGAGCGCGAGATCCTCAAGCTCCGCTACGGCATCGGCGACGGCTACACGTAC
>JAIXXA010000207.1 GCA_027490975.1 Rhodospirillaceae bacterium
CCGCCTCGTGCTCGGCAACTTCGCCAACACGCTGACGGTGTCGAACGTCGAAACGCTGGTCGCCAGCACGCTGGCCGATACGATCACGCTCGGCTCGCAGACGACGGCCGGTACCATCGACCTGCTCGCCGGATCCGACCGCCTGATCCTCGGCAACTTCGAGAACACGGTCACGGTCGCCAACGTCGAAACGCTGGTCGGCGGGACGACGGCCGATACGGTCACGATCGGCACGGCCATCACGGCGGGCTCGCTCGACCTTGGGGCCGGCAGCGACAGCCTCACGCTCGGCAACTTCGTCAACACGGTCACGATCGCCAACATCGAGACCTTCGTGGGCGGCACCACCTCCGACACGATCACGCTGTCCTCGGGTTACACGTCGGGCAGCATCGATCTGGGAGCCGGCAACGACCGCCTGGTTCTGGCGGGCGGGGCGAACACGGTCACGGTCTCGAACGCCGAAACGCTCGTCGGCGGCGCGGGTACCGACACCGTCACGCTCGGCTCGGCCATGACCGCGGGCACGATCGACCTCGGCAGCGGCGCCGACCGTCTGACCCTGTCGGACAGCGCCAACACGATCACGATCGTGAACATCGAAACGCTGGTCGGCGGCAGTGCGGACGACACGGTCACGCTCGGCACGGCCTTCACCACCGGTGCCATCGATCTTGGCGACGGCAACGACAGGCTGATCTTGGGCAACTTCGCCAACACGGTGACGGTGACGAACGTCGAAACCATCACCGGCGGGACCTCGGCCGACAACCTGACGATCACGGGTGCCGGTGCGCGTCTCGACGGCAAGGAGGGCAACGACACCCTCACCGGCGGCGCAGGCAACGACGTGCTGATCGGCGGCGTCGGCAACGACTCGCTGACCGGCGGCGGCGGCAACGACAGCTTCGTGATGGGCAGCGGTACCGACACGATCACGGGCTGGGCCTCCGGCGACATCATCGACATCCGGGCCTTTGCGACCTTCACCGACCTTGCCAGCGTGCAGGCGGCCGCAACCGGATCGGTGATCAACTTCGGCACCGGCAATACGGTCACGGTCACGGGCGTCAACATCTCGAGCCTGACCGCGAGCGACTTCCTGTTCTTCACGATCTGACGACGCTCGAACCCGCCCCCTCTCGAACGAGAGGGGGCGGGCCACTTTCCGCCGCACCACATCGCCACGACACCTAATTTCGGGCGGGCCGATTTCACGGTCCGTTCTCTCGCGTATTTTTCATAAATCGAGTAGATTGATTCAATCATGAATGACAAAACCACCGCCAACGCCCTCCGTTCGGCCCTCGCTGCGTGCGCGCCCTATTTCGTGTTGGCGCTCGTTTTCAGCTTTGCGATCAACCTGTTGGCGCTGGCTCCGACAATCTACATGATCCATGTGTATGACGGTGCGCTGCACAGTTCGAGCGTGCCCACGCTGGTCATGCTCACGATCGGCGTGATGATCGCCCTGGTCGCTCTGTCCGCCCTCGATTTTGCCCGCTCGCAGGTTTTGACCCGCGCCGGTGCCCGCATGGACCGGCTGCTTGCGGGGCGCATCATTGCGGCCATGAACGCGCGCGCGCTCGTGCACGGCCGCGCGGCCGGGTCCGAACTGCGCGATCTCGACAATTTCCGCCAATATGCCTGCGGCGGCGGCATCCTCACGATGCTCGATCTGCCGTGGACGCCGGTCTACATCGCCTTCGCCTACGTGCTGCATCCCGTGCTCGGGATCATGTGCGTGGTGTTCTCGGTCATTCTGTTCGTGCTGGCGCTGATCAACGAATGGCTGATCCGCGCGCCGCTCGAACGCTCCAATGTGGCGGCCGCCAACGGCTATCGCTTCGTCGAAGCGGGTCTGCGCAACGCCGAAGTCGTGCATTCGATGGGCATGATCGGCGCCATTCTCGGGCGCTGGCGCAAGGATCGCACCGCGCATATCGACGACCAGAACGTCGCCAGCGACCGCAACGCGATCATGGCCTCGATCATCAAGTTTCTGCGCATGGCCATGCAGTCGGTCATTCTGGGCGTGGGCGCCTATCTCGTGATCGAGCGCGACCTCAGTGCCGGTGCGATCTTCGCCGCCTCGATCCTTCTCGGCCGCGCCCTTGCCCCGCTCGAGCAGGCCGTGTCGAGCTGGCGCTCGACGATCATGGTGCGCGAATCCTATTCGCGCATGCGCGATCTGCTGACGGGTTTCCCCGAAGCGCCGAAGCACATCGAACTGCCGCGCCCGACGGGCAAGGTTTCGGTCGAACAGCTCGTCTATTTCGTGCGCGGCAATCCCAAAGCCGTGCTGCGCGGCATTTCCTTCACCGTGCAACCCGGCGAGCAGATCGGCATTTTCGGCCCCAGCGCGGCCGGCAAATCGACGCTGTCGCGCGCCATCGTCGGCGCCATCAAGCCGTCGCAAGGTTTCGTCCGCCTGGACGGGGCCGACATCCAGCAATGGAACCGCGAGTCCTTCGGCAACTATGTCGGCTATCTGCCGCAGGACATCGAGCTGTTCTCGGGCAACATCGCCGAGAACATCGCGCGCTTCAAGAACGTGAGCGACGAGGAAGTCGTTGCCGCCGCCAAACTGGCGGGCGCGCACGATTTCATCCTGCGCCTGCCCGACGGCTACAACACCCAGATCGGCGAAAGCGGCGCCTTCCTCTCGGGCGGCCAGCGCCAGCGCATCGCCCTGGCGCGCGCCGTGTTCGGCAACCCCGCCCTCGTCGTGCTCGACGAGCCCAATTCCAATCTCGACATGGAAGGCGACCAGGCGCTGACGTCGGCCCTTGCCGCCCTCAAAGCCGCCAAAATCACCACCATCGTCGTCTCGCACCGCTCTGTCGCCATGAACGCGGTCGACAAGCTGCTCGTGCTGCGCGACGGCATGATCGACGCGTTCGGCACCCAAGCCGAAGTGCTCGGCCGCAAGCAGCAGGTCGCCGCGGGTGCCGCCCCGCAGCAGCCGCAGCTGCGCAAAGTCTGAGGAACACGACATGGCCGCCGCAGCACAAAGCGCCCTCGTTTCGACCGATCCCGCGTTGCTGAAATCGGAATCGATCGCCGCGCCGTTCATCACCGGCATCGCGATCATCGCGCTGTTCTTCGGCGGCCTCGGCGGCTGGGCCTATGTCGCCCCGCTCAACGGCGCCGTCATCGCCCCCGCCGTGGTGCGCGTCGAAGGCAACCGCAAATCCGTGCAGCATCTCGACGGCGGCATCGTCGCCGAAATCCGCATCGCCGAGGGCGACCGCGTGGAACGCGACCAGGTGCTGATCGTGCTCGACACGACCCAGGCCCAGGCCGTGGTCACGCTGATGACCAAGCAGTTCGACGCACTCCAGGCGCAGGAAGCGCGCCTCGTCGCCGAGCAGAACGATCTCGACCGCATCACCTTCCCGCGCACGCTCCTCGATCGGCGCGACGATCCCGCGATCCGCACGCTGCTCGCCTCCGAAGAGCTGCAGTTTTCGACCCGACTCACCGCCCTGCGCGGCCAGGTTTCGCTGCTGCGCCAGAAATCGACGCAGCTGCAACAGCAGATCCGCGGCTCGGAAGCCCAGCTGCGCTCGCAGGTCGAGCAGCTGCGCTTGATCCGCGAAGAGCTCGTCGCGGCCAAAGAACTGTTCGAAAAAGGCCACGCGACCTTGGTGCGCGTGCGCCAGCTCGAGCGCAACGCCTCGGCGCTCGAAGGCCAGGCCGGCGACATCGACGCCACGATCGCGCGTCTGCGCCAACAGATCGCCGAGTCCGAACTGCAGGCGATCCAGTTGCGCAACGAACGTTTCTCGACGGTCGCGACCGAGCTTCGCGACACGCAAGGCAAACTCCTCGACATGGCGCCGCGCTTGAGCTCGGCCCTCGACAATCTGCAGCGCGCCGAAATCCGCGCGCCCGAGTCCGGTTTCATCGTCGGCCTCACGGCCTTCACCGTCGGCGGCGTCATCGCGCGCGGCGAGCGCATCATGGACATCGTGCCCGACAAGGAACAGCTCGTGCTCGAAGCCGCGATCGGCGTCGACGACATCACCGAGGTGACCCCCGGCATGACGGTCGAGGTCAGCTTCGCCGCCCTGAAGCAGCGCACCGCCCCCATCATCTACGGCACGCTGACCCAGATTTCGGCCGACCGCATCAGCGATCCGCGCGCGGGCACGCCATACTTTCGCGGCATCGTCACGATAGCGCCCGAGAGCCTCGTCGAGGTCAAAGACGAGCTGCGCCTTGCCCCCGGCATGAACGCCAGCGTGATGATCCCGACCACGGCGCGCACCGCGCTTTCGTATCTGATCCGCCCGTTCACGGCGTCGTTCGAGAAAGCGTTCCGCGAAAAATAGGCGCGGGTTCAGGCGGGCGCCCCTCACGTCGGCGGGGCTTGCCCCATCTCGCGCGCAAGATCGGCGTCAGTCCACGGATTGACGATCTTGTAGCGGTGGCCGTGCAGCATCACATACAGATCCTGGAACGGCCCTTCGCCGAAGGCGCGATAGCGCTTGGCGTAATCGGCGGGCGCGATGTCGGCCGGGATCTGGCACATCGCCTCGAAATCCTTGCGAAAGCGCGTCGGCCCCGACCAGTTTTCGCCGGACGGCGGCAGATCCGCATCGCGCGCCGCCAAGTGCGGAGCGAGCGACGCGAAGATGCGCACGAGCGCTTGGAACGCCAAGGTCGCCACATGCATGCGGCCCCAGCCGGGCGCGACGTCGAACCATTCGGTGCGCACGATGGGGCCCGCATCGACCTGCTGCACCATCGCGTGCGCGGTGGCGCCGAATTGCTTCGCCCCTTCCCACACCGCAAAGCTTTCGGGATAGACGCCGGGATAGGTGGGCGGACCCGGATGGAAATTGTAGGCCCCCAGATCGCACGCGGCGATGTAGCGGCCGGGCACGACGACATTCGTCGTGAATGCAATCAGACGGCGGCGCCGGCGCGGCACCGCAAAGGCAACGTCGAGCGCCTCGCGCGTCGCAACGTGGCGGATCGCCAAAGTCGGCGCCTGGATCTGCAGGTGCTGCGTGAGATACGGCGCCTCGCGCTCGCCGGTCAGAAGGACGATTTCGTCCGGCATCGGTCCCCTTTCCGGCGTGATTTGCCCGCTTGATTTGCCCGCGGACGCGGCGCACCCTTGCCATCATCCGATTCTGCCGGAGGAACTGCAAGTGTCTGCCGCCAGCGGCCCGCAATACCAGAGCGACGGCCTTGCCACCATGCACAATAGCGGGTTCCTGCGCGACCCGCGTTTCCTTGCCGCCTACGATTTCGGCATGATGGTGGGCACGGCCGCGCGCCTCAATCTGCACATCGAATGGCGCGCCTGGATCGCGATCTGGGCGGCCGAACAAGCGCTGCGCGTTGCGGGCGATTTCGTGGAATGCGGCGTCAATACCGGGATCCTGTCGGGCACGGTCGCGCGTTGGACCGGGTTCGAAGCGCGGCCCGAGCGCAAGATGTGGCTGCTCGACACGTTCGACGGCATGCCCGAAGACCAGCTCAGCGACAGCGAAAAAACGATCGGCCTTGCGCAGTACAACAGCGGCTATCGCGGCAAGGACACGCTCACGGGCGTGCGCGCCAAATTCGCAGGCTATCCCAATGTGCGCATCGTGCCCGGCCGAATTCCCGAAACGCTGGCCCAAGTCGAGACCGCGCGCGTGGCGTATCTGTCGATCGACATGAACATGACTCTGCCCGAAATCGCGGCCGCCGCGCATTTCTGGCCGCTGCTGGCGCCGGGCGGCGTCATCCTGCTCGACGACTACAATTGGATGCACCACGTCAACCAGAAGCAGGCCTTCGACGCGTTCGCGGCCGAGCGCAACGTGCCGATCCTCGGCCTGCCGACGGGGCAAGGGATCATCGTCAAGCCGCCATGAATATCCGCCCGCTGAAACTGCCGGGCTGTTTCGAGATCGAGCTCACGCAGCGGCGCGACGAGCGCGGCTCGTTCGGGCGCGTTTTCGACGCCGAGATTTTCGCGGCCCACGGCTTGCCCGCCTCCTTCGCGCAGGAGAACGAATCCTTCACGCGCGCCAAAGGCACGCTGCGCGGCCTGCATTTCCAGAAGCCGCCTTTCGCCGAAACCAAATTCGTTCGCTGCCTTGCGGGCAGCGTCTACGACGCGTTCGTGGATCTGCGCGCAGGCTCGCCCACCTACGGGCAATGGGATGCGCATGTGCTGACGGCCGCAAACCCGCGCTGGCTCGTGATCCCGAAAGGCTTCGCGCACGGCTTCTGCACGCTCGAGCCCGACACGCTGTTCGCCTACAAAGTCGATGCGCGCTACGCGCCCGACGCCGAAGCCGGCCTGCCGTGGAACGACCCGGCCTTCGCGATCCCGTGGCCCACGCCCGCCCCGTTCACGAGCGCGCGCGACCAAGGCCACGCACCCTTCGCGCAGTTCCAAACGCCGTTCGTGGCGGGCACCGTATGGTAGCGGTCGCCCTCATCGGCGCGGGCGGCGTGATCGGTCGGGCCATTCGCGCGCGCCTCGAAAGCGAGGGCCATCGCGTGCGCGCGATCGGCCGCGACCTCTGCGACCTCGCCGACCCTGCAAGCTGCGCCGCCCTCAATCTCGGCGGGGCGCAAGCCCTCGTGCATGCCGGCGGCATCACCGAGGAAAGCGCGCGTACCGACAGAGCCTGGGCGCACGCCGCGACCGGCTGGCAGAAAGTGCTCGAGCGGGCGGCTGCAGCCGGCATCGGACGCGTCGTCTATGTGTCGAGTGCGCATGTCTACGGCACGATGGAGGGCACCATCGACGAAGCAACACCGCCCGATCCGCGCAGCGACTATGCGCTGCTGCACTACGCCAGCGAGCAGATCCTGCGCCGCTCGGGCCTTCCGGGCAGCGTGCTGCGCCCGAGCAACGTCTACGGCATGCCGGGCGATCTCGCGCGTTTCGCGCGCTGGGCGCTGACGCCCTACGGCTTTCCGCAGGAGGCGGTGCGCGACGGGCGCATCGTGCTCAGATCCTCGGGCCTGCAGATGCGCAATTTCGTGGCGGCGTCCGGCGTGGCCGACGCGGCGTCCCAGGCGGTCTCGCGCGCGCAGCGCACGCTTGACGTCGCCAATGTGGCGGGAAACGATACGCTCAGCATGCGCGATTTCGCCGGCCGCGTCGCGGCCGCGGCCAAACGCACGCTGGGGGCCGACATCGCCCTCGAAATTCCGGCGGCAACGCCGGGTGCGCCCCTGCCCTTGCCGCTTCGCTTCGTGGCGCGCGACGGCGCCAAAGCGGGCGATCTCGACGCGTTTTTGTGCGACATGCTGCGTGCTCTTGCGGCGTCAAAGGAGTCCTGAAGACATGAAGTTCGATCCGTCAGCCGCGACCGACACCGCGATCGCCAAGGCCTACATCGCCTTCCTCGCGAGAGACCAGCGCCACGACGACCACGCCGCGCGCGCCGAATTCTGCGCCAAGGAAAACGTGGCGCCGAAGCTGCTCTACGCCAATCCGCACATCAAGGCGATCGCAGCACTCTATGCGTCGCACACCAATATCGAGCGCACGGCCGACATGACCTTGCGCGAATATCTGCGCTACCACTACTACTACATCCACCAGGCCTACAAATACGGCCTGCCCGAGATGCAGCAGACGTGGCTCGGCCACCACATCATCAAATCGCCGTCGGATTGCTGGGCCTACCAGGAGCTGATCTGGCGCACCAAGCCCGACATCGTGCTCGAACTCGGCATCATGTTCGGCGGCGCGTCGGTCTTCTTCGCGCACGTGCTCGAGCTCGTCGGCCACGGCGAGGTGCTCGGCATCGACATTTCGCTCAAGAACCTGAAGCACCAGCCCAAAGAAGGCGGGCGCATCACCTATCTTGAGGGCGACAGCGGCAGTTCCGCGATCCTTGACGAAGTCGCGCGGCGCGTGGCCGGCAAGAACGTGCTTGTGATCGCCGACAGCGACCACGAAAAAGAGCATGTGCTGAAAGAGCTGCGCCTCTATTCGCGCTTCGTGCGCAAGGGCGGCTACTACGTCGTCGAAGACACGCTCAACGATCTGATGGGCTTCCACCCGGTTCCCAACGAAGGCCCCTTGGCCGCCATGCGCCAGTTCATGGCGGAGACCAACGAATTCGAAATCGACCGCCGTTTGCCGGAGAAATATCTCATGTCGCTGTCCCCCGACGGATTCCTGCGTCGCGTGAAAGGAGGCCCGGCATGATCCGCGCAATCTCCGCCTCGCCGCTGATCGACCGCGCCGCGTTCGCCGCCGCAAACGCCAAGGGCGCGCGCATCGTCGTCGATCCGGCGCGCGGCCTCGTACAGGCGCGCGGCTTCCAGACGCTCTACGAAGTGCCGCGCGACCTGCAGACCGCGCTGCGCCTCGATCTGCTCGACCTGCACAAGGCCGAGCTCGACAAGGCAAAGCTTGATGGGGGCGGCGGCGTTCTGTTCGACCACAGTGCGGTCGAATGGATGGCCGACTGGATGCGCTGGCATTGGGCCGCCGTCTCGACGCGTGCATGGGACGCGGCCCTCGCCAAAGCCGAAGCGCTCGTCAAGCGCTACGATGCGTCGCTGCATCTCGAAAGCGGACCCAAGCGCGGCTACGACGGCTACAACTGGCTCGACGTGCCCAACGCGGAGCAGACCGAAGCGCTGATGCGCTTCCTCTACGGGCGCTTCGGCGTGACGCCGACGATAGCCAAGGGATGATCGACATCGACCCGAGTGCGGTCGTCTCGCCCGACGCGCGCATCCACGGCTCGACGCGCGGGACCCGCATCAAGATCGGCGCGGGCACGCATATCTACGATTTCGTCGTGATCCGTGCCGTCGGCGGCAGCGGCGACGTCGAGATCGGGCCGGGCTGCCACATTAACCCGCATTGCACGCTCTATTCGGGCAACGGCATTGCGATGGGGGCCTATGTGCTGCTCGCCCCCGGCGTGTCGGTGGTGCCGACCAACCACGCGACCGGGCGACGCGACATCGAAATCCGCCACCAGGGTTTTGCGCCCTCCAAAGGCGGGGTCACGATCGAAGACGATGTGTGGATCGGCGCCAACGCCGTTATTCTCGACGGGTCGCATATCGGGCGCGGCGCGGTGATTGCGGCGGGTGCGGTGGTCACGGGGAAGATCCCGCCCTACGAAATCTGGGGCGGCACGCCCGCGCGCTTCATCAAGGCGCGGCCGTAGCGCACCAGCGGCGCCACAAGGCGCGATAGAGCCGCTCGTAGCCGCGCGCCTGGCCGGCAAGATCGCACAAGGACGATTTGGCGACGGCCGCGCGCACGGATGCGCGATCCTGCAGCGGAGCCGCCGCCGCAAGATCGCGCGCCAGCGTGCCGAACGCCGCATCGTCGGGCGCACACCATTGCGGAAAGCCGGCCCGCGTCAGCATCGCACTCGTCCAGCGCTGCAGCACGGTGGTTCCCGTGCGCGTGAGCACGGGAACCCCCATCCACAAAGCTTCGAACGTCGTCGTCGAACCCGTGAAGGGAAACGTGTCGAGCGCCACGTCGACATCGGCGTAGAAGGCCAGATGCGCATTGCGGTCGAGCGCGTCGACCACAAAGCCGATGCGCCCCGGATCGATGCCGCGTGCGGCAAAGCGCGACACGAACAGATCGCGCATCGCCGGCTCGCCAAAGGCACGCATGAACTTGAGCGCGAGACGCGAACCCGGCACGGCATGCAAAGCGGCCGCCCACAGATCGAAGGTGCGGCCGGACATTTTGGCCGGATTGTTCGCCGAGCCGAACGTGACGTAGCCGTTGCGCAAGGCCGGCGGTGCGGCCACGGGCGGGGCATCGAGGATCGGCGGATGCACATAGTCGAAGCGCAGACGCACGGGCCGCTCGTCGAACAGATCGCCCTTGCCCGCCAACATCGTCGGATCGAAAACGGCCGCGTCGACGGCGGTGGTGCCGTGCGTGGCAACGTCGCCGATCGAGACCTGCACCGGGGCCGCACGCTGCAGCAGCACGCCGATACGGTTCTTGTCGAAATGCCCGGCGATGAGCACCAGCATGTCGATGCCGTCGGCCCGGACGCGCGCAGCGACTTCCGCGTCGCTCGCTCCGCGCGTCGAGAACCAATGGTCCGAGGCCGCTTGGAAACGCTGCGTGACCGCGTCTGGCCGTTCGATCTCGGCATAGACGAAGATTTCGAAGTTCGCCGCGGTGCGGTACGCAAACAGACCCAGCATGCTGCGCGCAACGGAATGCGAATAGAGATCGGACGTGACATAGCCCACGCGCAGGCGCCGGACGGGATCGCGGCTATTGGCAAAGGGCAGCGGTTCTTCGGGCGGCGTGTGGGCGGCGGCAAAGCGCCGGTTCTCGTCGCGCACGCGCGCCGGCGAGATGGTGTCGAAATAGTTGAGCGTGTTGAGGAAGCCGCGCCAGCATTGCATCCGCAACGGCCCTTCGGCGAGGGCCAGGGCCGCTTCGAACGCGGCGAGCGCTTCGTCGTGGCGGGCCTGAACGAGCAGCGCCTTGGCAAGCTCGTACTGCGCGTTGAAGTCGCTTGGGGCGCGGGCCAGCAGGCGGCGCCACGCGCCTTCGGCGGCGACGTAGCGCCCCGCCGCCATCAAAGCGCGCGCGAGATTGGTGCCGACGGCGAGATTGTCGGGGATCTGGCGCAGGGCGGCCTCGAACAGCGCCACGGCACGCTCGGGCTTGCCGAGCACGAAGCTTGCGACACCGCCGTCGACGAGACTCGGCAGATGCATCGGATCGAGCGCCAACTGGGCTGCGAACAAAGCTTCGGCCATTTCGAGATTGCCGGCTGCCATCGCTTTGGCGGCTTGGTCGTAGTGCTGCGTTGTCATGGCGCACTTGCGCGCGCGAGGAAGTCGCCGAGAGAAGCCGTCGCGCGGGCATCGCGCCACAGCGTCTTGCGTCGCTCGACCGTGCGCGCGGCATAGGCCGCAAGCGCCGCACGGTCGGTCGCGAACGCGACGGCTTTTGCGACATAGGCGTCGGGACTTGCGGCAATGCCTTCGTCCAAGCCCGCCATGGTCAGGATCGCGGCACTATGCCGGCCGCGCATCAGATCGCCGGGCCAGGTCAGCACGGGCAGACCTTGCGCGACCGCCTCGAGGGCCGTGTTGCCGCCCGACCAGCGCAGCGAGTCCAAGAACAAGTCGCACACGCGATTGAGGCCCGCATAATGCGCAGGATCGAGCGGCGGCAGCAGTGCAATCTGGCGCTCCGGCGACGCGCCGCGCGCGGCGAACGCTTTGGCGAGGCGCGCTTCAAAGCGCTGCGTGAGCTGCGGCGCGGTCGGGTGGCCCAGAAACACGAACTGGCTGTCGGGCACCGATGCCGCGATGCGCGCCAACACATCGTCGTCCTGCGGCAGATATTTGAAGATCGACTGGCAGCACAGGAAACGCATCGCATCCGCGCGCAGCCCGTATCTCGCGGCATCGATGTGCGCAGGCTCGACGGCGGGCGGCGCGTAGTCGATCGACAGCCCCGGCAGACGCAGCACATGCTCGGTGTAGCGCGCAGCCTCGTTCGGCGGCTCCATGAGATCGCTCGTCAAGAACCAGTCGATCGTCGGCAAGCCCGAGGTTTCCGGATGGCCCCAGCTTGTGCATTGCACGGGGGCAAGGCGCAGCGTCGCCAGCTTGTGCGAAATCGGATCCATGCCGATTTCGGGATAGATCAACGCGTGCGGCCGGTCGGCGAAGATGCGCGCGGCCAGCGCTTCGAAGCCCGGCATGCCTTCGACAAACGCATCGCACGCCGCCCGCGCCTCGCGCGTCTGCGCATCGTCGGCCGTCGCGGTCATGTAGCCGGTCACGGCAAAACGCGTGCGGTCGAGATTTTCGATCCAGCCGCGAAACAATTTCCAGATCGAATGCTGGCGGAAATAGCCGGTGACGAACCCGATGCGCAAGCGCCCGTCGGGTGCGCGCGGCGGATTGCCGAGCGGCTGCGACCATTGGGGATAAGTGCGCGCCATCGCGGCGGCAACGAAGGCGCCGTAGCGGCGCTGCAGATCGACATCGTTGCGCGCCTGGTAGGGCAGAAAGAACGGCTGCTGCAGGCCGACGGCGGCGGCGACATCGGCCGCGATGCCGGGTGCGTCGAGATCGAGGTTGGAAACCATGTCGTCGAGGGCGCGCGCATAGGCGGAGCGCGCGGCGTCGATTTCGGACGGTGCGTCGTAGAGGATCGGCAATTCGGCGAAACACACGCCCATGCGCGCACCGACATTGCCGGGGGCGAGAGCCAGTGCCGTCGCATAGGCGGCTTTGGCTTGTGCCCGCGCATCGCGGTCGAGCAGAAGCGCGCCGAGATTGGCATGCGCGAGAGCCAGGGTCGGATCGAGGGCGACCGCCCGCCGAAACGCGGCCTCGGCTGCGTCGAGATCCGCCTTCTCGTGCAAGGCCGCCCCGAGATTGTTCCAAAGGTCGGCCGCATCCGGCGTCGCGGCAAGGGCGGCGCGGTAGCTTTCGATCGCCGGGTCGAGTGCGCGGCGGCGATGGCGTGCGCGTGCGAGCCGCCCATGCGCGCGCGCGGAGTTCGGCACGGCCGCGCAAGCGCGCACAAAACATGCTTCGGCTGCAGCGTAGTCGTGCAAGGCCTCGAAACACACGCCCTGCTCGACGAGTGCGTCGCCGAAATTCGGCGCGAGGCGCGCCGCTTGGCCGTACGCATCGGCGGCCGCGCGCCAATCCGCGAGTTTGGCAAGTGCATGGCCAAGATTTGCATACGCCTCGGAATTGGCCGGATCGAGGCGCACGGCCTTGCGCAGTGCGACGGCTGCAGCTTCGTAGCGCTCAAGCGCAAGTTCGACGGCGCCGAGCGACATGTAAACAAGCGGTACTTCGACACCGCCGGCAATCAGATCGCCATAGGCTTGTGCGGCCAGCGCCCACTCGCCCGCCTGATGATGGGCCATCGCGCGCCGAAAGATCGCTGTCAGATCACTCATTTGCGCATCGTCTCGCGAATCGTCTGCATCGCCGCTTGCGGACGAGGCTAGCTTGTTTCCGCGCGTGGTGCCGCAGAAACGAAGATTACATTCTCTTATATAACAGACTCATCATTTGTCTTCTTAATGAAAATGTAAACGCCTGTTTACCCTTATAAATTCGCGGCTTACCATTCCCATAGCCATTTACCAAGTAAGTTTATAAATTTTTATGCGATTTTTCGAGAAATGCAGTCATTTTTTTCTTGTCATTTTACCTACAAACCATCATATTGTTAATGCGGGCGTGGATATGGCCCTTGCGGACACGTACGACGGACAGATTGCAACCTTGGCAGAACGCTAAGTTTGGCCCTAGAAAGGAAGGGGTTAGGCTATGTCTAATTCAATCAATACAAATGTCGGCGCGATGGTGGCATTGGCCTCGCTGCGCACGACGCAA
>JAIXXA010000045.1 GCA_027490975.1 Rhodospirillaceae bacterium
CGCCGATGCGGCAAGTTTCGTCGCCTATGCCGAGGCGTTGCGCCAAGCCTATGCCGAGCGTCTGGCGGGCACGCCTGCGGGTACCGGGCCTGTCACGAGCACGACGCATCTCAACGTCGTCGATCGCGCCGGCAATATGGTGGCGCTTACACAAACGCTGCTGTCCTCGTTCGGAAGCCGGCTTGTCCTGCCGCGTACGGGCATCTTGCTCAACAACGGCGTCATGTGGTTCGACCCGCGACCGGGGCGCGCCAATTCGCTTGCGCCCGGCAAGCGTCCGCTAACCAACATGTGCCCGACGATCGTATCGCGCGACGGGCGTCCCTGGTTTGCGCTCGGTGCCTCGGGCGGGCGGCGCATCCTGCCGGCCGTGGCGCAGATCCTGTCGTTTGTCGTGGACCACGGCATGTCGCTCGAAGAAGCGTTCCACACGCCGCGCATCGACGTGTCCGGCAACGCGCATGTCGACTACGATCCGAGGCTGGCCTTCGACGTGCGCCGCGCCCTTGCCGAGCGCTACGAACTGCGCGCGGGCGAACACACGGTTTCGCCCGCAAACTACGCATGCCCGTCGGCCGTGATGCTCGATCCCTCGACCGGGGCGCGAACCGGCATGGCCGACGTCATGAGTCCGTGGTCGATCGCCCTCGTCGCGTGAAGCCCGACATGGAGCGGAATCGTCTCTGGAAAACCCTGGCCTCGCGCGCGGTCTACACGGCCGAGCCCTGGGTGCGCGTGCTCGACGAAACGCTCGAACTGCCGAACGGCAAGGTCGTGCCGAGCTACCACCGCATTCTTCTGCCCGACTATTCGATGGTCTTCCCCGTCCTCGAAGACGGTCGCGTGCTGATGATCCGAAGCTATCGGCAGGGGCCCGGCGAGATCGTGCTGGGTTTTCCGGGCGGCGGCATCGATGCGGGCGAAACGCCGGAAGCCGCCGCCAAGCGGGAACTCCGCGAGGAAACCGGCCATTCAGCGGAGCGCATCGTGTCGCTGGGAGCGGGCCTCACCGGCGCCAATGTGCGCGGCGCCAAATGCCACATGTACATGGCGCTCGGCTGCCGCAAAGTCGCCGAGCCCAATTCGGGCGACCTCGAGGAACAGGAATTGCTTAGCCTGTCGCGCGACGAATTGGCGGCCTATTTGCAGGAGAACCGGTTCGTCATTCTGGCCTACGCGGCGATCGCCGCGCGCGCCCTCTTGGAGTGGAAAGACAGATGAAGCCGCGCAATCCGCTTGGCACAGCGTCCGCAAATCTCTGGCGCGCCGACGCCAGATCCGTCGATACCGTCCGCCCGCCGGTGAAGCCGCGGCCGCTGACCTTCGACGCGATGCCGCAGAAACTGACGATCGATCTGGCGCGCACGGCCATCGTCGTCATCGACATGCAGAACGATTTCTGCCACCCCGACGGATGGCTCGCGCATATCGGCGTCGATGTGGCGCCCGCGCGCAAACCGATCGCACCTTTGGCGAAGCTGCTGCCGCGCTTGCGCCGCGCGCATGTACCCGTCGTCTGGGTCAATTGGGGCAACCGGCCCGATCGGCTCAATCTGAGCCCGTCGCTCGAACATGTCTACAAGCCGACCGGCAAAGGCATCGGCCTCGGCGACCGACTGCCCAAACGCAAAGCGAATGTCCTCGAAAAAGACAGCTGGGCGGCCGCCGTCGTAGACGAGCTTGCCCCCAAAACCGGCGACATCCGCGTCGACAAGTTCCGCATGTCGGGCTTCTGGGATACGCCGCTCGATTCCATTTTGCGCAATTTGCGCGTCGATACGCTGCTGTTCGGCGGCGTCAATGCCGACCAATGCGTGCTGTGCACGCTGCAGGACGCCAATTTCCTCGGCTACGACTGCGTCATGCTCGAAGATTGCAGCGCCACGACCAGCCCGGGATTCTGCTGGGACGCGACACTCTACAATGTACGCCAATGCTTCGGCTTCACGACGCCGAGCACGGCGCTGTTAAAGGGGCTCGGGCGATGACGCCGCTTGTCTTCAAAAACATTGCCGACTGTGCGGCCTACCGGATCGCGCCGGGCGACAGCAACTATTTCGCACTTGTCTTCGATCCGGCGGGCGAAGGTGCCGATCTCGTCGCCGTCGTCGAAATCTTTGCCCCGGGCGGCAAAACGCCGCCCAATTCCCACAGCCGCGCGCACGAGATGTTCTTCGTGCTCGAAGGAACGGGGCGCGCCCTTTGCGCGGGCCATGCGCAGCCGGTCAAGAAGGGCGACGCGATGCTGCTGCGACCGGGAGCCGAGCATGTGGTCGAGAATACCGGTCCCGGCAAGCTCTACACGCTGACCGTCATGGTACCGAACCAGGATTTCGCCGAACTCATCCGCAACGGCACGCGCGTCGAACTCGATGCCGAAGATCGCCGCGTGATCTGCGGCGCCTGACGGGTACTTCGCGCTACTGGACCGCTTGGCCGTCGGCCACGCGCTTGACGATGCTCAAGCCCACAATCGACAGCAGCGACAACGCCGCGCACGACAGCAGCGGCGCCGCCGGCCCGCCTGCTTCGAGACTGGCGGCCAGCACGAACGGGGCAGTCGCAAAGACCAAATTGAGCGGCAGGTTCATGCGGCCCATCAGACTTGCATAGCCTTCGCGACCGAACACGACAAGCGGGGCGATAATGCGCACCACGGTGTTCGCCCCCGCCCCTAAACCGAAGCCCACGACCGTTGCGACCAGCATCGCAAAAGATCCGCCGAGCAACCACGGCAATGCACAGCTAGCGGCAATCAATGCCTGGCTGAAAAGGCCGATCTTGAGGATTGGAAAGCGCAGCCCGAACAGAATATCGAGCAGTCGCGAGGCCATCTGCGCGGGCCCAAGCACAGCACCGACCGCCACCGCCAAAGACAGCGGCAAGCCGTAGGCGCTGCCGATCGCGACCAGTTGCAGGGGCAGGCCCCAGGTGACGAACCCGATGCAGGAGAACGACAGCGCCATAGCCCAGAACGCGGCCCGACGCGCGGCCGGTGCGCGAATGCCGCCAGATGCCGCCGGCGTATCGCGCACACCGTCAGCGGACGGCGGCTGCGGGGCGATCATCGCGTGCAGCGGCAAGCACAGCAGCATCTGGCTCGCCGCGAAAAGAAAACAAATTGTGCGCCAGCCGATCTGCGGTTCGAGCCACGCCATGAGCGGCAAGAACACGACGGTCGTACCGCCGCCGAGCAGCGTCATCGCACCGACGGCCCGCCGCGCCGAACCTGGAATGAGCCATGCCGCCGCCACGAACGGGATCGGCGTCAACGCCATCGGCATTGCCAGCCCAAAAATCACCCAACAGGCCGCGTAGCCGATGGGACCCGTGGAAAGCCCGAGCCCCACCAGGGCGAGTGCGATCAGGCTCGATCCGGCCATCAAGAGCGCACGCGGACCGTGCCGATCGGCCCACCGGCCATAGACGGGTCCGACAAAGGCACCAACGACCAGCATGATCGTAACGCCGGCGAACGCAAAGCTTACCGACATGCCGAGATCGCGCGCCATCTGGGCACCGAGCATCGCCGGCAAAAAATAGGTCGAACCCCAGCCGGCGATTTGGGTCGCCGCAAGCGCAAGAATGGCGCGCCGACCTTGCAGAACGATCATCGCGTGACGAGAGTCCGTCGGTCGGTCCGGCAAATTGAGCATATCGACATTGGCGTTCACCTTAGCGCGGCTGCCGCCTCGACACCAAAGCAAAGCGCATATGCAGCCGCGCGCTTGCTCGGACGCGGGCGCGCCCCCTACATTAAACCATGCGAGTCGCTGCAAAACAGATCGCCGAGGGTCCGCGATGACGACTGCGGCAGTCCAACCAACGCCCTTCGGCCGGGCTTGGATTCGGCCAGTCTTTGCCGAAGTCGGAGGGCGCGTCACGGGCGGGCTCTTCGTGTCGAGCAAAGCCGGGCGCGACAAACCGGCCCTCGTCGTGATTCCAGGCTCGTTCCGGCCGGCGCAGATGCTGCTGCCCGCCGCACGGCTTCTATGCGACGACTACGATATTCTGATCGTAGACATGCCCGGCTTCGGCACGAGCCCGATCTACGAACCGGCGAGCATCGCGTCGTTTGCCGGGCGTGCGGACGATCTGCTGCGCAGCGTGCTGGGCGAACGCGAAACGATTCTGCTCGGCGAGTCGATTGGTGCGATCGTTGCGATGGCCCTTGCACCCGCCTTCGATGGTCGCTTGCGGGCAGCCGTCTATCTCGATCCGCCGGTCTCCGCGACAGCCCTCAACGCCGCACGCGACTATTTGCGGCGCGGCACGGCCGGCGTGGCAATGGACGAATTCTTCACGGGCTATGTCGAGGGGCCGGGAATGCTCGGCGACGGCAGCTCCCAAGGCTATTGGCCGCTGCTCGCGACAGCAGCGGCGCACGCACCGACTCTGATCATGTCGGGCGGCCGCGCCGCATGGCTCGGCGCGGTCTCGCCCGGCGCGCTCTTCACGCCCGACGACGAAGCGACGGCACGCGCCCTGCAGATCGAAACATTGGCCGTGCAGCGCATCCCCACGGCAGGCCACCTGCTCTACCAGGAAAATCCCGGCGAGTGCGCGACCGCCACCGTGCGCTTCCTGCGCGCCGCCCTTTCGGGCCTGCGCCATCTGGCAAGCGAGCTGGTTGCCGCCCCAAGCGACGCGAGCGTTCGCGGCGCTTTGCTTGCCGCACTCGGCGGCTTCGATCCGGCAAGCCTGCTGTCGCATCGCGATGCGCTCCTGGCCGTCGTGCGCGCGCGGCCCGACGACGTGCAGCTCATGAATGCGATCTTGCGCGCCGTCTACAAGCTGCTCGACACGACGGGTCTTGCGACGCTGCGCCATGTCGCCGCGCACGCGCTCGAGGAGAATACGAAGCTCTGGACCTGCCTGCACACGGCTGTTTCGCTGTCGTGTCTTGGCGATCCGGACGGCGCGCTCGATGCGCTGCGCGCATTCTCGTTCGGCGCCGACATGCCGACGCGCGTGGCCGGCCTCATCCTCATCATCGAGCTCTATTCCGAACACGCGACCGATTCGAGCGTAGCGCGCGCCAAGGAAACCCAGCTTGCCGTTCTACGCCGGCATCTGCCCAAACCCTTGGCGCGGCCCGCCGTGCAACGCGCGAGTGCCGTGCCGCGCATCGGCATGGCCAGCGGCTCGTTCGGCATGCGCAACTACATGAGCCTTCTGCTGCCGTTCCTGCGCGAAGCCGCCAAGTTGCCGCTGTCGATCGAATTGCTGCCGCTTGTCGCGGGCGATCTCGAAATCGTGCGCAAAGCATTGCCTGCCGAAACGCCGATTCGCGACATCGAAGAGATCACGATCGCGAATGTCGATTCACCCGACGCTTGGCATCGCATGAACCAGACCTTGGCCGATCTCGACTACGATCTGCTGATCGATCTCGACGAATCGTTGGTGCCCTATTTGCCCGCCTGCGTCGTCGGGCGCCCGGGGGCCAAACAGGCGACATGGTTCAACATGTCCGGCCCCAGCCACGACCCCTGCTTCGATGCCGCGATTGGGCCCGAGAGCATCTATCCGCCGTCGCTCGACGCGGAGTTCCCGGGCAAGGTCGCGCGTCTGCCCGGCGACCTCTACGTCTTCGAGCCGGAGGTCTGGGTCGAGCATGGCCTCGCCCTGCCCGAGGCCGGGCCGCCGCCGTCACGGCGCAACGGCCATGTAACGTTCGGCTCGCTGTCGCACCTCTACAAGATCACGCAGCCTTGCATCGCTTTGTGGGCGAAAGTCCTGCATGCGATGCCGGAGGCAAAGCTCTATCTCGGCAACGGCGATCTTCTGGAGATGCATGTCGTCGATCGGGTGCGCAACAGCTTCCGCCAATGCGGCATCGCGCCCGAGCGCATCATGTTCGCCTATCATTTCGGCTGGCCGCGCTATCTTGCGGGCTACCAGAATATCGACGTTGTGCTCGGTACATTTCCGGTTGCCGGCGGCACGACTTTGTTCGAGGCCGCACATATGGGCATGCCAACCTTGAGCCGCGTGGGCGCCACGTCCCTTGGACGCATCGGCCGGTGGCTCGAGGCGGCGACAGGCCGTGCGGGCATTGCGCACGACAGCGACGAATCCTTCGTCGCCGAGGCCGTTCGGCTTGCCCACGCGGTCGAGGAACGTGAGGCCCTGCGTCTCAACGAAACCAAACGCCTCGCCGCAAAATCGAAGCTCGACGCCGCGCGCATGGCAGCGGCGTTTGCCGACATCGTGCAGACGCGTTTCTTGCGTAGCTGAGGTGCCGAGCTAGCGGTGCGGCTTGACGATCACACCCTGGCCCGTCGGCAAACCCAAGATCGGCACGCCGTGCGCTTTGGCAAAGGCGTCGAACGCCGTCTTCTGATTGACATGCGGCAGCCAATTATAGTCGTCGAGCAGGATCACGCCGCCCGGCGACAATTTCGGCCAGAAATGCGTGACCGCGGCGATTTCTGGCAGCGCCATGTTCATGTCGATCGATAGATACGCGACTTTTTCGGCCGTCACCGTCGCAAGCGTGTCAGGCACGCGACCGGGCACGATCTTCACGTTCGCAACGGGTTCGAATTTCTGGCGAATGCGCCCAAGATCGTCCATGCCGCGATAGGTTTGGTTGTAGTCGGCAAGGCCGAGCTTCTTCTCGGCATCCGACAGCTGGTCTTCGGGCATGCCGTCGAACGTGTCGAGCAGCCACATCGTGCGTCCGGCTTGGGTAGGCCAATTGGTCCACACGGCGATGGCGCCCGAAAGAATGCCGGTATGCACGCCGCATTCGACGAAGTCGCCCTCAGCGCACAAGGCCTGCTCGGCGGCCCACAGCGCGATCCAAACACGCCACTCGATATGCAGGTCGAGCCTGCGGTCGTTGCCGACCATCATGCCGAAATTGTAGGCCGCCTTGAAACGCTGGCTGTTGAGAAAGTCGCTGTTGTGGAACGTGACCAGGCCGTCGGCCTGGAATTGCGGTCCGAGTTGGGCAGACATGCGATCGCCTTCTTTCGAGGAAATGTTCAGGCCGGAAACGGCCAAGGCTGCGCGCGTTCGAAAGCATAGGCGGCGCGCAGGACCGTGCGGTCTTCGTAGAGGCGCCCGACCAGTTGCAGCGCCATCGGCAGACCGTTCGAATGCAGGCCGATCGGCACGCTGGCAGCGGGCTGACGCGTCATGTTGAACGGGTACGTAAACGGCGTCCAGTCGATCCAGTAGGACTGGTCGGGTGTGGCGACATCCTGTCCCGCCGCAAAGGCCGTGATCGGCAATTGCGGGGTGAGCAGCAGATCGTAGGTTTCGTGGAACTTCGCCATCGCCTCGCCCGCGCGTACGCGCGCCGCGTCGGCGCCGAGATAGTCGGACGCCGACAGGCCGAGCCCCGCCATGGTCGAGGCAACCAGCCCCGGATCGCATTCGGCCCACCGCTCGGCCGGATAGGCCTGCAAGGCGCGCGATATGCCCCCTGTCCAGAGCCGATAGAACGCGTCGCGCAAATCGCCAAGCGCAGGCTCCGCCGGTTCGACGACCGCGCCGAGTTCGGCCAACAATGCCGCCGCTTTGGCGACGGCGGCGGCAATCTCGCCATCGACCTTGGCGCCGCCGAGCGTCGGGCTATAGCCGATGCGCAAACCCGCCAGACCCTTGTCGCGTTCGCCCGTCCACGAAGCCGGGTCGTCGGGCAGCGAATAGATGTCGCGCGAATCGCGCGCAGCCATCGCCGCCATCATAAGTGCGGCATCATCGACACTGCGCGCCATCGGGCCGATATGGGCGAGCAACCCAACCGGCGACGAAGGATATGCGGGCACGCGCCCGAAAGTCGGCTTGATGCCGAAGACGCCGCAGAATCCGGCCGGCATGCGGATCGAGCCGCCGCCGTCCGTGCCCACATGCAGCGCCCCCATGCCCAAAGCGGCCGCAACAGCTGCGCCCGCAGAAGAGCCGCCGGCGGTCTTGCTCGGGTCCCACGGGTTGCGGGTAATGCCCGTCAGCGGCGAATCCCCGATGCCCTTCCAGCCGAATTCCGGCGTCGTGGTTTTGCCGAGAAAAACGGCACCGCCCGCGCGCAGGCGCTCGACCGAGGGCGCATCTGCCTCGGCGACCGCCGTGCCCACGAGCAATTTCGAGCCGCGCAAGGTCGGCCACCCGTTGACCCAGATGAGGTCCTTGATCGAGGTCGGCACGCCGTCGATGGGGCCGTACTGCGTGCCGGCAAGCCAGCGCGCCGTGCTTGCACGCGCTTGCGTCAACGCCCCTTCGGCATCGACGAAGCAGTACGCGTTGTAGACCGCGTTGAGCCGCTCGATTTTGGCAAGGCAGGCAGTGGCCACCTCGACCGGCGAAAAGGCCCGGCTTGCGTAGCCGGACACAAGCGCTTGCGCCGATAGCAGCGTCAGATCGACCATGAAATGCTCCCTCAACTTGGTCTATGCTGGCACGGATAAGGCGGCTGCGCAAAAAGGTTCCGACATGCGTCTGGTACTGGCAATGCTCAAACACGAGACCAACACTTTCTCGCCCGTGGCGACGGACATCGCCCGTTTTGCGGCGTGGAGCCTGCACTACGGCGACGACGTCGTCGCGAAGTACGAGAATACGGCAATGCCGATCGCCGCATATCTGAAGCTGGCGCGTGCCGCCGGCGCCGAGATCGCAACTCCGATCGCGGCCGAAGCCATGCCGAGCGGTCCGTTGACGGAAGCGACCTACGAGGCGCTTGTGGCCCCCATCTTGGCGGCGATCGAGGCGGGCTGCGACGGCGTGCTGCTCGATCTGCACGGCGCCATGGTCTGCGAACACACCGACGACGGCGAGGGCACGTTGCTCGCCCGCATTCGCGCATTGCGACCCGACCTGCCGATCGCCGTGACGTGCGACCTGCACGCCAACCTGTCCGATGCGATGGTGCGCAACTGCACCGCCCTCATCGGCTACAAGACCTATCCGCATGTCGATATGTACGCGGTTGCCGAGCAAGTCGGCAGCGTGGTGCTCGACGCGATGGCCGGCCGCTGCAAGCCCGTCATGGCCTGGGGACGCCTGCCGCTGCTGTCGCAAACGCTGCGGCAGGGAACCGCCGACATGCCGATGAAGGGCATTCAGGCGTTGGCAAAGACGCTCGAATGCGAGCCGCGAATCCTGTGCGCGACCGCTTTCGGCGGCTTCCCGATGGCCGATATCCCGATCGCCGGCAATTCAGCCATCGTCGTTGCCGACGGCGACGGCAGGGCCGCCGCAGCAGCCGCCCAAATTCTGCTCGACGAAAGCTGGGCCGCACGCAGCGAGTTCACACACGTCCACGAGCCGTTGAAAGCAGCCGTGACGCGGGCAAAAGCGGTCAATGCGGCACCCATCGTGCTGCTCGACCATGCCGACAATGTCGGCTCGGGCGGCACGTCGGACGTGATGACCGTCATTGCCGAGATCCTGCGCCAGGACCTGCAGGACGTCGCCGTTGCGACGGTCTGGGATCCAGCCGCAGTTGCGGCAATGGCAAAAGCCGGTTTGGACGCCCGCGTGACGCTTGCGCTCGGCGGCCACAGCGATATGCCGTCGATCGGGCTTGCCGGGAGGAGCCTGACCGTAACAGGTCGCGTGCGCCATCTCGCCGATGGGCGGTGGCGCGTCGAAGGGCCCATGTACACGGGTGTGGAGGTCAATACCGGGCCGACGGCCGTGCTCGAGATCGGTACCGTGCGAATCGTCGTGGTTTCCCAACACCACGAACCCTGGGATACCGGGATTTTCACGGCAAACGGCATCGATCCGACGGCACAGCGATTTTTGCTGCTCAAATCGCGCATCCATTATCGGGCCGGTTTCGCCCCCCTGGCACGCGCCACCTTTACACTCGACGGCGAGGGGGTGACCACCTCCGACAACGGCAAGCTAGCCTACAATCGGCTTGCGCGGCCGATCTATCCGCTCGATCCCGGCCCGTTCGCCGCACCCTGCGCACATATCGTTTGAACCATGACAAGTCTGTGGCATGCTTTCGACAGACAATCGCCGCACGTCCGGCCCTTGCCACCAGGAGAAATGCCGATGTCGAGTTTGCTCAGAAATATCGTTGCTGCCAGCGTCCTCGCCCTTGGCGTCGGGGTCGCTGTCGAGGCGAACGCCCAGCAGAAGGTTCTGCGTTTCATCCCGCATTCGAACCTGCCCGCGATCGATCCGGTCGCAACGACCGGCTACGTGGTGCGCAACCACGGCTATCTCGTCTACGACACGCTCTTTGCGACGGACGCGAACTTCAAGATCCAGCCGCAGATGGTCGAAAAATGGTCGACCAGCCCGGACGGACTGCGCTGGGAATTCACGCTGCGCGAGGGCATGAAGTTCCACGACGGCACGCCCGTGCGCGGCGCCGATGCCGCCGCCTCCATCCGGCGCTGGTCGGCACGCGATTCCTTCGGCCAGACGATGGCCGGCGCCGTCGCCGGCTACGATATCGTCAACGACCTGACATTCGCCATACGGCTGACGCGGCCCTTCCCGCTGATGATCGACGCGCTCGGCAAACTGTCGAGCCAGGTGCCGTTCATCATGCCGGAGCGGATCGCCAATACCGATCCAGCAACGCCGATCCAAGACGCGACCGGCTCCGGCCCATTCCGTTTCGTGCGCGATCAGTGGGTGCCGGGCCAACGCGCCGTCTATGAACGCTTTGCCGACTACAAGCCGCGCAACGAACCGCCTTCGTGGGCGGCCGGCGGCAAAGTCGTAAAGGTCGATCGCGTCGAATGGCGGATCATCCCGGACGGTGCGGTCGCAGCCGCCGCACTGGCGCAAGGCGAGGTCGATTGGTACGAACAGCCGCTGTTCGACCTGCTGCCGCAACTCGCGCGCAACCGCGACATCGAAGTCGCCCAGATCGATCCGATGGGGTCGGTCGCGATGCTGCGCTTCAACCACCTGCAGCCGCCCTTCGACAATCTGAAGGTTCGCCAGGCCGTGCAGATGGCCGTCAATCAGGCCGACTATCTGCAGGCGATCGTCGGCAACAAGGATTACTACAGGGAATGCAAATCGCACTTCCCCTGCGGCACGCCCTTGTCGAGCGATACCGGCGCTGCGGCGCAAGCGGGCAATTTCGACCGCGCCCGCGCCATGCTGCGCGACAGCGGCTACAAGGGCGAGAAAGTCGTAATCATCTCGCCGACCGACATCCCGACCAACCATGTCCAAAGCCTCGTCACCGAAGATCTTCTGAAGCGGCTCGGCATGAACGTCGAATTGGTGGCGACCGATTGGGGTTCGGTACTGGCGCGCCGCAACAACCGCACGCCCGCCGACCAGGGCGGCTGGTCGATCTTCCATACCTGGTGGGTCGGCCCCGACCTCGTGAATCCCGCCCTGCATGCGCCGCTGCGCGGTCACGGGGGAGCCGCCTGGGCCGGTTGGCCGACAGATCCGACCGGCGAAGCGCTGCGCGAGCGTTGGCTTGCCGCCGCCGCCCCGGCCGACCAGATTGCACTGGCGCGCCAGATCCAGGCGAACGCGTTCGAACAGGTTCCCTACGTCACGGTGGGCCAGTTCCAGCAGCCCACTGCGTTCCGTCGGAACGTGACCGGCATCGTCATCTCGCCGGTGCCGTTCTTCTGGAACGTCGACAAGCGTTGACCGCAATCTGATCGGCAACAAGGCGCGTGTTCGCCTATATCGTGCGCCGTATTCTGGCCACCATCCCCGTCATGGGGGTGGTGGCCCTTTTCGTTTTCTCACTTCTCTACTTCTCGCCGGGCGATCCTGCGGCGATCATCGCGGGCGACATGTCGACCGCCGACGACATCGCCCGCATCCGACGCTCGCTTGGCCTCGACCTTCCCTATCATGTGCGCTTCGGCACCTGGTTGTGGGCCATCCTGCAAGGCGATCTCGGAACCTCGATCTTCTCGAATCTCCCCGTCGCAACCCTGATCGGCCAACGGCTCGAAGCAACCATTTCGCTGTCGATCGTCACCTTGCTTTTTGCCGTCAGCGTCGCGATCCCAATGGGCGTGCTGGCGGCCTGGAAAGCGGGCGGATGGATCGACCGCCTCGTCATGCTGTTTGCGGTTCTGGGTTTCTCGGTGCCCGTCTTCGTCATCGGCTACGTGCTGATTTTCACCTTCGCGATCGAACTCGACTGGCTGCCGGTGCAAGGCTTCACGTCGATCCGAGAAGGGCTCGGGCCGTTTCTGCGCAACATCATTCTGCCGACTGTCGCCCTCGGCACCATCTACATTGCCTTGATCGCGCGCATGACGCGCGCGGCCATGCTCGACGTCATGGCGCAAGACTATATCCGCACCGCCAACGCCAAGGGCCTGCGCACCGACCGCGTGCTGCTGGGCCATGCGCTGCGCAACGCGGCCGTCCCCATCGTGACCGTGGTCGGCATCGGCGTTGCATTGCTGATCGGCGGGGTGGTCGTGACCGAGAGCGTCTTCGCCATACCGGGACTCGGCCGGATGACGGTCGATGCGATCCTGCGGCGCGACTACCCGGTCATCCAGGGCGTGATCCTCATGTTTTCGTTCGTCTACGTGATCATCAATCTGCTGGTCGATCTGAGCTACACGCTCTTCGATCCGCGCATTCGGTATTGAGGGCGCTTCCATGACCCTCACCCTCGTCGCCCCCGCGACATCCGCGCAAGTCGCCGGCAAGCGCCGTTCCTGGTGGCGGCGCCATTTGTCGATCGTGATCGGCGGCCTGTTGCTGGCGCTGATGGTGGCGATCGCCTTGGCAGCACCGTTTCTCGGCACCGTCGATCCGGCTTCCTTGTCTCCGATTCGCCGCTTGCGCATGCCGTCGGAGCAATATTGGTTCGGCACCGATGCGTTGGGCCGCGACGTCTACAGTCGCGTCGTCTACGGGGCCCGCGCTTCCCTGTTTGTCGGCTTTGCGGTCGCGTTCGTGGCCGTGCTGGCAGGACTTCTGTTCGGCCTGCTTGCGGGCTTCAACCGCTGGATCGACGCGGTTCTGATGCGGGTCATGGACGGGCTCATGTCGATCCCGTCCGTGCTGCTTGCCATCGCGTTGATGGCGCTCACGCGCGCAAGCCTCGAGAACGTGATTGCGGCTATCGCGATCGCCGAGATTCCGCGCGTCACGCGCCTGGTGCGCAGCATCGTGCTGGGCTTGCGCGAACAGCCCTTCGTCGAGGCGGCGATCGCGGTCGGCACGTCCACGCCGCTCATTCTTTGGCGCCATATTCTGCCCAACACCTTTGCCCCCTTGATCGTGCAGGCGACCTACATTGCGGCGTCCGCGATCATCACCGAGGCGATCCTGTCTTTCATCGGTGCGGGGCTGCCGCCGTCGATCCCGACCTGGGGCAATATCATCGCCGAAGGACGCGCCATCTTCCAGGTTCGCCCGCATCTGATTCTTATTCCTGCGGGCTTCTTGTCGGTTACGGTTCTGGCGATCAATCTGCTGGGCGACGGCATGCGCGACGCGCTCGATCCGCGCCTTGCGCGGCAATTGTAGGCGCACCCATGTCCGACGCCAAACCGCTGCTCGAGATCGATAATCTCCAGACGCATTTCTACACGGCCGACGGCGTGGTGCGTGCGGTCGACGGCGTCTCCTACACTGTCCATGCGGGCGAAACGCTGGCCGTGGTCGGCGAAAGCGGCTGCGGCAAGTCGGTCACGGCGATGTCGATTCTGCGCCTGCTCCCCTCGCCGCCCGCACGCATCGTCTCGGGCGCCATCCGCTTCGAAGGGCGTGATCTGCTGGCCTGCAGCGAAGCCGAGATGCGCCGCATCCGCGGCAACGACATCTCGATGATCTTCCAGGAGCCGATGACGAGCCTCAATCCCGTGCTCACTGTCGGCCGGCAGATCGCCGAAACGCTGGAGTTGCACCAGGGGCTCGACGGCGCCGCCGCGCGCCAACGCGCGATCGAGATGCTCGATCTCGTGCGCATGCCCGAGCCCGCACGGCGTGCGGCCGCCTATCCCCACCAGCTTTCGGGCGGCATGCGCCAGCGCGTGATGATCGCGATGGCGCTTGCGTGCGATCCCAAGCTTCTGATTGCCGACGAACCGACCACGGCCCTCGACGTCACGATCCAAGCCCAGATCCTCGAACTCATGCTCGATCTCAAACGCAAGATCGGGGCGGCCGTGATTCTCATCACGCACGATTTGGGCGTCGTCGCCGAAACGGCCCAACGCGTCGTGGTGATGTACGCGGGCCGCAAGGTCGAAGAGGCCCCCGTCGAGATGCTGTTCGAACGCCCGCGCCATCCCTACACGCGCGGACTGATGGGCTCGATCCCGCATTTGGGATCGGCAGCGCAGGCCGACGGCCCGCGCCAGCGCCTCGCCGAGATCCCCGGCATTGTGCCGCGCCTGACCGAGGCGATTCCGGGCTGCGCCTTTGCCGAGCGCTGCAGCTTTGCCCAAGAGCGCTGCCGCCGCGAAGCCCCGCCGCTCGAAGAACACGCGCCCGGCCATTTCTCCGCCTGCTGGTTCGCCGATCGCGTTGCCGAGGCCGCGGCATGACGGAACCCTTGCTCGAAGTCGTCGGCCTCAAGAAGCACTACGAGATCCGCAAAGGCATCTTGGGGCGCGTGTCGGCCAAGGTCTACGCGGTCGACGGCGTGTCGTTCCATGTGGATCCTGGCGAAACGCTCGGACTCGTCGGAGAAAGCGGCTGCGGCAAATCGACCGTCGGCAAATCGATCCTGAAGCTTGTCGAACCGACGGCAGGCACTATCCGCCTCGGCGGCACCGCCATCGAAAAACTGAGCCGAAGCGCCATGCGACCGCATCGGCGCAACATGCAGGTCGTCTTCCAAGATCCCTATTCCTCCTTGAGCCCGCGTTTGACGGCAGGCGACATCGTCGCCGAGCCGCTGACGAATTTCAGCTTGGCGACGGGTAAGGCAGCGCGCGAACGCACGGCATGGCTCTTCGAGAAGGTCGGGCTGCGCGCCGACCAGATGGCGCGCTATCCGCACGAGTTTTCCGGCGGCCAACGCCAGCGTCTGGGCATCGCGCGCGCTCTCGCCGTACAGCCCAAACTGATCGTCGCGGACGAGCCGGTATCCGCCCTCGACGTTTCGGTGCAGGCGCAAGTCGTCAATCTGCTCATGGATCTGCAGGCCGAATTCGGCCTGTCCTATCTGTTCGTCGCCCACGACCTCGCGGTCGTCGAGCATATCAGCCACCGCGTGGCGGTCATGTATCTCGGCAAGATCGTGGAGATCGCCGACCGGCGGACGATCTTCACGCGGCCCTTGCATCCCTATACGCAAGCGCTGCTGTCGGCCGCCCCAACGCCGAACCCACGCGCGCGCAAAACGCGCATCGTGCTGTCGGGCGACGTGCCGTCGCCGATCAACCCGCCGTCGGGCTGCCGCTTCCATACGCGCTGCCCCGTGGCCGAAGCGCGCTGCCGCACGCACGAACCGCCGATCCTCGAAATAGCACCGGGCCATCAAGTGGCCTGCCACCTGCACACGCCCGCCGCAGGCTAGCGCTTCAGGAACGCCTCGAACCAGGCGGCGTGGCCGATCAATTCGCCGTCTTCGTTGTGCGGCCCGATCAATTGGATGGCGAGCGGCAAGCCGTCGTCGCTCTTGCCGGCCGGCAGAGCGATCGCAGGGTTCCCCAGCAGCGTCCACATGCGGTTGAAAACGGGATCGCCTGTCCGCTCGATGCCGCGCGGCGCCGGGCCCGGGGCGGCGGGCGTGAGGATCACGTCGATGTCGCGCCAGAGCTGCGCCAGCCGATGGCGGCATTTGGTGGCGAGGGCCTTGGCGGCCGTTTCCTCGCGAATGCCGACCTGGTCGCCCGTCTCCAGCATGTCGCGCAAGGCTTCCGACAGTTCGCCCGGATGTTCGGCCCGCTCGCGCGCCAGCGACACCGAAGCCTCGCGCGACATGATGGCAAGCTGCGCGTCGTTGAGATCGGCCCAGTAATCCTCGCCCTCGAAATCGCGCACGGAGACACCCGCCCCTTCGAGGCGCGCCACCAGCAGCTCGAACAGGCGGCGCGTGGAACCGTCGGCCGACTCCCAAAAGGGCGTATAGCAAACGGCAACACGTGGGGCCGAACGGCCTGCATCGCCTAAGCCAGCGATGGGGCGGGCCGCCACGAGTGCGCGGCGCACAAGATCGAGATCGGCGACCTCGCGACAGAATACGCCCAGCGTGTCGAGCGACGGCGACAGCGGCTTGATGCCCGCCATGTCGATCCAGCCATAGGTGCCTTTGTAGCCGACCACGCCGCAAAAGGCGGCAGGCCGGATCACGGAACCGGCCGTCTGGGTGCCCAATGCCAGCGGCACATGAAAATCGGCAACCGCAGCCGCCGACCCCGACGACGACCCGCCGGGCGTATAGCCGTGACGGATCGGATTGTGGGTCGGCCCCGGCGTGAAATAGGCGAACTCCGTGGTCACCGTCTTGCCCATCGGAATGGCGCCGGCCGCGATCAAGCGCCGCACGCATAGCGCGTCGTTTTTGGGACGATGGTTGCGGTAGATGGGCGAACCGTAGCCCGTCGGCATCGAGGCGGTGTCGATCAGATCCTTGACGCCGACCGGAATGCCGTGCAGCGGCTGCGTGCGCGCGACCTTGTCGAGGGCGGCCGCCCGGCCGCGCGCGTCGCGTTTTTCGACATGGCGCCACGCGCGAACCTCGGGCTCGCGGGCGCCTATCCGCGCCAAACAAGCGGCAACCAGCGTTGAAGAATCGAGTTTTCCCGAATCGCACGCATTGCGCATTTCGAGAGCCCCGAGCAGCTCGGGGTGTTTCGTCAGTTGAGGCTTTGTCATCCGGCTTGCATCATAGCAAGCCGGGACCCCGGCTCAAGCGGTACCGCCGGATGCCGCGTTCAGGCGTCGGCGGTCTCGTCGAGCGCGTAGCCGGCCGAACGGACCGTGCGGATCAGATCGATTTCGCCTTCGCCGTTGATCGCCTTGCGCAAACGCCGGATATGCACATCGACCGTCCGCGGCTCGACATAGATGTCGCGCCCCCAGACCGCGTCGAGGAGTTGCTCGCGGCTATAGACGCGACCGGGCCGCTCGAGCAGGAAACGCAGCAGGCGAAACTCGGTCGGCCCCAAATGCACCGAACGGCCGCCTCGGATCACACGATGCGACGCCAGATCCATGCTGAGATCGCCATAGGTCAGCATGTCGTGCGCGGACGAGGGTTTCGCGCGGCGGAGTACCGCGCGCACGCGTGCGATGAGTTCAGACGGGCTGAACGGCTTGGCGACATAGTCGTCGGCCCCGACCTCGAGGCCGCGGACCCGGTCGCTCTCCTCGCCGCGCGCGGTCAGCATGATGATCGGCAAATCGCGCGTGTCCGCCTTGCGCCGCAGCTGGCGGCAAACCTCGAGCCCGGAAATATGCGGCAGCATCCAGTCGAGAATCATCAGATCCGGGCGCCCCTCGGCCACGGCCACCAGTGCCGCTTCGCCGTCGCCGGCTGTGGTGACGCGAAACCCTTCCTTGTCGAAATTGTAGCGCAGAAGCTCGATCAGCGCAGGTTCGTCCTCGACGATGAGAAGATGCGGTTTCACGTGCGGTTGCTCCGTCACTCGGCCGGTTTGGAAGCGCCGACGACCGCGAAATTGCCGCCGTCGCCCTTGGGACGTTCGGCGCGCAAAGGCACGCCGGTTACCAGGAAGTGGATTGTTTCGGCGATGTTCGTCGTGTGGTCGCCGATGCGCTCGATGTTCTTGGCGATGAACAGCAGATGCGTCGATCCGGTGATATTGCGCGGATCTTCCATCATGTAGGTCAACAGCTCGCGGAACAGCGAACCGTACATTTCGTCGAGCTCTTCGTCGCGATTCCAGACCGCAACGGCCTTGGCGACGTCGCGGGCCGCAAACGCGTCGAGCACGTCCTTCAGCATCTCGCGTACCATCGCTCCCATGCGCGGGATCGCATGGACCGGTCGCAAGGGTGCTACCTGGTTGAGGGCGATCGCGCGTTTTGCGACGTTCTTGGCGTAGTCGGCGGCCCTTTCGAGGTCGGCGGCGATGCGCAGCGCGCCCAGGGCAAAACGCAGATCCGTCGCGACCGGCTGGCGCAGCGCCATCACGCGCAGCACCTGGTCGTCGATGTCGCGCTCGAGTTCGTCGACGCGCGAATCGGCCGTGATCACGCTCGTCGCAAGGTCCCCGTCGCGCTGCGCAACCGCTTGGATCGAGGTCGCGATCTGAGCCTCGACGAGGCCGCCCATGCGGGCCAGCAAGTTGGAAAGACGCTTCAGTTCTTCGTCGAACGATTTGACGATATGGTCGTTTGGCATCGAGAGCTCCTCAGCCGTAGCGGCCGGTGATGTAGCCTTGCGTGCGCTCGTCGCGCGGATTGGTGAAGATGTTGGCCGTGTCGTCTTCCTCGACCAGAACGCCCAGATGGAAGAATGCCGTGCGCTGCGACACGCGCGCGGCCTGCTGCATGTTGTGGGTGACGATCACGATCGTGTATTTCGACTTGAGTTCGTCGATAAGCTCTTCGACATGCGCGGTCGCGATCGGGTCGAGTGCCGAGCACGGCTCGTCCATCAGGATCACTTCGGGCGAAACCGCGATCGCGCGCGCGATGCACAGGCGCTGCTGCTGGCCGCCCGACAGACCGGTGCCGGAATCGAGCAGACGATCCTTGACCTCGTTCCAGAGGCCCGCGCCGCGCAGCGACTTTTCGACGATCTCGTCGAGCTCCTGCTTGGTCGTCGCAAGCCCGTGGATCTTCGGGCCGTAGACGATGTTCTCGTAGATCGACTTCGGAAAGGGATTTGCTTTCTGGAACACCATGCCCACGCGCGCGCGCAGCTGCACGACGTCGATCGACTTGTCGTAGATGTCCTGCTTGTCGAGCTTGAGATCGCCCGACACCTTGCAGGCGTCGATCGTGTCGTTCATGCGGTTCAAGCAGCGCAGGAACGTCGATTTGCCGCACCCCGACGGGCCGATGAAGGCGGTCACCTGGTTTTCGCGGATGTCGATATCGACCGTTTTCAGCGCATGTTTCGCGCCGTAATGGACATTGACGCCACGCCCCGACATCTTGATCTTGAATTTGATCGCCTCGGTCGGCGCAGTGCCGGCCACTTTGGTTTCGGTCATTGTACGGGCCATTTCCATTGCGTTCACCACCGACGTTCGAATTTGGTGCGCAGCCAGATGGCCAACGCATTCATGACAAGCAGGAAGCCGAGAAGGATCATGATCGCGGCCGATGTACGGGCGATGAAGCCGCGCTCGGGCAGATTCGACCACATGTAGATCTGCACCGGCAGCGCCGTCGCCGGATCGAGCGGACCGCCCGGATAATCGACAACAAACGCCACCATCCCGATCATCAGCAGCGGCGCTGTTTCGCCCAGCGCGTGCGCGAGCGCCAGGATCGTGCCGGTCAAAATGCCCGGCATGGCCAGCGGTAGCACGTGATGGAAAATCGCCTGCATCTTCGAAGCACCCAACCCCAAGGCCGCGTCGCGGATCGAGGGCGGTACGGCCTTGAGAGCGGCACGCGTCGCGATGATGATGGTCGGCAGGCTCATCAAGGTCAGAACGAGGCCGCCGACGATCGGTGCCGAACGCGGCAGGCCGAAGAAATTGATGAAAACCGCCAGACCGAGAATGCCGAACACGATCGACGGCACGGCCGCCAGATTGTTGATGTTGACCTCGATGAGATCCGTGAAGCGGTTCTTCGGGGCGAATTCCTCGAGATAGATCGCAGCCGCAACGCCGATGGGCAGTGCGAGCAGAACCGTGATCACGAGCATCATGAACGAGCCGAGGGCCGCGACGCCGACGCCAGCCATTTCCGGGTTCGCCGAAGCGCCGCGCGTGAAAATCGTCGTGTTAAAACGCGCCTTGAGGCGACCGTCGGCCTGCAGTTTCTCGATCCAGGCAATCTGCTGGTTCGAGATGCGGCGACGATCTTCCGGCGTGTCGCGGCTGATCGATCCCTTCAGGAACGAATCGACGTCGCCGTCCGCAATCAGCCAGATATCGCGCTTCTGGCCGATCGCCGTGCGATCCTTCAGCACGATTTCGCGGGCCTGCAGATCGGCACCGGAAGAGAGGAGCCGATGTGCGGCGGCGCGCGCTGCACGGTCGTTGCCGACATTGCCCAATTGATCGCGCAAGGCCCGGCGCACCATCGCGGCGTAATCGGCCTTCATGATGTCGTCGATATTGCCGGAGCCGGACGGATCGATCTCGGCCTTGTCGAACGTCACTTCGAGGCGGATCTCCGACTGGAGGAACGCAGGCGCGCCTTCGGACACGATCGTGTACAGCAGCGTGACGAGAAACGCCAAGCCGATGAAGATCGCCCCGAGTCCGTAGGCGCGAAAGCGCCATTCCGCGTCGTGGCGCTTTTTGAGGCGCTGCGCGTAGTCGGACGAATTGAGAGGGCCGGCGGGCGGCGTGTCGGCGGTCGCGTCAGTCATATTTTTCCCGATACTTGCGGACGATGGCGAGCGCCATCACGTTGAGCCCCAGCGTGATGACAAACAAGGTGAGCCCGAGCGCAAACGCGACTAGGGTCTGCGGCGAATTGAACTCGAGGTCGCCCGTGAGCTGGGCAACGATCTTGACGGTCATTGTCGTGACCGAGTCGAAGGGATTTGCCGTGAGCTTGGCGGCAATGCCCGCCGCCATAACGACGATCATGGTTTCGCCGAGGGCGCGCGACACGGCCAGCAAGCAGGCGCCGACAATGCCCGGCAACGCCGCCGGCAGAATGACCTGGCGGATGGTCTCCGACTGCGTGGCGCCAAGCCCGTAGGACGCGTCGCGCAGCGACTGCGGAACGGCGTTGATGATGTCGTCGGACAGCGACGACACAAACGGAATGATCATGATGCCCATGGTCAGCCCGGCGCAAAGCACCGACGTCGACGAGATATCGAGACCGAAAACCGCGCCGATGTCGCGCAATGCAGGCCCGATCGTGATCAGCGCGAAGAAGCCATAGACGACGGTCGGGATGCCGGCCAGCACTTCAAGCAGCGGCTTGGCCACCTTGCGGAATTTCGACCCGGCGTATTCCGACATGTAGACGGCCGACAGCAGCCCGATCGGCACGGCCACCAGCATCGCTACGAACGAGATGAACAGCGTGCCCCACAAGAGCGGGATGAGGCCGAACTGGCCCGTTTGGTCGGCGCGCGCGGCACCGGCAAAGCGCGGATCCCAGACCAAACCGAAGAAGAAATCGAGCGGCGAGACTTCCGCGAAGAAGTTGAGCGATTCGACGAGCATCGACATGACGATGCCGACTGTCGTGAGGATCGCGATGCTCGAGCACACGATCATCAGTATCTTGACGACGGCTTCGACCGTATTGCGGGCGCGAAACTCGGCGGTGATGCGGCCGCGCGCCAGGAAAAAGCCGCTCACGGCCACGAGCATGCAGACGCCGACCATGAGCCAATTCGCGGTTGCCCGCAGATCGCGCATTTGCGCTGCGGCTTCCGCCAGATAGGGCTGCGATTGCGAGGGCGGAATATTGCGATAAGCGAGATTTTCGATCGTCGTCAGAACGAGGCTGAGCTGATCGGGCGGAAGGGCCTGGATTGCGGCAGGCAACTTTCCCCGCACCAATGCCTGAATGACCGCCGGTTCGGCGGCCGTCCACACAAAAAGCACCATAAAAGCCGGCAGGGCGATGGCCAAAGCCATGAAGGCGCCGTAATAGCCGACCCGCGAATGCAGAGCTCTGACTTGCCCGCCGGCTGCAACCAATGCGCGGCTGCGACCGACCTGCATGCCCAGCACGGCGAGAACCAATACAGCGAGAAAGACGAGTGAAATATCCATAGCCCACTTTGCGCAACAAGGAAAAGTCAGGAAGACCGTCCCGCGCGAGGTTTACCCCCGCGCGGGACGACCCGCTTACCTACGCAATCAAGAACCGAGCGTCGAACCCTGGCCGAAGGTTTCGCGCCACTTTGCGCGCTCGGCATCGGGACCCGGGATAAGGCCCTTGTCGGTAACCATGCCGTCCGGCCCGATCATACGTTCGGACAGGAAGAACTCGACATATTCCTTGAGGCCCGGGATCACGCCGATATGCTGCTTCTTGACGTAGAAGAACAGCGGACGCGAGACCGGATACGTGCCGTTCGCGATCGCTTCGACGGTCGGGACGATGCCGTTGACCGTGGCGACGCGGATCTTGTCCTTGTTCTGGTCGTAGAAGGACAGGCCGAACACGCCGATGGCGGTACGGTTGCGCTCAATGCGTGCGAGCGTTTCCGTGTAGTCGCCGTCGATGTCGTTCGAGCGGCCGTCCTTGCGCACGCGGATGCAGGCGGCCGTACGCTCGGCGCCGGCCGGGATCGCCTGAATTTCCGGAAAATCGCGGCAACCCGACGCCATCACGCGCTCTTCGAACACTTCGCGCGTGCCGTGCTTTTCGCCCGGGATAAAGGCGGCGATTTCGACGTTCGGCAGCGACGGATCGATCTGGTTCCAACGCGTATACGGGTTGGCGACCAGCTGGCCATTCTGCGGCACGCGTTCCGCGATGCCGAGATAGAGCTGGCGCGTAGTGAAGGCGATTTGCGCGCCGCTGATGTGGCTCGCGAACACGATGCCGTCGTAGCCGAAGCGCACTTCCTGGATGTCGTTGACGCCGTTGGCCTTGCAGCTGTCGAGCTCGGCGCGCGTGATCGGACGCGACGCGTTGGCAATGTCGATGAACTGCGCGCCGATGCCGCGGCAGAATTCGCGGAAGCCGCCGCCCGTACCGCCCGAGGCGACGATCGGCGTCTTGAACTGGCGCATCGTACGGCCGAACTGTTCGGCGACGACGTTCGAGAACGGCAATACCGTCGAAGAGCCGGCGATCTGCACCTGGTCGCGCGCCTGCTGCGCCTGCGCCGAGGGGATACCGACGGCGACAATGGCAGCAGCCATTGCGACACCGGCGAGAATGTTGATTTTGCGGTTCAAGCGAACCTCCTTAATGATGGTTATCGGGTCGTTGCCCTGGCGCACCATAGGCACCGGTGCGGACGAAAATATTGAGGTTTAATTGCAGTATTATGACAGCCCCTTAAGGCTTCTAATGCATTGAAAATAAAGCGAAATAAAAACGGGGCTGGTTCCCCAGCCCCGTTTCTCTTGCCCTCGCTCGGGCAAAAAGCGCCCGACTCCGTCGCTTACATCTCGGCGTACTTGCCGTCTTTCCAGATGTAGAAGACGTAGTTCGGCTTGGTGAGGTCGCCCTTGTTGTCGTAGGTGAGGTTGCCGATCACGGTCTGGAACGACTTGCCGTGCATCTGGGCCACCAGCGCATCGACGCCCAACCCATTCGCGCGCTTGGCCGCCTCGGCAAACACCTGCACGCCGGCATAGGAGAGCAGCGTGTAGCCTTCCGGATCGTAGCCTTGCGCCGCGAATTTCTGCACGACCTGGGCTGCTCCCGGCGATTTGCGCGGGTCGCTGTCGAAGGTCATGATCACGCCGTCCGACGCACGCCCGGCGATCGAGGCGAACTCGGTCGAGACGATGCCGTCGCCCGACACGAGCTGGGCGCCGAGCCCTTGGTCGCGGGCCTGGCGAACCAGCAAGGCCGCTTCCGTGTGCAGACCGCCGAAATAGATCGCTTCGACAGACTGGCTCTTCATGCGCGTGATGAGGGCGGTGAAGTCCTTGTCGCCGGTCGCAATGCCGTCGTAGATGCGCTCGGTAAGGCCGGCCGCATTCATGGCCTTCTTGGTTTCGTCCGCCAAGCCCTGCCCGTAGGTCGTCTTGTCGTGAATCACGGCTACGGCCTTGCCCTTGAACTTGTCGGCAAGCCAAGCGCCCGCGATCGCCCCCTGCTGGTCGTCGCGACCGCAGGTGCGGAACACGTTCTTGAAGCGCGGGCCGCGGTCGGTGAGGCGCGGATTGGTCGACGCCGGCGTGATCTGCAGCACGCCTTCTTCGGCATACACTTCCGACGCCGGGATCGAGCAGGACGAGTTGAAGTGGCCGAGCACAAACGGCACCTTGCGGCCGGCAAGCCGGTTGGCGGCCGCACGCGCCTGGTTCGGATCCGAGGCGTCGTCTTCGATCGCCAAAGCGAGCGGCCGGCCGAGCACGCCGCCTGCAGCCGTAATGTCGGCGACGGCCATGGCCGCACCGCGGCGCAACTGTTCGCCGAACGCAGCGTTCGGTCCCGTGATGGGTCCGGCAACGCCGATCGTGAGCGCGCCCGACTGGGCACGCAGGATCGTCGGCGCGGCGAGCGTCAGGGCGGCGGCGCCCATGCCGGTTTTCAGAAGGTCTCTACGCTTGATTGTCATGGTGTTCTCCCCACCTGTTGAAAAATCCCTGGAAACAGTCAGTGTCCGCGCCGGTCCGGGACCCCGGCCGCGGAATTGCCGGCGGCCGCAGAGCGGTCGCGCCAGCCGAAAAGTCCGTCAGGTTCGTAAAGCCACGGATACTGGCGGGTCATCGCACGGGCGCGCGTAAGTCCGAATGCAACGAGCGCCAGCGCCAGAACCACAACCGCGTCGAACGCGAACGGCACCGGTGCGGTAAGCGTACCGCCGAACAGCGCATAGGCCAAGAACCGGTTCGCAAGCGCCATCAAAAGCGCGTACGGCAGCGCATGCCAAGCAGGGCGCCACGTCTGCGCGAGCGCTTGGCCCATCAGAAATCCCGCACCGCCGAACAGCACGAGCGTGAGCCCAATGAATTCGCCGATGCTGGCTCCCAAGAAAGCGTCCATTCCTGCCCCGCCCCTGCTGTGTCTAGCCCTTGCCGCCGGCCAAATAGGCCTGTTGGATGTCCGGATTGGCTAACAATTCCGCCCCCGTTCCGCTCAGCCGGATCGTGCCGTTCACAAGCACGTAGCCGCGATGGGCCAGACGCAACGCGTGATAGGCATTCTGTTCGACGAGCAGCACCGTCACCGCCTCGGACCGGTTGATCTCTCGGATCGTCGCAAAAATCTGCGCCACCAGCAATGGCGCAAGCCCCAAAGAGGGTTCGTCGAGCAGCAGCAGCCGGGGCCGGCTCATGAGCGCGCGCCCGATCGCCAGCATCTGCTGCTCGCCGCCCGACATGGTGCCCGCACGCTGGCCGCTGCGTTCGGCAAGCCGCGGAAACAGCCGAAACACCCGTGCAAGGTCCGCCTCGAAATTCGCCGCGTCGCCGGCATAGGCGCCAAGCTGCAGATTTTCGAGCACGCTCATGCGCGGAAAGATGCGGCGCCCTTCGGGCGACTGTGCGATGCCGAGGCGCACCATCCGGTGCAGCGGCGTTCGCGTGATGTCGTTGCCGTCGTAGACGATCTGCCCTTCGCTGGCGCGCGGATCGCCGCAGATCGTCATCAGCAGCGTCGACTTGCCGGCGCCGTTGGCGCCGATAAGCGCCACGATCTCGCCTTCGTGCACGTCGAGAGATACGCCGCGCAGCGCTTCGACCGGCCCGTAATGCGTCTTGACGTTCTTCACGCTCAGCAGCGGCGCTTTGCTCATGGCGCTGCGACCGCTTCTTCGTCGGTGCCGAGATAGGCGCGGATGACGTCCGGGTTGGCGCGGATTTCGTCGGGGCGGCCTTGGGCGATTTTGCGCCCGTGGTCGAGCACGATGATCTGGTCCGAAATCTCCATGACGACGCTCATGTCGTGTTCGATGAGCAGGACCGCGATCTTCTCCTCGTCGCGGACGCTGCGCACGAGGGCCGCAAGCTCGGCCGATTCGGCCGGATTGAGGCCGGCGGCCGGCTCGTCGAGGCAAAGAATGCGCGGGCCCGTGCACATTGCGCGCGCAATCTCGAGGCGGCGCTGGGCACCGTAGGGCAGGCTGCCCGCCTCGTCGTCGGCGACATGCACGAGCTTGCAGCGCTCGAGCCAGCCGCGCGCGCGTTCGATCGCCGCCTGCTCGGCGAGCCGGAAGCTTTTTGCGCCGACGAGCCCGGCCAGCGAGAACATCGAGGCGCGCTGCAGCGCCTTGTGCTGGGCCACGAGCAGATTCTCGAGCACGGTCATCTTCGGAAACAGACGGATATTCTGGAAGGTGCGCGCAATGCCGGCATCGCGCGCGATACGGAAACCCTCCATGCGTTCGAGCAGCCATTCTTGGCCATCGGCCGCGACGCACATGCGCCCCACATCGGGCTTGTAGAAGCCGGTCAGGCAATTGAAGACCGTCGTCTTGCCCGCACCGTTGGGGCCGATGATGGCGGTGATGCGCCGATCTTCGGCGGCAAAACTCACATCGTCGATGGCAACGAGGCCGCCGAATCGGATCGTCAGATGCTCGACCGTCAGCAGGCTCATGCGCGCCCCCCAAGCCGTGCGCTCGGCGAGCGGTGCGCGACCAAGCCTTGCGGGCGCCACAGCATGATCAGCACCATCGCCATGCCGAACAGCACCATGCGGTACTGCGAAAAATCACGCAGGAATTCCGGCACGAGGATCAGGAAGGCGGCGGCGATGACCACGCCGATCTGGCTGCCCATGCCGCCCAATACGACGATCGCGAGGATCACCGCGCTTTCGATGAAAGAGAAACTCTCGGGACTGATGAAGCCCTGGCGGGTCGCGAAGAATGCCCCCGCGAAGCCGCCGAACATGGCGCCCAGCGCAAACGCCGAGAGCTTGATCATCGTTGGATTGATGCCGAGGGCGCGGCACGCGATCTCGTCTTCGCGCAACGCTTCCCAAGCCCGGCCGAGCGGCAGGCGCCGCATGCGCAAGGTGAAAAGATTGGTGAGCATCGCCAGGATCAGGATCAGATAGTAGAGAAAGACGATGCGATGCATCGGGCTGAACTCGAGCCCGAACAGCTGGTGGAAGGTCGTCTGCCCGTCTTCGGCGGTCCGCGCGAAGGGAAAGCCGAAAAAATCGGGCCGCGGGATCGACGAGATGCCGTTCGGCCCGCCCGAGAAGTCTTTCCAATTGAGCAGAATGATACGGATCATCTCGCCGAACCCAAGCGTGACGATGGCCAGGTAGTCGCCGCGCAATCGCAAGACGGGAAATCCGAGCATCACGCCGAAGGCGGCTGCGAGCAATCCCGCCACCGGCAGGCACAGCCAGAACGACCAGCCGAAATTGATCGACAGCAGCGCGTAGCTGTAGGCGCCGACGGCGTAGAACGCGACATAGCCAAGATCGAGGAGGCCCGCGAGGCCGACGACGATGTTAAGGCCCCAACCGAGCATCACGTAGATCAGCACCGTGATCGCGATTTCGACCACGTAGCGATCCGCAAACGGCACGAGCGGCAGCAGAAGCGCGCCGACCAGCATCGCACCGCCGGCAAAACGCGACAGCCCGCCAGGCAGGTTCGACAGCGCCGCGCCGACCGACTTGAGATCCGGCAGCAGGCGACGCCGCGTGCCCGAAAGCGCGATCGCCAAACGACCGAAGAACACCGCCGACACACCCCACGCAACCCAGTCGAAGCGCGTTTCGATCGAAAGGCCGCGCAGCCCGTCGACCAGCCGGAACCCGACGAGCGGGATCGCCAGAAGCAAGGCGATCAATGCAGCCAAAGCGGCTTCGCGAAAGGCTTCGGCGGGTTTGACCTGGCCCACCGTCTAGACCTTTTCGATGTCGGGCCGCCCGAGCAGGCCCGTGGGTCGGAAAATCAGCACAACGACGAGGATGCCGAAAACCGCGACGTCCTTGTACGCGATCGGGAAATAGGCCGACCAAAACGCCTCGATGAGGCCGATCAGCAGGCCGCCCAACATGGCACCCGGCAGCGATCCGATACCGCCG
Source organism: Rhodospirillaceae bacterium (assembly GCA_027490975.1). Classification (GTDB taxonomy): domain Bacteria; phylum Pseudomonadota; class Alphaproteobacteria; order CACIAM-22H2; family CACIAM-22H2; genus Tagaea. The sequence goes on from JAIXXA010000045.1 coordinate 27,673, forward strand.
AGCACGGCGGCCGTGAACGCCTTGAGGCCGGCAAGGAAGCCGATGAAAAAATCGACGGCCCCGTAATAGAGCGTGAATATGAGGCCCGCGACCGCTGCCAGTGCCGCCCCCATCACGAAGGTGAGCGAAATCGTGCGGTCGACATCGACGCCGAGCAGTGCGGCCATCTTGCGGTCTTGTTCGCAGGCGCGCTGTGCGCGCCCGAGCGACGTGCGCTGGATCAGATAGGTGAAACCCGCCATCAGCGCCACGGTCGCGACGATGATGCCGATCTGCAGATAGGTGATCTGGACGACGAAGGTGCCCTCCTGGGCAAGCACGAAACCGCCGCGCACCACGGGCTGGATCGGCTTCATCTTGGCGCCTTGCAGCATGTGCACGTAGTTCTGCAGGAAGATCGACACGCCGATCGCCGAAATGAGCGGTGCCAAGCGAAACGAACCGCGCAAAGGCCGATAGGCGATGCGCTCGATGGCCCAGCCATAGACCGAGGTGAAGATCAGCGCCACCGCCAACACGATTATGATCGCGACGATCGGACTCGCGAATCCGAACGGCCCGAGGATCGTGAAGGCGATGATCGAAATGAACGCGCCGATCATGTAGACCTCGCCATGAGCGAAGTTGATCATGCCGATGATGCCGTAGACCATCGTGTAGCCGATGGCGATCAGCCCGTAGATGGCGCCGAGCGTCAATCCGTTGATCAGCTGCTGGACTAGATATTCCAAGACCCCGCCCTACTTCGCCACCCGGCTTCGACTATGCCGACTTTGTGCCAGCTTTGAAGCTTTTTTGCGCGCACCTTCGGCTGGCGTCAACGAGTATTAAAATCAGACATACACGCCGCAAAATCCGAACGAAACTGCATCCACAGGAATTTAGAGCAGAAACACTTGCATTGGCAATCGCGGCCACGATAATTGGTGCATGGACATATCAGAACCACAGCCTGTCGCGTCTGCGACGCTCGCCCTGCCGACGCCTTCAATACTCGTTGTCGAGGATTCCGAAGCAACAGCGGCGCTTTATGTGGAGTATTTGCGGAGCGCGAACTACCGCGTACGCACCGCAAGTACGCTTGCCGCAGCGCAAAAACTGCTGGCGGCCGAAGTATTCGGCGCCGTGGTTCTCGACCTCAATCTGCCCGACGGCAACGGGCTCGACATGCTGCGCGACATCCGCCGCCAAGGCTTGCCGACCGAGACGATGGTTGTAACGGCGACCGGCACGCTCGCGGTAGCGGTGGAAGCGATGCGCGAGGGCGCTTTCGACTTCATCGTCAAACCCTTCGCGCGCGACCGCCTGCTTGTGACCGTGCGCAACGCGCTCGAGCGGCTGCGCTTGCGCGCCGTCGTCGATACCTACGAATCCGACTTTGCCAGAAATCGGTATTTCGGGCTTGTTGGCGCGTCGCTTGCGATGCAGCGCGTCTACCGCATCATCGACAGTGCGGCGCCGAGCCAGGCGCCGATCTACATCAGCGGCGAAAGCGGAACCGGCAAGCAGCTCTGCGCCGAGGCGATCCATCGCCGCTCGCCGCGCGCCGACGGCCCGTTTGTCGCCGTGTCGTGCTCGGCGCAGCCGCGCGACGTGCTCGAGCGCGCGCTTTTCGGCGGCGAAGGTTCCGGCCCCGGCGCCATCCGGCAGGCCCATGGCGGCACCTTGCTGCTGCGTGAAGTGGGCGACATGGATGCCGCCGTGCAGGCGCGCTTGCTGCAGTTCCTGGCAAGCGGCAGCCTCGGCACGGGCACCGGTGCCGGCAGCGGTGCGGGCGAAGGCCCCGACGTGCGCATCGTCTGCAGCTCGACGCGCGATCCGCGCACCGACGCGCGGCTCGGGCGCATCCGCGAAGATCTGTTTTTCCGGCTGCACGTGATCCCGATCCAGATGCCGCCGGTGCGCGAGCGCGAAGACGACGGCGTGCTGGTCGCCCACCACACGCTGCTGCGCTTTGCGCAGGAAGAGGGCAAAGCCTTTCGCGAGATTGCCCCCGATGCCGCCTACGCGATCCGCCGCTACGCGTGGCCGGGCAACGTGCGCGAAATCGAAAACGCGATGCGCTCGGTCGTCGTGCTGCATTCGGGCGAAACGGTTCGCGTCGATATGCTGCCCGCCCATGTGGCGCAAGCCAGCCCCAGCGGCATCAGCGACGGGCTCGATGTCGGCACATCGGCCTCGGTGCCGCCGCAGGGCGCTGCCGACGCCAAGCCCAGCATCCGCCCGCTGTGGATCGTCGAGCGCGAGATCATCGAAGCGGCGATCGCCGATTGCGACGGCAATATTCCGCGCGCTGCCGCGTTCTTGGAGATCAGCCCTTCGACCATCTACCGCAAAAAACAGGCGTGGGACGTCGTCGATCGCAAAGCCTGAGACCTACTTCTCGCCAAACCCTTGATACGGTTTCAGAAAAACCCATGCGGCTGAGCCATGGCGGCAATAAACACCGTTAACCTTGATTAATTTTCGGCGCGGCCTTATTTTTGACGCGTTGGGATGCCCAATTGGGGTCCTGAAACAACCCAGATCAAGCCTCAAGGAGGGTGGTCTATGTCGTATGCAGCAACTTCGGCCGATTTGCCGGCCCTTTCGATCCCGCAGAATTCGCCGCGTGCCGAGCTCGGCCGCTACATGGCCGAGATCCAGCGCTTTCCGCTGCTCGAGCCCGAGGAAGAACGCGCCCTTGGCCGCGCCTGGCGCGACAACCAAGACGTCGCCGCCGCCCACCGCCTCGTCACCAGCCATCTGCGACTCGTGGTCAAGATGGCGTGGAAATATCGCGGCTACGGTTTGCCGCTGCCGGACCTGATTGCCGAGGGCAATATCGGCCTCATGCATGCGGTCAAACGCTTCGACCCCGAGCGCGGCGTGCGCCTCTCCACCTACGCCATGTGGTGGATCAAGGCCTCGATCCAGGAGTTCGTGCTGTCGTCGTGGTCGATGGTCACGATCGGCACGGCCGTGGCGCGCAAGAAGCTCTTGTTCAGCCTCACCTCGGTCAAGCGCAAGCTCGGCATCGACACCGACACGCGCCTGAGCCAGGCCGACATCGCCAAAATCGCGAAGGCAACGAGCCTCGGCGAAAACGACGTGGTCGAGATCGAGGTCGCCGCGCGCGGCGCCATCGTGCCGCTCGATGCGCCCGTGCAGACCGGCAAGGGCGACATGCTGCCGAGCGAAATCGCCGATCCGAACGCCGACGTCGAAGCCGACGTGCTGGCGAGCGACGAAAAACGCTGGCAGCGCGGCCTCGTCGACCAGGCGCTCGAAACGCTCGACGTGCGCGAACGCGAGATCGTGCGCGCCCGCAACCTGCGCGAAGAGCCCGAAACGCTCGAAGACCTGTCCAAGCGCTTCGGCGTGAGCCGCGAACGCGTGCGCCAGCTCGAAGAGCGCGCGATCGCCAAGCTGCAAGCCCGCACGCGCGAGCTTGCGCGCTCGGCCGAAACGGCCCCGCGCCTCGCCGCCTACGCCTAAGGCCTCGCTTACGCCTGACCGTTCGCCGATGCCTGACGCCGAGCCCGCTTGCGGGTTCGGCGTAGGTTTGGCGCGCGCCTTCTGCGCAACATCGACGCGACATGTGCGCGACACCCACGCGACATAGACGCGACGTTTTTGGCATCTCTACGCGACATTTTTCTGAAGTCCGGTTGCTAAGCGGTTGATTTTCCGTGTTTGGAAAATCCCCCTCTGCGCCAGTTGCACAGAAAATTTCAAGCGCCTGCCGCACCCGTGCGCGGCGATCAAAATCCTTATTTACAATGTCAAACAGCGCCGCCAAAGCAGAACTCAGGCTTGCGTTCAGCTTACCACAAAGACAGGAACAAAGGAAGAATTCGAACTTCGCTCGGCGCTCAAAGCATCTCAAGCGGCGTTACGCCGCGCGGCGGCGGGAAGGCCGCATCGAGGATGGCGAGATCGGCCGC